>JBBASO010000040.1:0-24170 GCA_040399265.1 Prochlorococcaceae cyanobacterium
AGGTTCAGCACCCCCAGGGCGCCTTGTTTGGTGAGCTCCACGCACATGCCCACATCCACAACGCCGTCCATGGCGCTGGCGATGATCGGAATCTCGCGGGTGATGCCCCCCAGGGTCCAGCTGCTGTCCGTGACTGCCGGATCCACAGTGCGGCTGCCAGGTACCAGGGCGATCTCGTCGATGCCGTACGCACGACGAACGGTACGGTTGCGGCCGAGCTGGATGTCCACCGGAAACAGACGGATATCCAGGCCACCGTATCAACCGGTGCGGAATCAGCCGGGGCGAGCAGGAGCCGCGGTGGCGCTCTTCAGCGCTGGCCGCGGAAGCGCTGCCAGCGCTGCTGCACATCAGCGAAGAGCTGTTCGCGGCGACTGCGCTGAACCAGCCTGGGCAGACCCTCCTTCACAGCCCAGATCAGGCCGAGCAGTTCGAGCAGGCCCGGCGCCAGCGGCACGCTGTCGATCAGGCTCAGCAGAGCGGTGTACACCCGCAACACCAGCAGCAGGGTCGCAGCAAGCAGCACCAGGGTCAGCGGCGAGCGGGCCTGCGTCCACAGAGCCTGCAGATGGCCGCCGGCTAGCCAATCGCGCACTTTGGCCAGCAGCAGGTTCCACTCACCGCCTTCAGCGTCTGCAGGGCCCGTTGCAAGCGGCACCACGCTGGTGCTGCTCTCCAGTTCGGGTAACGGTTCAGTGGTGATAGCCGGAGCTGCGGCAGCCTCCACGACGGCAGCAGCAGGGTCCTCCTCGATCACGACCGGGGCCAGACTCTCAGGCGGAGCGGATGGTGAAGTTGCCTGGTCTGGTTGCTGTAGGGCTGGTGCTGCCGGTTCGGGCACAGCTGCTTCGGGCACAGCTGCTTCAGGTGATTCCGGTTCGGGTGCTGTCGGTTCAACGGCCAGTGCCTCCGGCATCGCGGCTGGTTCCAGCACGATCACTTCCGGCTCAGGCAGCATCTCTTCAGGCGAGGGTGCCGCCAGCGGGCTTGTGTCCTGTTCGCCGGCCGGGGGCTGGGTTGTGTCGGGAAGCATGTCGGCCATGAACCGGCAGGCGAGGTGAAAAAACGACTCGACTTTAAGGGGGGGGGGGCGGCTCAATCGTCCACGGGGATCAGCGTGCTGGCTTCCGGCAGGCCCGAGAGGTTCGCCTGCAACGGGAAGCGATTTTGTTCCAGCCGCTGCACCAGCTCGGTGCTGATCTCCGCCGCGAGGCGGGGGCTGTGGGCCGGCGCCGTCCGCAGCCGCCGCCCAGCCACCTCGATCGTGCCACTGGCAAGGGCGTCGTAACTGACGCTGCCGAGCGCCGGTTTGATGCGCCTCGGGATCGCCAGATCGAGCACGGGAGCCTGCAGCTGGTCAGGTTCGGCCGCTGCCTGCAGGGCGATCTGGCCATTGAGCAGCAGCACCGGCGCCGCGACCGCCACGAGTAACGCGCAGCCGTGACCCTCGAAGAAGCAGGCGCGGATCCAGCGCCGATCGAGCTGATGAACGTCCACCACCGCCGCCGCCACGGCCCCGGGGGTGAGGGCATGGCCGCCGGCCTGACGGCGAGCGGCGGGCTGGTGGCCGCTGCCAGCGCCGATCACCCAGCCCAGTCCGCCGGCCACCAGCAGCGGCGAGCCAGGCCCCAGCTGGTTCAGCCACGGCATCGTCAGGCCGATGCTGCCGGCGCCGCCACAGCTCCACAGGGCGGTGTGGTGCGGGCCGAGCAGCGGCCCCCAGGCGCTTGGGCAGCGGCCTGTGGCGCTGCTGGTGGCCACCACGCCGTTCTCCACCACAGCCCGCTGGAGCACCAGGCGGACAGCGCCGATCTGGGCCAGCGCCAACCTTGTGTGCAGCTCGCGGCGGGGATGGAGCGGTGTGGCTTCGCCGCTGGCATCGAGCGGCAGGCTTTCGCCCCGCAGCAACCGCTCGAGCAGCTGGGCGCCGCTGCGGCGGTGCGGTTCGCCCAGTCCGCCGCCGATCGGCAGCACCAGCTCTCCGGGTCCGCCCGCAGCAAGGCCGCAGACCCCATCGAGCTGGACGCCGCGCAGCCGGATCGGTGGGTCAGTGGGGCCAAGGCTCAGCTGCAGGCTGCCCTGGTCGGTGAACGCTGCATCGGCGGCCACCACCACATCGGTGGCTGCGTAGGCCGCCGCCAGTCCTGTCTGGCGCACCAGGGCTCGCCAGGCGGCGGCACTGCGCACCCGCAGACCGCCGCGCTGCTGGCGATCCCGTAGTTCCGCCGCTTCGCGAGGTGCACAGGAAGCGACTGGGGCTCTTTCGATAGAGTGAGTTGGTTCAAGATGGTCATGCATGGCGGATCCCACGGGACCGGTCAACCCAGGCGATTCAGGCCCAGGCGACTCCGGCTCTGACGGCGACTCGCGGATCATCCAGACCGACCTCCGCAACGAGATGTCGCGCTCCTATCTGGAGTATGCGATGAGCGTGATCGTCGGACGGGCTCTGCCCGACGCGCGTGACGGTCTCAAACCGGTGCATCGCCGCATCCTCTATGCGATGTACGAGCTGGGGCTCACCAGCGACCGCCCGTTCCGCAAGTGTGCCCGTGTGGTGGGTGAGGTGCTCGGCAAGTACCACCCTCACGGCGACACGGCTGTCTACGACGCCCTGGTGCGGATGGCGCAGGACTTTTCCCTGCGCATGCCGCTGATCAACGGTCATGGCAACTTCGGTTCGGTGGACAACGATCCGCCCGCCGCGATGCGCTACACCGAATCACGGCTGCACGCCCTCACCACCGATGCCTTGCTGGAGGACATCGAGAGTGAAACGGTCGATTTCGTCGACAACTTCGACGGCAGTCAGCAAGAGCCCACCGTGCTGCCGGCCCGGATTCCTCAGCTGCTGCTCAATGGCTCCTCCGGAATTGCCGTGGGGATGGCAACCAACATTCCCCCTCACAACCTCGGCGAACTGCTCGATGGCCTCCAGGCCCTGATCGCCGATCCTGAGATCAGCGACCGGGAGCTCCAGGCCCTGATTCCCGGGCCTGATTTTCCCACCGGTGGCCAGATCCTGGGCCGCAGCGGCATTCGTGAGATCTATCTCACGGGCCGTGGATCGGTGACCATGCGCGGCGTGGCTTCGGTCGAAACCTTGGAGGTAGCAGGCCGGCCCGATCGCGATGCCGTGATCATCACCGAGCTCCCGTACCAGACGAACAAGGCGGCGCTGATCGAGCGGATCGCCGAACTGGTCAATGACAAGAAGCTTGAGGGCATCTCCGACATCCGCGACGAATCCGATCGCGACGGTATGCGGGTGGTGATCGAGCTCAGGCGCGACGCCTATCCCCAGGTGGTGCTCAACAACCTCTTCAAGCTCACGCCGCTGCAGAGCAACTTCAACGCCTACATGCTGGCGCTGGTGGGCAGTGAGCCGGTGGTGCTCAACCTGCGGCGGATGCTGCAGGTGTTCCTCGACTTCCGCATCGAGACGATCGAGCGGCGCACCCGCTACCTACTGCGCAAGGCCGAGGAGCGCGACCATATCCTGCTGGGCCTGCTGATCGCCCTCGAGAACCTCGACGCGATCATTGCCTTGATCCGCGCTGCTGCCGATACGGCCACAGCGCGCAGCGATCTGATGGCGCAGTTCGGGTTGAGCGAGCTGCAGGCCGATGCAATCCTGCAGATGCAGTTGCGTCGTCTCACGGCGCTGGAAGCCGACAAGATCCGGCTTGAGCACGAAGACCTGCTCGCCAAGATCACTGATTACAAGGACATCCTGGCCCGGCGGGAGCGGGTGTTGGGGATCATTACCGAAGAGCTGGCGACGATCCGCAGCCGCTATGTCTCACCGCGGCGCACCGAGATCCTGGATCTCGAGGGAGGCCTGGAGGACATCGACCTGATCGCCAATGAGCGTTCGGTGGTGATGCTCACTGAGACCGGCTATCTGAAGCGCATGCCGGTGAGCGAGTTCGAGGCCACCAGCCGCGGCACCCGCGGCAAGGCCGGCACCCGCAGCCAGGGCGAGGAAGCGGTGAAGCTGTTCATCAGCTGCAACGACCACGACAACCTCTTGCTGTTCTCTGACCGAGGCGTGGTGTACACGGTGCCGGCCTACCGGGTGCCGGTGAGCAGCAGGGCGGCCAAAGGCACGCCGATCGTGCAGTTGCTGCCGATCCCACGGGAGGAGCAGATCACCTCCCTGCTGGCGGTGAGCGAATTTACCGACGACGGTGTGTTGGTGATGCTCACCAGCGGTGGTTTCATCAAGCGCACCCGCCTTTCAGCCTTTGCCAACATCCGCTCCAATGGTCTGATCGCCATCGATCTGGTGGAGGGCGATGCCCTCAGCTGGGTGCGGCTTGCCCTGCCGGGCGACAGCGTGCTGATCGGCTCCCGCCAGGGCATGACCATCCACTTCAGGCTCAGCGACGAGGAGCTGAGGCCCCTGGGCCGCACGGCGCGAGGGGTGCGGGCGATGAATCTGCGGGATGCGGATTCACTTGTGAGCATGGATGTGCTGCCGGCAGAGCTGGCCGATCGGGTGGCCAGCTCTGCTGATGCCGGTGATGAGGAGGGCGACGAGGGTGATGGGGAGGACACGGCCGCAGCGAGCGAGGGGCCCTGGGTGTTGGTGGCCAGTGCCAGTGGGCTGGGCAAGCGGGTGCCGGTGGATCAGTTCCGCCTGCAGAAGCGCGCTGGTATGGGGCTGAGGGCGATCAAGTTCCGGTTGAAGGGGGATGCGCTGGTGGGGTTGAAGGTGCTGGGTGCGGGTGAGGAGCTGCTGCTTGTGAGCGAGAAGGGCGTGATCGTGCGCACCAGGGCCGATGCGGTCCCCCAGCAGTCGCGGGCGGCCACCGGCGTGCGCCTGCAGAAGCTCGATGCCGGCGACCGTTTGGCTGAGGTGGTGCTGGTGCCGCCGGCCCCCGAGGAGGCCGATGGGGAGGATCCGTTGGCCTCGGTCGGTGCTGTCGAGGGCAGCGCAGACAGCACCGCTGGCTATGCCAGCACCCCCGATGGGGGCATCACCGCCAACCCTCTCACCCCAGATCCGGACTCCGACCGGGATCAGGATTCCAGCTCGGGCGCCGATGCCTAGCGCTGCCCCGCACGGCCATGGCTGACCTCTGGATCGCCAACACGGTTGCGGATCTGATCCAGGGTGACGTGCGCGAGCACCTGCCGCTGGAGAGCATCCCTCTGCATGGGGATGTGCTGGGTCTGGGCACCACCACCAGCATCGACAACGGCGAGCTCACATTCCTGCCGAATGTCAGCGGCAACACCACGATCTGGAAGTGCCAGGCGGCTGATGGCGCAATCAGACCCATGCGTTCCGGGGATGGCAGCGGCCATTTCCCCTACGTGTGTTTCAGCGGCGACGCCACCGCGGTGCGCACCCCGGTCGACCTCGATGCACTCGGGCCCGTTCAGGGTCAGCCGCTCCAGGCGCTGGTGGCTGGGGCGATCCGGCTGGAGCGGGAGCGGGGACGGCTGCCTGAGGCGCCGGTCTATGGCGTGCGCCTGCAGGCGCACTGGCAGAGCCTGGTGATCACTGTGGCTTCCAAGCTCTGCATGGGGGTGCAGCGACGCAACGCCGCTATGGCCCGCAGTGAAGCCTCTGAGGCCACCGCCTCCCGCAGCATCTACGAGTTGTTGCAGCACTTCCGCTTGGCTCCGGTCGATCCGGCGGATCCCAGCGATCCGATCCGCTATCTGGGGCGTTCGCTGCACTGGGACTGCTGTGGCTTCTTTGACACCGAACCGGAGCGGGGCCGGGTGACCGTGCCCGTGGCAGGAGCCCACCTGCATCTGCACGGCTGCAGCACTGATCTGAGCCATGGGGGCCATCTCCATCACGAGCATGAGGGCAGCCAGTTGGAGCAGCTGGAGCGGCTGGTGCTCTACCCGCTGCAGCAGCTGCACATGCTGGCGAGCGATCTGGGTGTAGCCGACCTGGTGCACAGCGAAGCGGAGCTGCGATTCCGGGTCTACAACCGTGGCTCCATGGATGTGAGCGATGTGGGGGTGGCCGTGGTGATCGACGACCGCTTCAGCAGCCACCGCTACCTGCGCCTTCCCTGGCTGGCGGCTGGGGCGGAAGAGTGGTTCCGCCTGCCCCTCCCGCTGGCTGAAGGGCCGCATCGGATCGAGGTGATCGCCGATCCTCAGCGCGAGATTCTCGAAGCGGAGGCCCTCCAGATCAACAACCGGCAGCTGCTCGAGGTACTGGCTTGAGCCCTGACAAGGCCAGCGACGGTTCGCCGGATGTGCTGGTGGTGGGGGGCGGTCCGGCCGCGCTGGCCATCGCCGTAGCCCTGGGTGAGCAGGGGCTGGCCGTGGCGCTGCTGGCCGCCGGCGACCGCGACGATCCCTGGCCGAACACCTACGGCATCTGGGGGGAGGAGGTCGATGCCCTCGGTCTCGGCGGGCTGCTGGCGCACCGCTGGCGCGACACCTGCAGTTATTTCGGAGCGGGATCTCCTGACCCCGCCGCTCCCGCTAACCGCTCCACGTCCCACGGCCGTGACTACGGCCTGTTCGATCCATTGCTGCTACAGCGGCACTGGCTGGAGCGCGGTGATGCGGCCGGGGTGCGCTGGCATCGGGGGCTGGCCACTGCGCTGGAGCATGGTGAAGCCCGCAGCCTGGTGCGCGCTGCCGACGGCCGTCAGTGGCAGCCTCGGTTGGTGGTGGATGCCAGCGGTCATCAGTCGGTCTTTCTGCGCCGGCCCGATCGGGGGCCGGTGGCGGGCCAGGCCGCTTACGGGATCAGGGGCCGCTTCAGTGCGCCGCCCGTTCAGCCTGGCCAGTTTGTGCTGATGGACTACCGCTGCGATCACCTCAGTGAGGCCGAGCGTCTTGAGCCCCCTACCTTCCTGTATGCGATGGATCTGGGCGAGGGACGGTTCTTCGTGGAGGAGACCTCCCTAGCCCTGGCTCCACCGGTGCCCTACGAGCGCCTGCGCGAGCGCCTGGAGCGGAGGCTTGCCCAGCGCGGGGTGCGGGTGCTGGAGGTGGAGCACGAGGAGCTCTGCCTGTTCCCGATGAATCTGCCGTTGCCGGATCTGCAGCAGCCTCTGCTGGGCTTCGGCGGCGCCGCCGCCATGGTGCACCCGGCCTCCGGCTACCTGATGGGTGCCCTGCTACGTCGGGCGCCGGCGGTGGCGGCGGCGGTTGCCGCGGCGATGGCCGCCGATCCCCAGGCCGGTCCGGCGCCCCTGGCGGCGGCCGGCTGGCGGGCGCTCTGGCCCCGGGCGCTGCGACGCAAGCACGCGCTTTATCAGTTCGGGCTGGAGAAGCTGATGCGCTTCAGCGAACCCCAGCTGCGAGCGCATTTCGCCACTTTCTTCACCCTGCCCGAACGCCAGTGGTACGGCTTCCTGACCAACACGCTCAGCGAAGCGGAGCTGCTGGCTGCGATGGTGCGCCTGTTTGTGAAGGCGCCATGGGGTGTGCGTGGTGGCCTGATGGGGATGCAGGGGCGGGAGCTGACCATGGCCTGGCGGCTGCTCGATCCCTGATTCGCGCCGGGGTCGTGCTTCAGCCCGCCACCGGCTGTGTCTGCGCTGGTGGGCTGAGCCAGTCGGCGGCGTTGAGCAGCGGGAAGAGGCCGTCCTCCTGCTGCACCGCCTTGAGCCAGTCTGCCGGCGGGCTCTGGCCCTGCTCGATCGCCTCGATCAACCGCCAGAAGCGGTCGAGATGGCGCTCGATCCGTTGCCGCGCCAGCCCGGTGGTGGTGCCGGCCCGCAGGATGAAGCTCCAGTCGGAGCTCTGGGCCAGCAGCAGCTCGCGGCCCGCCTGGGTGAGCAGATCCCGCTGGGCGGCAGTGGCCACCCCCCGGTTCACGCGCCGCACCATCGCCCGCGCAGCCCGTTGCCACTCGGGGATCAGCCACGCATTGGTGTCGTTCAGCCAGTAGTCGTGGTACCCGCCCTGCCCCCAGCTGCTGGGCGAGGGTCGGCACACCTGCAGGGGGCGCTGGTTGTGAAGCACCTCCCGCAGGGTCACCAGCCGCACGCCGACGCCGGCGGCCTGGCGGAACAGGGCGGCCAGGAAGCGGGGCCCTTCGAACCACCAGTGCCCGAACAGTTCGGCGTCGAAGGGGGCGACCAGCAGCGGCAGGGGCTCCATGCTGGTGGCCAGCGCCTCCAGCTCGGCGGCCCGCCCCGCCAGGTACGCAGCGGCATGCTCCTCCACTCTGGTGGCTGCGGCGGCCGGCTCGTAGGGCTGCTTTCCTTCCAGCGGACAGTTGCGGCCGGTCACACGATGCAGCTTCAGGCCGAGGGGGCGGCGGCTGGTGATGCCCAGCTCCGCCAGCTGCTGCTCCGGCAGATCCCAGCCCATGTCGCGGTGGAATTCCCGGTAGGCGCCATCGCCTGGGTAGCCCTCCCGGGCGCTCCACACCGGCAGGGTGGAGTTGCTATCCCGGCCGAAGAAGGCCACCCCGCCAGGGGAGCAGATCGGGGCGTAAACGCCGTAGCGCGGCCTGGGCATGGCATGGAGCAGGCCGTGGCCGTCGAGCAGGGAATAGCGAAGTCCCACGCTCGCCAGCTGCTGGTCGAGACCTTCGTAATAGGCGCACTCCGGCAACCAGATGCCCAGGGGGCGTTCCCCAAGCTGGCGCTCGTGTTCGCGCACGGCGTTGATCAGCTGGGCGCGCACCGCCTCCGGCACCTCCCGCAGCAGGGGCAGGTAGCCGTGGGTGGCGCCGCAGGTGATCAGGTCAATCACCCCCCGCTGCTGTAGCTGGCGGAAGCGGGCCACCGGCTGGCCTTCGATCGTGAGCCAGAGCTGAACCACCTCCTCCAGCTGGCGGGCCAGGTCGGCTGCGGCGGCGGCGTGTTCGGCGGGAGCCTGCTCCAGCAGCTGCTGCCGCTGCACCAGCCAGGGGAGGAAGCGGGCGTTCAGCTGCCGGTCGGCGAGCAGGCTGAGCAGGGTGGGGGATAGGCCGAGGGTGAGGCGCGGCTGTTGGTCGGGGTCGGCTGCGGCCGCTTCGAGCATCGACAGCAAGGGCAGGTAGCACTCCTGAAGCGCCTGGAAGTACCAGTCTTCCTCGAGCGAACCGGCTTCACCGGAGCGTACGTAGGGCAGGTGGGCGTGCAGCACCAAGGCCAGCTCTCCGGCCGCGGGGTGGCCGGTTCCCGTCTCGGCCGGATCGCCCATGGCCACGCTGGCGCCGCAGTTGGGTCAGTGTACGGGCGACGCCTACAATGCATTCAACTCATAGCCATTCCGTATAAGGAGCCGCCGATGGCCCGCGACCCCGGCCGGGTGTTGATCTTCGACACCACCCTGCGCGACGGCGAGCAGTCGCCAGGCGCCAGCCTGAATCTGGACGAGAAGCTGGCGATCGCCCAGCAGCTGGCCCGACTGGGGGTGGACATCATCGAGGCCGGCTTCCCCTTCGCCAGCCCGGGCGACTTCAATGCCGTGCAGCGCATCGCTGCAGCCGTAGGCACGGCGGACGGGCCTGTGATCTGCGGCCTGGCCCGGGCAGCGGCGGGGGACATCAAGGCCTGCGCTGATGCGGTTGCTCCCGCAGCGAACCGCCGCATTCACACCTTCATCGCCACCAGCGACATTCATCTGGAGCACAAGCTGCGCAAGAGCCGCGCCGACGTGCTGGCGATCACCGCCGAGATGGTCGCCTACGCCCGCTCGCTGGTGGACGACGTGGAGTTTTCCTGCGAAGACGCCGGCCGCAGTGATCCGGCGTTCATGCACGAGGTGATCGAGGCGGCCATCGCAGCCGGCGCCACCACGATCAACATTCCCGACACGGTGGGCTATGCCACCCCCGCCGAGTTCGGCGAGCTGATCGCTGGCATCAACGCCGCCGTGCCCAACATCGACCAGGCGGTCATTTCCGTGCACGGTCACAACGATCTGGGCCTAGCGGTGGCGAACTTCCTCGAAGCCGTGAAAAACGGCGCCCGCCAGCTGGAGTGCACCATCAATGGCATCGGCGAGCGGGCTGGCAACGCTTCGCTGGAGGAGCTGGTGATGGCGCTGCACGTACGCCGCAGCTACTTCAACCCCTTCCTCGGTCGGCCAGCGGAGAGCACGGAGCCGATTACGGCGGTGCGCACCGAGGAGATCACCAAAACCTCGCGGCTGGTGAGCAACCTCACCGGCATGGCGGTGCAGCCCAACAAGGCCATCGTGGGCGCCAACGCTTTCGCCCATGAGAGCGGCATCCACCAGGACGGCGTGCTCAAGAACCGCCTCACCTACGAGATCATCGACGCCCGCACCGTGGGTCTGGCCGACAACCGCATCTCCCTGGGCAAGCTCTCCGGCCGCAGCGCCTTCCGCGCCCGGCTGGAAGAGCTTGGCTATGCGCTCAGCCGCGACGATCTCGACGACGCCTTTGCCCGCTTCAAGGAGCTGGCCGACCGCAAGCGCGAGATCACAGACCGCGATCTTGAGGCGATCGTGAGCGAGCAGGTGCAGCAGCAGGGCGACGGCAGCTACACGCTCAAGAGCGTGCAGGTGAGCTGCGGCACCGGCCTGCAGCCCACCGCTACCGTGACCCTCACCGATGCCGACGGCGCTGAGCTCACCGAGGCGGCGATCGGCACCGGCCCGGTGGATGCAGTCTGTCAGGCGCTCAACCGGCTGGCCAACGTGCCCAACGAGCTGGTGGAGTTCTCGGTGAAATCGGTGACCGAGGGGATCGACGCCATGGGCGAGGTGACGATCCGTCTGCGTCACAACGGTGTGCTCTACTCCGGCCATGCCGCCGACACCGACATCGTGGTTGCCGCTGCCCAGGCGTTCGTGAATGCCCTCAACCGGCTGATCGCCGGTAACCGCAGCGTGCCCCTGCACCCCCAGAAGGCGCCGCTGCCGGTGCTGGGCGATCTGCCTCTGCCCGAGCGGCCTCGCGTGTAATGGCCGAACCCACCTCTGGACCACGCCGCTCTCCTCTGACGGCGGCACTGCAGCTGGCGATGCTGCTTTTAATGGCCCTGGCGATGCTGCTGCCGTTGCTGTGGCTGGTGAGCACTTCACTCAAGGGGCCGGCGGAAGACATCTTCACAAGCCCGCCGGCGCTGCTGCCGGCCCAGCCCAGCCTGGAGGCCTACTGGCGGCTGTTCGCCGACCAGCCGATGGTGCTCTACCTCCGCAACAGCGCGATCGTGAGCGGCCTGGCGGTGCTGGCCAACCTGCTGTTCTGCTCGCTTGCGGCCTACCCGCTGGCGCGGATGCGCTTCGCCGGCCGGGGGCTGGTGCTGGCGCTGGTGGTGGCCACGATCCTGATCCCCTTCCAGGTGGTGATGATTCCCCTGTATCTGCTGATGGTGCAGATCGGCCTGCGCAACACCCTCTGGGCCTTGATTCTTCCTCAGGCGGCCACGGCCTTCGGCATCTTTCTGCTGCGCCAGAGCTTCCTGGGGGTACCGGTGGAGCTGGAGGAGGCGGCACGCAGCGACGGTTGCACGCCACTGGGGGAGTGGTGGAACGTAATGATTCCAGCGGCCCGCGCCGACCTGATCACCCTGGCGATGTTCGTGTTCATCGGCAGCTGGAGCGACTTCCTCTGGCCGCTGGTGATCCTCGATGAGCCGGAGATCTACACACTGCCGCTGGGCCTGCAGCAGCTGGCCAGCAGCTTCTCACTCGACTGGCGGCTGGTGGCAGCCGGTTCTGTGGTGTCGATCCTGCCAGTGCTGGCGCTGTTTGTGGGCCTCCAGCGCTACATCCTGCCCAGTGCCAGCGGTGATGCGGTGAAGGGCTGAACGACCCGGTCGTTCAAGGTGCCTGGGTGCCCGAACCGGTGGGGGGCTGCTGAGGGGCCGGCGAAGGTAGCAGCGGCGGCGGACTGACCGGGTTCACCGGGGGCACCGGATTGGTGTCCTTTGGCTTCTGTTGCTGGCCTTGGGGATTGGGACGTACCGGACGGATCGATTCGGGACGGCTGCGGCGCAATTGCTGCACCTCGGCTCTCAGGGCCTCGTTGTTGGCGCTGAGCACATCAAGGCGCGCGTTGCTGCGTTCCAGGGTCTGGAGCCGGTCAACGGCTGCACGCAACTGCTGCTCCAGGCCGGTGGTGCGCTCGAGGGCGCGGCTGTTCTCCAGCCCCTGCACGCGCTGCTGGAGTTCCTCCAGGCGTGCTGCCTGGGTGCGGGCCTTCGCCAGCATCACCAGAAACAGCACGGCCAGGAGGGCGGTGAGGCCGGCCTGGGCCCAGCTCACCCAGTCGGGTAGCTGGGGCAGGGCGCTTGAGCGTGCCCCGGATCCGGACGGGTTCGGGGTCATCGCCATGGGCTGGTGAGAAGGATCTGACGTCAATCCTGCCCGATTCCGGGGCCGTTGCCTGGGCTGCCGGACTGACCGACACGGCCGCTGAGCCTGCCCACCACGTAGCCCAGCAGAGCCCCCATCGCGAACCCCTGCAGTTGCCAGAGTTCCCGCCGGTAGCGCCAGGGGAGTGAACCCAGCTGCACGCCCACCACCAGGGCCACCAGCAGGCTGCCAACTCCGAGATTGCGTGCCAGATCGCGCTGGATCTGGTTGTTGTGCTGCGGATCAGTCGGCATTTTGTTGGTTGGGCCATGCCCATCGGTTGTGATGGTCAGGATCGAATGGGCGCATTCATCGCTTCCGCAGGGCCTCTTCGGCAAAGGTTTCGCTGCGGGCATGGCCGCTGCGATCCCGCACCCCCAGCCTGGTGAGCAGGCGGCGTCGCAGGGAGCGCAGCGGCACGCCGATGCGACGATGCCAGCGGATCCAGAGGGGGCGGTAACTGTCGAGGTCTTCAGGGGTGAGGCCGCACTGATCGGGGCGAAGACGGATCCAGTGCTTGATCAGGTGGTAGCTATCGCCGCTGCGAAGCAGGTTGAACAGGGGCCGGGCCAGGGCGCGCCAGGGTTGACGGCGCGGCAGGGCGAATGACACCTGAAAGTCGATCAGCCACGGCAGTCCGTCGCTGCCCACCAGCACGTTCTCCATCTTGTGCAGATCCACATAGGCCAGGCCGTCGGCATGCATCACCGCCAGCAACTGCTCCAGGCTGGGAAAGAAGGCATCCTGCAATTCCGCCCGTTTGCTGAGTGGCTCTCCAGCCACGAATGCGTGGGCTACCGCGTGATCCAGTTGCCGTCCATGGCCATCCTGTACCAGCCGCTCAACGACTGGAACCCGCCCGGTGCCGGCCAGTCGGGCCAGGAAGCGAGCCTCCCGTGCCGCCAGTACCGGTCCGAGCCAGGCCAGCGGCAGCCCGAACACCGATTCCTGCCGGTTGAATTTGCACACCAGCAGCTCAGCGCCGTCAGGCCCCGCTGCCTCACACTGGTAAAGCGCCGTGGCGGCCCAGGAATCGTGTTTGAACACCCGCTCCAGCCTGTACATTCCACCAGCGACAAACACCCGATTGGGCGGCTCCGTCTGCCCGAGGGCCCGCAAAAAGGCTGGCCTGGGCCTGACGGTTGAAGCAGGAGCGGCAGCAGCAGGTGCCGGTTTAATCGGCTTCTCCATCGACCTCTCCCTCAACCAGCGGCCGGTGCCGGTGCCAGGCTGTCTTCCAGGCGTCGCCGCAGCTGACCACAGGCCGCGTCGGCTTCCAGTCCTCGGCTGGCACGCACGCTCACGGCGATGCCCCGCTCCTGCAGTCCCCGGCGGAAGGCCTGCACCGCCGCCGCCGTTGGCCGCTGGAACTGTTCCTCCGCGATCGGGTTGTACGGAATCAGGTTCACGTGGCTCTGAAAGCCACGGATCAGCCGCGCCAGCCCCTCGGCATGGCGGGGCTGGTCGTTCAACCCACCCAGCAGGATGTATTCAAAGCTCACACGGCGGCCGGTGATGGCCACGTAGTCGCGGCAATCCGCCAGCAGCGCTTCGATCGGATAGGCATGGGCTGTAGGAATCAGCTCTTCCCGGAGGCGCTGATCCGGAGCATGCAGGCTCACCGCCAGCGTGAACTGGGCCCGCCCCAGCCTTGCCAGGGCCAGCTCAGCCAGCCGCGGCAGCGTGCGGGGTACCCCCACTGTGCTCAGAGTGATCTGGCGCTGGGCCATGCCCAGGTCGCTGCAGAGACAGTTGATCGCTGCCAGCACCGCCTCGATGTTCAGCAGCGGCTCTCCCATGCCCATGAACACCACGTGGCTGGGCCGCTGCTCCATCGCTTCGCGCACGCTCAGCACCTGATCGACGATCTCATGCACCGCCAGCGACCGCTGCAGGCCCCCTTTGCCGGTGGCACAGAAGCGGCAGGCCATCGGGCACCCCACCTGACTGCTCACACACACGGTGAGCCGGCCTTCGGTGGGGATGCCCACCGTTTCGATCGTGTGGCCGTCGGCGGTGGCCAGGAGCAGCTTGGTAGTGCCGTCGCGCGCCACGCTGCGGTGCACAGGCCTGGACCGGCCGATCCAGTCGGCAGGCCCATCGGGCCCTGCCGCATCCAGCTGCTGTCGCCAGGCCTTTGGCAGCACCGTGATCGATGCCAGGCTGCGGGCCCCTCTGGCATAGAGCCAGTCGTGCAGCTGGCGGCCGCGGAACGCGGGCTGACCGTGCTGCTCAGCCCAGCGCTCCAGTTCTGGGCGGCCCATGCCCAGCAGGTGCGTGGCACTCAAGGCCAGACGAGCAGGCCGTGGCCGAAGCGCCACTCCAGCGCCACCAGCAGCACGAAGCCGAGCATCGCCAGACGACCGTTCAGTCGCTCGATATGACTGTGAAAGCCATAGCGCGGCAGCCGCCGCTGGGGCACGGGGGTGCCCAGGGCGGTGCTGCTGGGGTTGGTTGTGCGGATGTCATTGCTCATCGCATCATCATGGCCGCCACCTTCAGCGGTCGGAGAGCAGACCTGTCATCGGTCAATAGATCAGTCATCGGTCAACAGCCCTTCCTCCTGCAGGCCCTCCAGGGCGGCTGGATCGGCGATCAGTTCCTCCTCCAGGCCCTCTTCCACGGTGGGACGGGTGAAGGCGGCCATGCTGCTGCCGCTGGCCTCGATGCCGTGGCGGCTGCGGGTGGCTTCCAGATCTTCATCGGAAGGGTCGTCCAGCACCGCAGTGGAGGCAGCCGGGGCGGGCATCTCCACGGTGTAGTCGGGCCGCAGGTTCTGCATGCGCCGGTAACCCATGCCGTCCTCCTCGAGGATGTCGGGGTGTGGTCCGGCCTCGGCTCGCAGCTCCTCTTCGAAGCCGCTGAAGCCGGTGCCGGCGGGGATCAGACGACCAATGATCACGTTCTCCTTCAGGCCCCGCAGCCAGTCGCTCTTGCCTTCGATGGCGGCTTCAGTGAGCACCCGGGTGGTCTCCTGGAAGGAGGCCGCCGAGATGAAGCTGTCGGTGTTGAGCGAGGCCTTGGTGATGCCCAGCAGCACCGGCGTGAACTCGGCGGGTGCGCCGCCGGTGATCGCCATGGCACCGTTCACTTGCTCCACTTGACGCAGCTCGATCAGTTCACCCGGCAGCAGGGTGGTGTCGCCAGCGTCCTCGATGCGCACCTTGCTGGTCATCTGGCGCACAATCACTTCGATGTGCTTGTCGTCGATCGACACGCCCTGACTCTTGTAAACGTTCTGCACCTCCTGCACCATCCGGAACTGCACCTTGGAGATTGCCTCCTGGGCCGCTTCCAGGGTCGGCTTGCGATTGCGCAGATCTTCGAAGTAGCACTCCAGCAGCTCGTGAGGGTTGATTGGCCCGTCGGTGAGCAGATCGCCGGCGTTCACCTGCTGACCGTCGCTCACCATCACGGTGCGGCCCAGCAGGATCGGGTATTCGCTGATGGCGTCGTCGCCTTCGATCACGGTCACCGTGATGGAGTCGTCGTCCTCACCCTGCTTGATCTCAACGGTGCCGCTGCGGCGGCAGAGCACGGTGGCGTCGCGGGGGCGCCGTGCCTCCAGTAGCTCTTCGATTCGTGGCAGACCCTGCACAATGTCGCCGGTTTTCTGGCGTTCAAACACCAGCAGCGCCAGGCCGTCACCCCGCTGCACCAGTTCGCCGTCGCGGACGTGCAGCACCGATTCGGGCGACACCATGTAGGGGCGGCCGAGGCGGATCACCAAGCAGTCTTGCTCGATCGCTTCCACCTGACCGCAGGAAGGAGCCTCGAGGCCTTCGGCCAGCAGATCTCCTTCGACGATGCGCTGATCCACGCTCACCAAGGGGCTGGCGCCGCCCAGGGTGATGCGGTGGGTATCGCCGTCGCGTTCCACGATCAGCCGGCGCACCGGCTCGCCGTCGATCGGATCGGGCAGTTGCACCATGCCATCTTCCTTGCAGAGGATCTGGGTGGTGGCCACCACGTCGCCCCGCTTCACCGTGTCGCCGTCGGCTACCTGCAGGTCGGTGTGGGTGGAGCCATGGCTGGCATCCGAGAGGGTGTCGCGGCGCACCAGCAGGGTTTCCAGGATGGTGAGCTGCAGGCGCTCGATTGTTTTGGCCCGCTTGTCGGGCACCGCTTCCACATCCACCGTCATCTGAGGTGTGGTGTCCTGGGTCTCGAGCAGCAGCTGAGTGCGCAGCAGCTCCACCCCCTCAACGCTTTTGATCAGCTCGCCATCCTTGAAGGCCAGACGCTGGGTGGCTCTCAGGGTCAGGCTGGGGCCACCGTTCTGTTTGACGGCTGCCAGTTCGGGCAGGTGGGCCTCATCGGGGATGCTGTATTCCTCCACGGGCCGCAGCAGCAGAGCCCCACCATCAGGGGTTTCGACTGCTTCCACGAACACCATCGCCTCGGCCTTCAGCCCCTTGGTGATCTCCTCGCCCGGCATCACCATCCGGCCTTCACTGAAGCGGGAGAGCACTTTGCTGTCGGACTCGACATGCAGCGTGCCGGAGCGCACGATGATCTCGCGCAGGATGTCGTTCTTCTGGGTAACCGTGACGATGCCGGCGGTCTGGCTGAAGATGTCCTTCACCACCTCGGTGCCGGCCTCGATCCATTGGCCGTCCTCGATCATCAGCAGGGAGATGTCCTTGTTGATCTCGTGGGTCTCCTGAGGAATCCAGAGCAGGGTGCCGCCTTTGCTTACCTCGTAGCCGTTCTTGGCACTGCGGGCCTTTTTGATCGCCAGGCCTGGGGTGAACTTCACCATGCCGCCTGTCTGGGTGCGGAAGCGGTCGTCGGCGAGCTCGGCGATCACTTCGCCGCTGCCGATCTTGCTCCCAGGCGCCGTGTTGAGCCGGTAGCGCATGCTGTCCTTGCCATCCAGGTGCCAGGTTTCCCCTGAGTGGGTGGATTCACCCACAAGCTTGCAGTCCTTGAGGGTGAGGCTGGCGGTGACGATCTGCACCTCCCGGGAGTCGCCGGTGCTCTCCCGCAGGCGGACCGCGCCGCCGTATTCGCTCACGAGGCGGCTTTCCGCCAGCACGTCGCCGGTCTGGACAGGCCGGTTGCCCTCCACCACAGGCAAGGCGTTAGGAGGCAGGTTGTACACATCGCCACTGAACACCCAGAGTCGGCCCAGTCGGGTGGCCTTGTGGGTGATGTTGCCCTGGCGGTCGGTGACTTCGCGGGGCTGGATCACATCCTCGTAACGCACCTGGCCCGCCAGGTCGCAGATCACATCCTTGGTGGCCTTCTCAACGCTCTTCTTCACGGCGGCGCCGGAGGAAATCTGGGCCAGCATCGTGTCGGCCGGCGTGTCGTGGCCCTCGCTCACGAACAGGATCGAGCCTGTGGTGATGTCGAGCTTCTGGGGCTTGCCTTTACCGTTCGGCTTCACGGTGAGGGTGAAGTCGGTCTCGGCGATCTGGGCGTCCACGCCATGGGGGGTGCGGAAAGGACGCACGCGCGCCTTCGCTCCGAATTCGATTGTGCCTTCAACCAAGGAGCGCACCACGCCGGTTTCGGCGGTCGAAACGCCTCCGGTGTGGAAGGTACGCATCGTCAGCTGGGTGCCCGGCTCACCGATCGACTGGGCGGCCACGATGCCCACGGCCTCCCCAAGGTCGACCAGCTCGTTGTGGGCCAGGGCCCAGCCGTAGCACTTGCGGCAGACCGAACGGTTGGCTTCACAGGTGAGCGGTGAGCGCACCTTCACGGTCTTCACACTGGCCGCCTCGATGCGTCGGCTCAGGGGAGGGTCGATCTCACCATCGCGATCCACCAAGGTGCTGCCATCGGCGTCCAGCACCGGCTCAGCCGCCAGGCGACCCACCAGCTTGCTGCCGAACTTGCCCTTCTCGTCTGCATCAATTGGGATGCAGCGGCTGGTACCGCAGTCGTCCTCCCGCACGATCACGTCCTGGGCCACGTCCACCAGGCGGCGGGTCAGGTAGCCGGAGTCGGCGGTGCGCAGGGCGGTGTCCACCAGGCCCTTGCGGGCGCCGTAGGACGAGATCACGTACTCGGTGACCGTGAGTCCCTCGCGGAAGTTGGTGCGAATCGGCAGGTCGATGATCTCCCCCTGAGGGTTGGCCATCAGGCCGCGCATGCCCACCAGCTGTCGCACCTGCGACATGTTGCCCCGGGCGCCGGAGTTGGCCATCATCCACACCGAATTCAACGGGTCGTTCTCGTTGAAATTGCGCCGAACGGCCGCCACCAACCGTTCATTGGTCTCGGTCCAGGTGTCGATCACCTTGGTGTGGCGCTCCACTTCCGTGATCTCGCCGAGGCGGTATCGCTCTTCTGTGGCAGTGATCTGCTGCTCGGCCTCTTCCAGCAGCGCCGCCTTGTCGCCAGGGATGCGCAGGTCGTCGACCGAGATCGACACAGCGGCCTGGGTGGCGTAGCGGAAGCCGAGGTTCTTCAGCTCGTCGGCCATCGAGGCCGTGGCGGCGGTGCCGTGGTGCTTGTAGGCCCAGGCCACCAGGTTGCGCAACGCCTTCTTGTCGATCACGCGGTTGCGGAAAGGCGGCGCTTTGCGGCTGAGGGGAGCGCCAGTGGACTGGCTGGCTTGCGGCTTGGAGGGAGTGGCGGTCATGGCTGCGGAGGGGGTGAAGGATGGATCGTTCTGGTGGTTCAGGTGGCAGCCACGGCGTCGATGATCGTGTGATTGATTACAACGCGGCCCACCGTGGAGAGGATGTAGCGGGAGATCAGGGCGCCGTCCTCATCGAAACGGTCACGGCGGAACAGCCACTGTTCGATGCGGGTGCCGTCGCTGAGGACTTCCTCCTTCTGCGGCTTGAGATCCTCTTCATCGCACTCCACCTCGCCTTGGAAGCGCACCCAGATCCAGTCGTGCAGTGTCAGGTGCTTCTCCTGGTGGGCCGCCAGAACATCCTCAAGGGAGGCGAAGGTGCGGGAGCGGTCGCCAAAGGCGGGCTGGCTGGCACCGGGCTGAGCGGCCGTCAGGTAATAGGCACCGAGCACCATGTCCTGCGACGGCGTGATGATCGGCTCGCCGGTGGCTGGCGAGAGGATGTTGTTGCTGGCCAGCATCAGCATGCGGGCCTCGGTCTGAGCCTCGATCGCTAGGGGCACATGCACGGCCATCTGGTCGCCGTCGAAGTCGGCGTTGAAGGCGGGGCACACCAGCGGGTGCAGCTGGATGGCGCGGCCATCCACCAGTTTGGGCTCAAAGGCCTGGATGCCGAGACGGTGCAGGGTGGGGGCCCGGTTGAGCAGGATCGGGTGCCCTTCGATCACCTCTTGCAGTACCTGCATCACTTCATCGTCGGCACGCTGGATGAGCTTTTTGGCGGCCTTGATGTTGTTGACGATGTTCTGGCGGATCAGGCGGTGGATCACGAACGGCTGGAACAGCTCGATCGCCATCTCTTTGGGCAGACCGCACTGGTGCATCTTCAGCTTGGGGCCCACCACGATCACGGAACGGCCGGAGTAGTCGACCCGCTTGCCCAGCAGGTTCTGGCGGAAGCGACCTTGCTTGCCCTCGATGATGTCGCTCAGTGACTTCAGGGCCCGGTTGTTTGCACCCACCACGGTGCGGCCGCGGCGTCCGTTGTCGATCAGGGCGTCAACAGCCTCCTGCAGCATGCGCTTCTCGTTACGCACGATGATTTCAGGGGCCAGGATCTCCTGCAGGCGAGCCAGGCGATTGTTGCGGTTGATGACCCTCCGGTAGAGGTCATTGAGGTCGCTGGTGGCGAAGCGGCCACCATCGAGCTGAACCATTGGGCGCAGATCCGGTGGAATCACCGGGATCACATCAAGAACCATCCACTCAGGACGGGCATCGGTGGCGATGAAGTTGTCAATCACTCTGAGCCGCTTGATCAGTTTGGCCCGTTTCTGGCCCTTGCTGGCGGCGATCTCCTCGCGCAGCTGATCGGCGGTTTCCTGGAGGGTGAGATTTTCCAGCAATTGCTTTAGAGCTTCAGCTCCGATGCCCACGATCGGCTCATTTTCGATCTCTGAATCTTCGGCATAAATCTCATCTTCGATCTCCAGCCACTCGTCTTCGGTAAGCAGCTGCTTGTAGGTGAGCGATTTGTGGTCGCCCGGTTCGAGGACCACATAACAGTTGAAGTACACGATCTGCTCAACATCCCGCAGCGGCATGTCGAGCAGGATCGCCACATAGCTTGGGATCCCCTTGAGGTACCACACGTGGCTCACTGGAGCGGCAAGCTTGATGAAGCCCATCCGGTGGCGCCGCACCCGGCTTTCCGTTACCTCCACGCCGCATCGCTCGCAAACGATGCCGCGGTGGCGCACCCGTTTGTACTTGCCGCAATGGCACTCCCAGTCTTTGGAGGGCCCGAAGATCTTTTCGCAGAACAGGCCGTCCATTTCCGGCTTGAGCGTGCGGTAGTTGATCGTTTCGGGCTTCGTCACCTCACCGACCACCTGACCGTTGGGCAGCGTGCGCTGCCCCCACTGCATGATCCGCTCGGGGGAGGCAAGCGTGATCTTGACGTAGTCGAAGTGGTTTTCGGTGCGGAGGTTGCTGTTGGACATGGCGGCTGATGCGCAGGAGGGGTGAAGAAATGGAGAAGATTCCGGTGGAACCGGAATCAGCGATCAGTCGTCGTCGTAGTCAGCGACGCCGAGGGATTCATAGGTGGGGCGGCTTGGGGTGCTTCGGCGCGGATTCACGTCTTGCATCAGATCCACTTCCTCGCCTTGGTCGGTGTAGACGGCGATGTCCAGACCCAGCGACTGCAGTTCGCGCATCAGCACCTTGAAGGATTCAGGGGTGCCTGGCCGCGGGATCGGTTTCCCTTTCACGATCGCGTTGAGCGCCTCGTTGCGGCCCTGCATGTCATCGGATTTGACCGTGAGCAGTTCCTGCAGGGTGTAGGCGGCGCCGTAGGCCTCCAGGGCCCATACCTCCATTTCACCCAGTCGCTGGCCGCCCTGCTGGGCCTTGCCGCCTAGAGGCTGCTGGGTGACCAGGGAGTAGGGGCCGGTGGAGCGGGCGTGGATCTTGTCATCCACCAGGTGCACCAGTTTGAGGATATGGGCGTAGCCCACCGTGACCGGTTGGTCGAAGGGCTCGCCGCTGCGTCCGTCGATCAATTGGATCTTCCCGGGATTCTCAGGGTTGTAGACCCAGTCCTTGCCAGGCTGCTTGGCCGCTTCCTCAAGGAAGGCCTGCACCGTTTCCTTGGATTTCTCGGCACCGTGCATCTCATCAAAGGGCACAACCTTGACGCGGCAGTCGAGATGGGATGAAGCCCAGCCCATCAGGCATTCGAACACCTGGCCAACATTCATCCGGCTCGGCACGCCGAGGGGGTTGAGCACGATGTCGATCGGGGTCCCGTCCGGCAGGTAGGGCATGTCCTCGCGGGGAAGGATGCGGCTGATGATGCCTTTGTTGCCG
This sequence comes from Prochlorococcaceae cyanobacterium, assembly GCA_040399265.1. Lineage (GTDB taxonomy): Bacteria > Cyanobacteriota > Cyanobacteriia > PCC-6307 > Cyanobiaceae > NIES-981. Next base: position 21,656 of record JBBASO010000040.1, read on the forward strand.
TGACGGCCGGCCATCTTGTCGCCCACCTGAATCTTCAGGCGTTTGGCAACGTAAACCCGCACCACCATGTTGGCGCCTGGCGGCAGTTCGTCGCCCTGCTCCCGGGTGTAGATCCGCACGTCGACGACGCGGCCCCGTTCGGTGCCGGGCACCCGCAGGGAGTTGTCGCGCACGTCGCGGGCTTTTTCACCGAAGATCGCCCGCAGCAGCTTTTCTTCAGGCGGCTGGTCGGATTCACCCTTGGGCGTGACCTTGCCCACCAGAATGTCACCGCTCTCCACATAGGCGCCAACGCGGATGATGCCCATCTCATCGAGATTGCCAAGGCTTTCCTCCGCAACGTTTGGGATCTCACGGGTGATCTCCTCGGGGCCAAGCTTGGTCTGCCGGGCCTCGATCTCGTACTTCTCGATGTGCACCGAGGTGTAGAGATCGTCGGTGACGAGGCGCTCGCTCACCAGGATGGCGTCCTCGTAGTTGTAGCCCTCCCAGGGCATGTAAGCGATCAATACGTTCTGGCCCAGGGCGATCTCACCGCCTTCGCAAGCTGAGCCGTCGGCCAGCACCTGGCCGGCGATCACCGGGTCGCCCAGCTTCACGATTGGCCTCTGGTTAAGGCAGGTGTCCTGGTTGGAACGCTGGTACTTCTGCAGATAGTGGTTGTGGTCGGTGCCCTGCTCGTCGCGGATCACGATCGCGGTGGCATCCACGAAGGTGACGGTGCCGTTGACCCGGGTGACAGGCACCATGCCGGAGTCGCGTGCCACCTGGGTCTCCAGGCCGGTGCCCACCAAGGGGCGCTCGGGGCGCAGCAGCGGCACGGCCTGGCGCTGCATGTTTGAGCCCATCAGGGCGCGGTTGGCGTCGTCGTGCTCGAGGAAGGGAATCAGCGAAGTGGCCACCGAGATCACCTGCACCGGTGAAAGCTGCACGTAGTCGACCTGCTCCGGCGGCACTTTCTCGAAATCCTGGCGGTAGCGCACCGGCACCAGTTCGGCGGTGATGGCCCCGGTTGCATCGGTTGCCACATCACCTGGGGCGATGCGGCACTCGTCTTCAAGGTCGGCGGAGAGATAGATGGGATTGCCCTGTTTGAGAACGATGCCGTTCTCCACCCTCCAGAACGGGGTCTCGATGAAGCCGTACTCGTTCACCCGGGCGTGGGTTGCCAGCGAACCGATCAGGCCGGCGTTCGGACCTTCAGGCGTTTCGATCGGGCAGATCCGACCGTAGTGGGAGGGGTGGATGTCCCGCACGGCGAACCCTGCGCGTTCGCGAGTCAGACCACCTGGGCCGAGGGCGCTGATGCGCCGCTTGTGGGTGAGCTCCGCCAACGGATTGGTTTGATCCATGAACTGACTCAGTTGGCTGGAGCCGAAGAACTCCTTGATCGCAGCCACCAGTGGTTTGGGATTCACAAGCTGGGCGGGGGTGAGCGATTCGGTCTCGCCCACGGTCATCCGTTCCTTGATGATCCGCTCCAGCCGATTCAGACCCACGCGTACCTGGTTCTGCAGCAGTTCGCCGACCGAGCGCACCCGCCGATTCCCCAGGTGATCGATGTCGTCTACTTCGTAGCCGGGCTGGCCGAGCTGAAGTCCGATCAGGTAATCGAGGGTAGAGAGCAGCTCCTCCTTGGTGAGCACCCTCGTCTCATCAGGCACGGTGAGACGCAGCTTCTTGTTGATCTTGTAGCGGCCGACGCGGCCAAGGTCGTAGCGCTTCGGATCAAAGAACCGGGAATCCAGCAGGCTCTGACCACCGCTCACGGAAGGCGGTTCGCCCGGCCTGAGCTTTTTGTAAAGCTCCAGCAGGGCTTGATCCTGGGAGGTGATTCCATCCACGCTGGTGGCGGATTCAATTGTTTTGGAGTAATATTCGGGATGGCGAAGTTTATCGAGTACATCCACATCCGAGAGCCCCATGGCGCGCATCAGCACGTGGGCATTGATCTTGCGGGTCTTATCCACCCGCACATGCATCAGCTCGTGCTTGTCGGTCTCGAACTTGAGCCACGCCCCTCGGTTCGGGATCACGCTCGCGTTGTAGGTCTTGCGTCCGGTCTTGGCGTCTGGCTCCTCCTTGAAATACACCCCGGGGGAGCGCACGATCTGGTTAACGATCACGCGCTCGGCGCCGTTGATGATGAAGGTGCCTCGCTCGGTCATCAGCGGCAGCTCGCCGATGAAGACCTCCTGTTCCTTGATCTCACCGGTCTCCTTGTTGACCAGCCGGCAGGTGACATACATCTGAGACGCGAACGTGGCGTCGCGGCGCTTCGCTTCTTCCACGTCATGGCGTGGGCGCTTCAGTCGGTACTCACTGCCGATGAAGTGCAGCTCCAGTTTGCCGGTGTAGTCGGTGATCGGTGAGAAGCTCTCAAGCTCCTCGATCAGCCCCTTCTCCAGGAACCATTTGAAGCTCGCCCGCTGTACCTCCACCAGATCTGGCAGGTAAGTGGCGGTCTTGGCGACCTGGATCGCGCTGCTCATGCGGTGAACCTGCAGGAACGGGT
>JBBASO010000041.1:0-2404 GCA_040399265.1 Prochlorococcaceae cyanobacterium
GCCTGCTGGTAAAACTCGCGCCAGGCCAGCTCCTGCTCCCACACCTGGATGGAGGCCAGGGACTCCAGGCCGCCGCCCAGGGCTTCCACCGTGGCGCGAGTCTGCTGGGCCGCCGCCCAGACCTGGCGGGGGCTGAGCGTGCCGAACTTGAGCGCCGCACTCAAGGCCGAGGTGCCGGCCTCGCCGGGGATGTTGCGGCCTTCGTCGTAGTGGAGCAGGGGGGCGCTGCGACCGCTGCCCCCCAGGCCTGAGCAGAAGGCCGCCAGCTGCGCCTGGGCCGCAGCTTCGCCCGGCCGGCAGGGGCAGAAGTCGGCGCCTCTGAAGCCGTGCGGTTCCCAGCCGGCGGCTGGCGTGCCCGCGTCCGGCCTCGGGTTCACCAGCGGCAGCCCGGCCAGCGGGGCGGGATCGCAGTCGATCAGGGCGCGCGGGGCCGGCAGGGGCTCCAGGCCGCCGCTGGCGGCTGAACCGAGTGCCTCCAGCTGCTCCACCCGCCTGCGCCAGCTGCGCCAGTAGGGGCCATACACCCGGTAGGGGTCGCCGGCGCCGGTGCTGAGGGCTTCTGGCTCCACCAGCAGCTGGTCCCAGCCCGTCAGCACCTTGCGCCGATCGGCCTGCAGCGCCCGCGCCACCCGCCGGTCGCGCTCGCGCCCGTAGGGTTCCACGTCGCGGTTCCAGGCGACCACCTCGGCGCTCAGGGTCGCCGCCAGCTGAGGCAGCACCTGTTCCGGATCACCCCGCAGCACCAGCAGGCGGCTGCCGGCCGCCCGCCAGGCCTCGGTCAGTTCCAGCAGACTCTCCTGCAGAAACCACAGCCGCGCCGGTGCCACCGCTGGCAGTTCGCCCGGGATCGCCGCCGGGGCGCGGGCCGCAAGGATCGCCGGATCCAGCACGAACACCCCGGTGACGGCCGCTGTGGCGCGGGCGGCGGCGGCCAGGCCGAGGTTGTCGGCCAGGCGCAGGTCGCGGCGGTGCCAGAACAGCCAGCGGGGTGCGGTCATGCGGAGATGGGGATGGGGACAGGGACGAGTTCAGATCCCCAGCAGTTGCCTGGCGCGCAGCCAGGCGGTCACGCTCTTGCCGTCGAGGTACTCGTCGCCGCTGGCCAGGGCCGCGTCCAGTTCCCCCGGCTCCAGCAGCAGCACCTCCAGGTCTTCATCGTCGTCGCCGCAGGGGGGGTGATCCAGGGGGCTGAGCTCCCGCGCCAGGAACAGGTGGATCACCTCATCGGAATAGCCCGGGCAGGGGAGCATCGCCCCCAGCGGATCCCAGCGCTCGGCGCTGTAGCCGGCCTCCTCCTGCAGCTCCCGCTGCATGGTGCTCAGAGGGGTTTCGCCCGGATCGAGGGTGCCGGCAGGGAACTCCAGCAGCCGGGTGGCCACGGCAAAGCGGTACTGGCGCAGGATCACCACCCGGCCGTCGTCCAGCACGGGCACCGCCAGCGAGGCGCCGGGATGCCTGATCACGCCGAAGCTGGCCTCCAGGCCCATCGGCAGCACCATCCGGTTGATCTCGAAGCGCAGCTTGCGGGCATCGAGGCTGGCGGTGGTCTCCAGGTGGCGCGCGGGCTCAGGGGGCGGCAGGGGCGCCATCGGGGCGGGGCGGCAATGGAGCCAGCATCGCGCAGGCCCCTCTTGCCCGTGCAGCAGCACCCCGGCTCCGTGCATCAAGGCAGCAGCCAGTCCTGCCCCTGAACTGCGTGCTTTGGACGAACGGGCTGTTCCGGCCAACCGAGGCGGCCCGCCAGCTGCTGGGGAGCCGGCTCCAAGCTGGCCGCCGCCAGCTGAGCCAGCAACGTGGCCACCGGGGCCTGGGTTCCGGGCGGCACCAGGCCGGCGTCGATCGCCGCCAGGGGGGCGAGTACGAAGCCGCGCTCCTGCAGCCGCGGGTGGGGCAGCTCCAGCGCTGTGGTGTGGCAACGCAGATCGCCCCACCAGAGCAGGTCGAGGTCGAGACTGCGCGGCCCCCAGTGCTCGCGCCGCTGGCGCCCGAAGTGCCGCTCCAGAGCCTGCAGTTCTGCCAGTAGTTCCTGGGCCACAGCCAGGCTGGCCGGCACGGTCGAGGCCACCAGCACGGCGGCATTGAGATAGTCGGGCTGGCCGGTGGGCCCTCCCACGGGAGCTGTGCGAAACAGTGGAGACCAGTGCAGCGCCGGGCCACCTGCCGGGCTGAACTGGGTGAGCAAGGTCTCCAGCTGCGGCCGCACCGACACCAGGGTGGCCAGCGGCGGCCCGGCGGGGCTGGGCAGGTTGGCGCCCAGGGCGATCGCCAGGCTGGCGGTGCGACCAGCTCCGGCCCCTCTGGCCTGATCAGCGAGACTGGCGCGCACGACTCAGGGCCCGGGCCACTCCATGGTTGCAAGCGGATCGGCAGCAGGCGGATCGGTGGCGAGTGGATCGGTGGCGAG
>JBBASO010000041.1:2504-20116 GCA_040399265.1 Prochlorococcaceae cyanobacterium
GGATCGGTGGCGAGTGGATCGGTGGCGAGCAGCGCCAGTTCAGGTTCAGCCTCCAGCGCCGCAGCCCGCGCCTTCCCCCTGGCCGCCATCACCGGCCACGGCACTCTCAAGCTGGCCCTGCTGCTGGCGGCTGTGGATCCGGGCCTGGGCGGGGTGGTGATCGCCGGCGGCCGCGGCACCGGCAAGTCGGTGCTGGCGCGCGGCCTGCACGCCCTGCTGCCGCCGATCGATGTGCTCGATCTGGGCCCCCCCGCCAACGGCCAGCTGGCGCCCGCAGGCCTGAATATCGACCCCCAGCGCCCCGACGACTGGGACGAGCCCACCTGTCGGCGGCTCACGGAGCTGGGGGCTGATCCGACCGGCGTCGATACGACCGCCCTGCTGCCAACCAGGGTGATTCCGGCTCCGTTTGTGCAGGTGCCGCTCGGCATCACCGAAGACCGCCTGGTGGGCTCGGTGGATGTCACCGCCTCCCTGGCCAGCGGCCAGGCCGTGTTCCAACCCGGTCTGCTGGCCGAAGCGCACCGGGGGGTGCTCTACGTGGATGAGCTCAACCTGCTCGACGACAACATCACCAACCTGCTGCTGGCGGCGGTGGGCTCCGGCGAGAACCGGATCGAGCGCGAGGGGTTGAGCCTCAGCCACCCCTGCCGCTGCCTGCTGATCGCCACCTTCAATCCCGAGGAAGGGGCGGTGCGCGACCACCTGCTCGATCGCTTCGCCATCTGCCTCAGTGCCAACCAGGTGCTGGAGCTGGAGCAGCGGGTGGAGATCAGCCGCGCCGCCATCGAGCACGCCGAAACCAGCGACAGTTTTCGCGCCAAATGGCAGGAGGAAAGCGACGCCCTCGCCACCCAGCTGCTGCTGGCCCGCCAGTGGCTGCCGGATGTGCAGATCGCGCGCGAGCAGATCGCTTACCTGGTGAACGAGGCCCTGCGCGGCGGCGTGGAGGGCCACCGCAGCGAGCTCTATGCGGTGCGCGTCGCCCGCGCCCATGCGGCCCTGAGCGGCCGCGACCGAGTGGAGGCCGAGGATCTGCAGGTCGCCGTGCGCCTGGTGATCGCCCCACGGGCCTCCCAGCTCCCCCCGCCCGATCCCGAGCAACCCCTGGAGCCCCCGCCGCCACCACCGCCCCAGGGCGAGCAGCCGCCTGAAGACCCCGAGCCGCCCGACAACGAGCAGGAGCCCGACGAACCGGACGACGACAGCGACGAGCCCGACGACCAGGAGGACGACACCCCTGAAGACCAGGCGCCGCCCCAGGTGCCGGAGGAGTTTCTGCTGGATCCCGAGGCGGTGGCGATCGACCCCGATCTGCTGCTGTTCGGCGCCGCCAAGGCCAAAACCGGCGGCAGCGGCAGCCGGGCCGTGGTGTTCAGCGATTCGCGCGGCCGCTACGTGAAGCCGATGCTGCCCCGCGGGCCGGTGAAGCGCATCGCCGTGGATGCCACCCTGCGGGCGGCGGCGCCTTACCAGAAATCGCGCCGCGAGCGCCAGCCCCATCGCAAGGTGGTGGTGGAAGACGGCGACCTGCGCGCCAAGCAGCTGCAGCGCAAGGCCGGCGCCCTGGTGATCTTCCTGGTGGATGCCAGCGGCTCGATGGCGCTCAACCGCATGCAGAGCGCCAAGGGCGCCGTGATCCGCCTGCTCACCGAGGCCTACGAAAACCGCGACGAGGTGGCCCTGATCCCCTTCCGCGGCGAACAGGCCGAGGTGCTGCTGCCCCCCACCCGCTCGATCACCGCCGCGCGCCGGCGCCTCGAATCGATGCCCTGCGGCGGCGGCTCACCGCTGGCCCACGGCCTCTCCCAGGCGGCGCGCGTGGGCGCCAATGCCCTGGCCACCGGCGATCTGGGCCAGGTGGTGGTGGTGGCGATCACCGACGGCCGCGGCAATGTGCCCCTCAGTCGCTCCCTCGGCCAGCCGGAACTCGAGGGCGAGGAGCCGGTGGACCTCAAGGAGGAGGTGAAGCAGGTGGCCAGTCGCTACCGGGCCCTGGGCATCAAGCTGCTGGTGATCGACACCGAGCGCAAGTTCATCGGCAGCGGCATGGGCAAAGACCTGGCTGAGGCAGCCGGCGGCAAATACGTGCAACTGCCCAAGGCCAGCGATCAGGCGATCGCCGCCATCGCCATGGAGGCGATTGCTGGGGTGTGATGGAGCGGCGTCTGATTCAGCGGGTGTGATCTAGCGGGGCGGGGCGGCGCCGGCGGGCTTGCTGTTCTCCTGCAGCAACTGCTCCTTCTGCAGCTCCTGCTGCTGTTGGCGGACCGCCCTGTCCTTGGCGGCGCCGGTCTGAGCCGGGTAGAGCTCGTCGAAGAACTGACCCAGCCCCACGGCCACGCTGCGCATGCCGTCCATGAACGAGGCATCACCCGTGAGCCGGTGCAGATCCCCGCCCACGGCCTCCCACTGGGCGGTGAGCCGTTCGGCGTTGGCCACGGTGCGCTGCAGGTCGCTCAGCACCTTCGGGTTGTCGAGGGCGGTCAGCAGCTGACGCAGGTGGGCGGAGCTGGCGTTGAGGTTGGTGATCGTGGGCTGGGCCTTCTGCACTGAGGATTCGATGGCGCCGACCATGCCGATACCGCCCTGGACCAGGCCTTTGCCGCCCTCCACGAGCCCCTTGCCGTCACGGATCAGGCCGCGACCCTCCTGCAGGAAGGTGGTGGCTTCGTTGGCCGTTTTGTCGATGCCGGTGGCCACCTTGGCCAGCTTGTCGACCAGATTTTCCTGCTCGACCTGATTCAGCATCTTGTACATCAGGTTGGTGAGCGTGGTGAGGCTGGCCCCTTCCCGGCCGATGATCGTGGAGCCGTCGCAGAGCATGCGCTGGCGATCGCACCCGCTGCTGCGGGGGCCCGGAGCCGTGGACGGCAGGGGTTGGCCGTTGCTCACCAGCGCTACCTGGGATTCACCGCCCAGCAGCGACACCTGACCGATCTGGGCGGCGGCGGGCAGGGCCAGCCGCAGGTTCGGATTGGTGATCTCCAGCTGGGCCACCACAGCCTCCGGTGTGATCTCCACCGAACGCACGCTGCCGACCATCACGCCGCGGAAGACCACCGGTGACCGTGCCGCCAGGCCGTCGGCCTGCGCAAAGCGGGCTTCCACGCTCCAGTACTGGCGGGTCAAGGAAAGACCGCGCAGCCACAGACTCATGCCGACGGCGCTGCTCACCGCAGCCAGCAGCGAGAAGCCCACAATCGCCTCGCGCACGGAGCGGCGCACTCTCAGCCCTCCGCTGGTTGCATCGGCCCTTGGAGACTAGCGGTGCGGAACTGCACCACATAGGGATTGTCTGTGTGGCGGTACTCCTCCAGGTCGCCCTGCCAACGGAAGCGGCCGTCGTAGAGCAGCACCACCCGCTCGCCGGTGCGTTCGATCGTGCTGTGCACGTGGCTCACCACCACCGAACTGGCCTCGGCCATCGTGGTGGTGCGCACGATCAGGTCTTCGATCCGGGTGCAGGCCACCGGATCGAGGCCGGCGGTCGGTTCGTCGAACAGCAGCAGCGGCACCCGATCGCGGGGTTGGCTGGGGTCCTGGATCAGGGCCCGGGCAAAGCTCACCCGCTTCTGCATGCCGCCGCTCAGCTCCCCCGGCATCTGGTTCTTGATGCCGGCCAGGCCCACCGCCTCGAGGGCCTGATCGACGCGCTCGCGGATCTCCGCCTCGCTCAGCCCGCTGAAGCGGTACAGCAGAAATCCCACGTTCTCCCCCACGCTGAGCGATCCGAGCAGGGCAGGGTTCTGAAACACCAGGCGCACATCCGGCGGATGCTGCTGATCCAGGCGCAGGTAACGCTGCTCCTCACCGTGGAGCAGCAACTGGCCATCCGTGGGCAGCTGCAGTCCAGCCAGCAGCCGCAGGATCGTCGACTTGCCGGCCCCCGACGGGCCCACCACGACCACCCGCTCCCCGGCGCCGACCGTGAGGCTGACGCCATCCAGCACCCGGTGATCGCCGAACTGGAGCGACAGATCGCGCAACTCCACCACAGGCGCGCCGGCGGCGGCGGACGCATCGGCCCGGGCAGCCGGCGACCGGGCGGGAGCGGTGGCAGGTGTCAGGACACGACCGCGGTGCTTCTCCATGTTGCCTGCAATGCGCCGTTGTCCGCATCAGGCCTGCCTAGAGTTGTTGAGCGAACGCTCACCCCTTGCCCCAGCCTGCCTCGCCTTCCCCGCGGCGGCGTTCCCGTCGGCTGCGGACCCGTCCGGGCTGGGTCGGTCGTGGAGACCTGCGCCAGACCGATCTGGTGAGCCGCTCCCGCCGGGCGGTGCGCTGGCTGCAGCCGGGCCTGGTGGTGAAGCGTTGGATGCTCACCTCGGGCCTCGGTCTGCTGATCGTTCTGCTGGGAATGGCGGTGTGGGCCGATCTCCAGCCGATCTACTGGACCATCTCCGGCATCCAGTGGCTGCTCAAGAACATCACCACCGTGCTGCCGCGCGAGTTCACCGGGCCGCTGGTGCTGGCGATTGGGGCCGGCCTGATCTGGCTCGGCCAGAGCCGCAGTTTCGGTTCGATTCAGCAGGCCCTCGCCCCTGACAAGGACACCCTGCTGGTGGATGCCCTGGCGGCGCAGGGTCGGCTGAATCGCGGCCCCAGCATCGTGGCGATCGGTGGCGGCACAGGCCTCTCCACCCTGCTCAGCGGCCTGAAACGCTACAGCTCCAACCTCACTGCCATCGTCACCGTGGCCGATGACGGCGGCAGCAGCGGCGTTCTGCGGCGGGAGCTGGGGGTGCAGCCACCCGGCGACATCCGCAATTGTCTGGCGGCACTGGCGCGAGAGGAACCCCTGCTCACCCGTCTGTTCCAGTACCGCTTCCAGGGCGGTGGCGGCCTGGAGGGTCACAGCTTCGGCAACCTGTTCCTCTCGGCACTCACCGCCATCACCGGCAGCATGGAAGCGGCGATCACCGCCTCCAGCCGCGTGCTCGCCGTGCAGGGCCAGGTGGTGCCGGCCACCAACGTGGATGTGCGCCTCTGGGCCGAACTGGAGAACGGCGAGCGCATCGAGGGGGAATCGTGCATCGGCCATGCGCCCAGCCCGATCGTGCGCCTTGGCTGCATCCCTGAGCGCCCGCCAGCTCTGCCCAGGGCGATCGAGGCGATCGCCCACGCCGACCTGATCGTGCTCGGGCCCGGCAGCCTCTACACCTCGCTGCTGCCCAACCTGCTGGTGCCGGAGCTGGTCGATGCGATCGCCCGCAGCAAGGCCCCACGCCTCTACATCTGCAATCTGATGACCCAGCCTGGCGAGACCGATGGGCTCGACGTGGAGGGCCACCTGCGGGCGATCGAAGCCCAGCTGGCCAGCATCGGTGTGGAGCAGCGGCTGTTCAACGCGGTGTTGGCCCAGGAAGATCTACCAGGTTCTCCCCTGCTGCACCATTACCGCCAGCAGGGTGCCGAGCCGGTGATCTGCGATAGCCGCCGCCTGCGGCGCCTTGGCTACAGCGTGATGCAGGCGCCTCTGCAGGGGGGGCGTCCGACAGCCACCCTGCGGCACGACCCCCGCAGTCTGGCCTTGGCGGTGATCCGCTTCTACCGGCAGCAGCGGCCGGGGCTGAGCCTGCGCACGTCCGCCAGCCCTCAGTAGGCGTCCTGCAGCTCGTAGAAATCTGGCTGAACATAGTCCTTCCGCAGCGGCCAGCCCTTCCAGTCCTCCGGCATCAGCAGCCGCTTCGGATGGGGGTGGCCTTCAAAATGGATGCCGAACATGTCAAAGGTTTCCCGCTCCTGCCAGTCGGCACCGCGGAACAGGCCATAGAGACTGGGGATGGTGAGGTCGCCGTCGCGATCGAGAAACACCTTCAGTCGCACCTCCTCCGGCCTGGTGTCGGCGGGAAGCTTGGCCATGGCGGCGCTGCGGTCGGCCAGGCCGCTGAGCTTCACCAGGTTGTAGAAGCTCACCAGGCGCCCGCCTGGGCCTTCGTCGTAGCCACCCTGGCATTGGAGGTAGTCGAAACCATTGGCTTTTAGGGCCGTGGCCAGCAGCGGCAGGAAGGCGGGCTCAACCCCGATCACTTCCACCCCGAGGTGATCAGCCGGAAGCTGCTCGTGGTCAAAGCCCTGACTGGTGAGCCACTGGCTCACTGGCCCTGTCGGGATGGGGGCGATCGTCTCGCCGCCGGTCTGCGGGGTTGCCTCGGACATGGATGGGGGGGCGACGGACGCGGGTGGCTGAACGTGGGCGAGGGGCGGGCGCTGCGGTCAGGCGTTGCCCGCCGTCACGGCCGCGGTTTCGCCGGCGAGATTGCCCAGGGGCAGAGACGCGGCGGCGGCCAGGGCGGCTTTCTGGGTCTCGGCCTGCAGGTAGCGGCCGTTCACGATCGGCTCCACCAGTGTCATCTGGTGCGGCACGGTGCAGTAGCGGTGGGTCTGTTGAAGATTGCCCCGTTCGGCGAGCGCTTCGTTGCCCACCTTCTTGCGCAGCTTGATCACCGCATCGAAGATCGCTTCCGGCCGGGGCGGGCAGCCGGGCAGGTAGAGATCCACCGGGATCAGCTTGTCGACGCCGCGCACCGCAGTGGTGGAGTCGGCCGAGAACATACCGCCGGTGATCGTGCAGGCGCCCATGGCGATCACGTATTTGGGCTCGGGCATCTGCTCATAGAGCCGCACCAGCGCGGGAGCCATCTTCATGGTGACGGTGCCGGCCACGATCAGCAGGTCGGCCTGGCGTGGGCTGGAGCGGGGCACCAGCCCAAAGCGGTCGAAGTCGAAGCGGGAGCCGATCAGCGCCGCAAACTCGATGAAGCAGCAGGCGGTGCCGTACAGCAGCGGCCAGAGGCTGCTGAGCCGGGCCCAGTTGTGCAGGTCGTCGAGAGTGGTGAGGATCACGTTCTCCGAGAGATCCGTGGTCACCTTGGGAGACCCCACCGGGCTGCAGCTGGCGGCCCGCAGATCCCGGAGCGCGTCGATGGAGGGGGTGGTGGACGTCATGGCTGCGGCGCGGTCAGGCGGGAGAGGTGAGGCGGGAGAGAAGATGCGGGATGGCTGTGCTGGTTGAAAAGGAAGAGCAGCTCAGCTCCATTCCAGGGCCCCCTTGCGCCAGGCATAGGCCAGGGCGACCACCAGGATGGCGATGAACACGAGCGCCTCGATGAAGGCCAGCAGGCCAAGCCGGTGAAAGGCCACGGCCCAGGGATAGAGGAACACGGTCTCCACGTCGAAGATGACGAAGACCAAGGCGAACATGTAATAGCGAATATTGAACTGGATCCAGGCACCACCGATCGGCTCCATGCCTGATTCGTAGGTGAGTTCCCGTTCGCCGCGCCGGCTCTTCGGCGAGAGCAGTTTGTTGGCCACCAGCGCCAGCACAGGTACGGCCGCCGAGATCAGCAGAAAGCCGAGGAAGGCGTCGTAGCCGGATAGCACGAACATGAGCCAGACCAACCTGTGCTGCAGTCTGGCATCCGCCGGCGGGCGGCGGGTCGCCCGTGCTGGATACAGTTCGTGGGCTCTCTGCGGTGCCGGCATGGGCAGCGACGCCCCTCAGGTGGACCCCCCGGACCAGTCCGGCCCGGATCTCGCTCCAGATTCCGCTCCCGTCATTCCCATGGCCGAAGCGGTGGAGGTCGATCCGGCGACCCACCGTTTCGAGTGCCGCAGCTGCGGATTTGTCTATGACCCGGCGGAGGGGGTGAAAAAGTTCGGCATCGAGGCCGGCACCCCCTTCCTGGCCCTGGATCCCCTTGCCTTTCGCTGCCCGGTGTGCCGCAGCCGCATGCCGGCCTTCAAGGACATCGGCCCCCGCGATAAACCGAGCGGATTCGAGGAGAACCTCAACTTCGGGCTCGGCGTGAACCGGCTCACCCCGGGTCAGAAGAATGTGCTGATCTTCGGCGGATTCGCCCTCGCCATCGCCTTCTTTCTATCTCTCTATTCCCTCCGCTGACGATGTCCGCTCCGTTCCCCGCCGCCCGTCTGCGGCGCCTGTTCTCTCCGCTGCTCAGCCTGGTGCTGGTGGCGGCCCTCGGCTTCGGTCTGGGCGGCTGCGTCACCACCGGCCTGCCGCAGGCTGAGGCCAGTCCCTGGCAGGCCGTGCCGCTCGACACCCGCAGCAATCCGCTGGGGGTGGCCTTCTCCGATGCCAGCCATGGCTTCCTCGTCGGCAGCAATCGCTTGATCCTTGAGACCGCCGACGGCGGCGCCAGCTGGGAGGAGCGGGCCCTCGATCTGCCTGAGGAGGAGAACTTCCGCCTGATCAGCATTGACTTCGACAGTCAGGAGGGCTGGATCGCCGGCCAGCCTGGCCTGCTGCTGCACACCACCGATGCCGGCCGCAACTGGACCCGCCTGTTTCTCGACACCAAGCTGCCCGGCGAGCCCTACCTGATCACCGCCCGGGGCCGCGGTAAGGCGGAGCTGGCCACCAACGTGGGCGCGATCTACACGACGGCCGATGGCGGTAACAGCTGGCAGGCCAGCGTGGAGGACGCGGCCGGAGCGGTGCGTGAAGTGCGCCGCTCCGGCGATGGCCGCTATGTGAGCGTCAGCGGCCTGGGCAACTTCTTCTCCACCTGGGATCCCGGCCAGCCCCGCTGGCAGGTGCACCAGCGCGTCAGCAGCCAGCGCCTCCAGTCGATGGGCTTCCAGCCCGATGGCGGCCTGTGGATGCTGGCCCGCGGGGCTCAGCTGCGCTTCGGTGACGATCCGGCTGATCCGGAGCAGTGGGGCAAGCCGATCATCCCGATCACCAATGGCTACGGCTACCTGGACATGGCCTGGGATCCGCGCGGGACCATCTGGACCGGCGGCGGCAGCGGCACCCTCCTCTCCAGCGACGACGACGGCCTCACCTGGCGCCGCGATCCGGTGGGGGCTGAGCAGCCCTCCAATTTCACCCGCATCGTCTTCACCGCCGATGGCAAGGGTTTCGTGCTCGGCGAGCGCGGCTCGCTGCTCCGCTGGGTCGGCTGAGGTTCCCGCCCCCGGCCCGCCAACTTCTGTAACCAAGGCCCGGGCAGGGGAGCGCCCCACCGTCACCGCCTTCTAGGATCACCGGGCTGAATGCTTGTTGCCATGGCTGCCGGCTCCACCGGGGAACGCCCGTTCTTCGAAATCATCACCAGCATTCGCTACTGGGTGATCCATGCGGTCACCCTGCCCGCGATTTTCCTTGCTGGTTTCCTGTTCGTGTCCACCGGCCTGGCCTACGACGCCTTCGGCACGCCCCGCCCTGACGCCTATTTCCAGGCCCAGGAATCCAAGGCTCCCGTGGTGAGTCAGCGGTATGAGGGCAAGACCCAGCTCGACCAGCGCCTGCAATAAACCATGACTCAGTCACCTGTTTCCACCACGCCGCGCAACTACCCGATCTTCACGGTGCGCTGGCTTTCGGTTCACGCCCTTGGTATTCCCACGGTGTTTTTCCTGGGTGCCCTGGCCGCCATGCAGTTCGTTCGTCGCTGAGTGCCATGGGTCTGCAACGGAATCCCAATCCCAACAACCTGCCGGTCGAGCTCAACCGCACCAGCCTCTACTTGGGGCTGCTGTTGGTGTTTGTGACCGGAGTGCTGTTCACCAGCTACTTCTTCAACTGAACCGGAGCTTTCGATGAGCGGTAAGAAATCCTCCATGCCCGACGGTCGGATCCCCGACCGCTTGCCTGATGGACGCCCGGCCGTGGCCTGGCGCTCCCGTTGGACCGAAGGCGTTTTGCCCCTGTGGCTTGTGGCCACGGCCGGCGGCATGGCCGTGATCTTCGTGGTGGGCCTGTTCTTCTATGGCTCTTACACCGGCGTCGGTTCCGCCTGATCGCTGCAGTGCTGCTGCGAAGATGAGCCGGATGTGGCCAGGGCACCATCCGGTTTTTTGATGGTTTTCGTTCGTGCCCGATCGGTGGCGGCTGCTCAGGAGCACCACAGTCTTTCCGGTTTCGCCGGACCTGCGGCCGCTGGGTCTCCGTTTGGGTCAAACCAGCTGTGAAGAAGCGCACCCTGCTCAACAGGACCTGGCTGGCCTGGTCTGCCGGAGCGATTCTGAACGCCTACGGCCAACTGGTGCTGGTCACCTGCCGCATCCGGGTGCGCGTTGATCCTGCTACCGAGGCGTTGCTGGCGCGGCGTCAGCCGGTGATCTTCGCGCTGTGGCACTGCCACGTTTTTTTCATGCCGATGCTGCGCCTGCACACCCGTCAGCCGGTGGCGGTGCTGCTCAGTGCCCATCGCGATGCACAGATCGTGGGGGTGGCGGCCCGCATGCGGGGGGTGGAGCTGGTGGCGGGTTCGTCCACCCGGGGCGGCGCCCGCGCCTTTCTGCAGCTGCTGCAGTTGCTGGGTGCCGGGCGGCATGTCTGCATCACCCCCGATGGCCCGAAGGGTCCGGCTCGCCAGGTGAAGCCCGGGGTGGTGCATCTGGCGAAACGGTCCGGCTGCGCTGTGGTGCCGATGGGTCTGGCTCTCACCCGCCGGCGGCGGCTGCGCTCCTGGGACCGCTCGGTCCTGCCCCTGCCGTTTGGCCGGGTTGTGCTCACCCTCGGGGCGCCGCTGCGGGTGTCCGCCACCGACACCTCTGCCTCAGACGCAGCAGCCGATTGCCCTCTGGAACGGAGCGGCGAGGCCCTCGGCCGGGCGCTTGAGGCCAGCAGCGCCTGGGCCGGCCGCCTGCTCACCGCAGCTGGTGGCGCCTGAGGCGATGACACGGGTGCGGCTGGAGCCGCTGCTGCTGGCCTATCGGCTGCTGGTCAGCCTGCTCACGCCGCTGCTGCTGCTGGTCCTGCTCGCCAGGGCCTGGCGGGGCAAGGAGGATCCGCGCCGTCTGCCGGAACGGCTGGGCTGGGCCAGCCGCCGCCGTCCCGCCGGTCCGCTGGTGTGGCTGCACGCTGCCAGCGTCGGCGAGCTCAGCAGCCTGGTGCCGCTGCTGCTGCGGTTGCAGCAGGCCGCCGCCCCGCCGTCGCTGCTGGTCACCAGCGTGACCCGCAGTGCAGCCGAACTGGCGCCGCGGCTGCTGCCGCCGGGCGTGATCCACCAGCTGGTGCCGATCGACCACTGGTTCGCCTTCGGCCTGTTTCGCCGGCACTGGCAACCCGATCTCGCCCTGCTGGCAGAGGCGGAGCTCTGGCCCGAGCTGATCCGGGCCATGGCCGGGCCGGTGCTGATCAATGCCCGGGTGAGCGCCCGCTCCCATCGTCGGCACCGCCGCATCCCCTGGTTCAGCCGCTGGCTGTACGGCCAGGCGAGCGCCTGCTTCCCCCAATCGGCTGCGGATGGCGAGCGGCTGCGGCAGCTGGGGGCGCCCGCCGCCCGGGCGATCGGCTCCACCAAGTGGGACGCTCCGCCGCTACCGCTTGATGAGGACTGGGTGGCGCGGCTGCGCGGCGCCTGGCCGGAGCGACGGGTGCTGCTGCTGGCCAGCAGCCATGGCGGGGAGGAGGAGGCCCTGCTCGCGGCCTGGCCGGCGCTGCAGCGCAGCCTGGCGCCCCGGCCGGCAGCCTTGCTGCTGGCCCCTCGGCATCCGGAACGGGTGCCGGAGGTGCTGGCGGCGGCCCGGGTGCAGGGACTGGCGGCGCTGCCGCTGGCGGCCCTGGCCGGGGCTGCGGCTGATCCGCAGCCTGAGGTGCTGGTGGTCGACCGGCTCGGGCTGATGGGCAGCTGGATCGCCGTGGCCGATGTGGTGGTGATCGGCGGCAGCTTCCGGCCCGCGGGGCGGGCGATCGGTGGCCACAATCCGCTCGAACCCGTGCGGGGTGGCCGGCCGGTGGTGTGCGGTCCTGACATGGGCAACTTCGCCGGTCTGTGCGAACGGCTTGAGCAGGCTGGCTGGCTCTGGCCCTGTGCGGATACCGCCGCGGCCTGGGAGAGGGCCCTGCAGCTGCTGGCTCGACCGCCCGCGCCTGGGCCGCCGCCGCCGCTGGAGGGCCCATCGCGGGCGATTGCCATGCTGGTGCTGGAGCGGTTGCGATGACCCGCTTTCGGACCCCCCGCTTCTGGTATCGCCCCACGGCCGGCCTGCGGGCCCGGCTGCTGCAGCCTGCCGGCTGGCTGTACGGCCGGGCGGTGGCCTGGCATCGCGCCACCACCCGGCCGGAGCGGCTGCCGCTGCCGGTGGTGTCGATCGGCAATCTCACCCTCGGCGGCACCGGCAAGACGCCGCTGGTGATCGCCCTGGCCCGGGAGCTGGCGGAGCGCGGCTGGCGGCCGGCGGTGATCAGCCGCGGCTACGGCAGCGGCCGGCGGGAACCGCTGCAGGTGGGGCCGGAGCACGGGGTGGCTGCGGTGGGGGATGAGGCCCTGGAGATCGCCGCCGCCCTGGCGGGCCACGGCCTCGCGGTGTGGGTCGGTTCCGATCGGGTGGCCTCGGGCCGCAGCGCCCTGGCGGCCGGCGCCGACCTGCTGCTCCTGGATGACGGTCTGCAGCACTGGCGCCTAGCCCGCGACTGCGATCTGACGGTGCTGGATGCCCGCCAGCGGCTCGGCAACGCTCTTCCCTTCCCGGCCGGTCCGCTGCGGGAGCCGGCAGCGGCTCTGGCCCGGGCCCAGCTGCTGGTGCTCAGCGGCGATGGCGCTGCCGATCCGGCCGGCCTGCCCTGGCCCGCGCATCGCCACTGGCTGGCGCTGCCGGCCCGGTTGGCGCTGCCTGAGGAGCTGCGGGCCGTGCCCCTGCTGGCCTTCTGCGGCATCGGTCTGCCCGCCAAGTTCTTTGCTGCCCTGCGGCGTGAGGGCTGTTGGCTGGTGGCCTGCGAGGAGTTCGCCGACCACCATCCCTATGCTCGGACAGATCTGGAGCGGTTGTTGGCACTGGCGCAGGCCAAGGGCAATGCCACGCTCGTCACCACAGTGAAGGACTGGCAGCGGCTCGCCCCCCTGCTCGACTCCCGGTCTGCGGCGCGGGTGCAGGCGATTCCGCTGCGGCTGGAGGGCGCGGCGGTGACCCGGTTGGCGGAGCTGGTGCTGGCACGGCTGGCCGAGCGCGGCTGGGTCCAGGCCGGGGAGACGATGCGCCATGGCTGAGCGGGCCCGGGTGCTGCTGGTGGCCGGTGAGGCGTCGGGCGATCTGCACGGCGGCCACCTGGTGGAGGCGCTGCTGCGCCAGCGGCCGGATCTGGAGGTGATCGGCGTGGGCGGTCAGAACCTGCGGGCCGCCGGCATGGATGTGCGCATCGATGTGGCGGCGCTCTCGGCGGCTGGCCTCGTTGAAATCGCTGCCAGCATCCCCCGCCACTGGCGGGTGATGCGCTGGCTGAAGCAGCGCATGGACCAACAGCGTCCGGACGCCGTGGTGCTGGTGGATTACCCAGGCTTCAATCTGATGGTGGCCGGCGAGGCCCACCGCCGCGGCATCCCGGTGTTCTTCTACATCGCCCCGCAGGTGTGGGCCTGGGGCGGCGGGCGGGCGGCGCGGATGGCGCGGATCATCGACCGGCTGGCCGTGATCTTTCCGTTCGAGGAGCCGATTTTCAACGCCCACGGCCGTGCCTTCGCCCGCTATGTGGGCCATCCACTGCTCGATGGGCTGGCGGTGAGCCGCAGCCGGGAGGAGACCCGCCAGGCCCATGGCCTCAGCGTCGACCAGCCCCTGCTGGTGCTGATGCCCGGCAGCCGCCGCAGTGAGATCCGGCTGCTGCTGCCGGAGCTGCTGCGCGCCGCCCGGCAGCTCCGGGCCGACGGCTGGCAGGTGGTGCTGCTGCGGGCTCCCACCGTGGATCAGGCCTGCCTCTGCCGGGCGGCTGGGGTGGCTGAGCTGCCTCTGCCCGTGATCGAGGGCGACACCTACAACCTGCTGGCGGCGGCCGATGTGGCCCTGGCCAGCTCCGGCACCGCCACCCTCGAGGCGGCTCTGCTGGGCTGTCCGCCGGTGATCGTCTACCGCTTCTCCCGGCTCACCTACCTGCTGGCCCGGCTGGTGATCGGCCGCCGCATGATGGGTTTGCCGAACGTGATTCTCGGCCGCACCGTGTTCCCCGAACTGGTGCAGCGTGAGGTGCGTGCCGATGCCCTGGTGCGCCAGGTGCGGCGCCTGCACGCCGAGCGCCCCGGGTTCGAGGCCTCGATCGCCCAGCTGCGCAGCAGGATGGGCCAGCCGGGGGCCTCGCAGCGGGCCGCCGACGAGCTGCTCGCCCTGCTCGGTCCGGCCCGATGACGACGACCACCCCCCGCCGGCTTTGACGACCGATCATTACCGCCGCTTCCTCGCCTACGGCCGGCGCTATGTCTGGCCCACCTTCAGCCTGGCGCTGCTGTTCAACGTGGGCTACGGCGCCTCCACCGGCGTGGTGCCGCTGCTGATCCGCTACCTGTTCGATGATGTGCTGCCTGCGGGTGACCGGCAGCGTCTGTACCTGGCGCCGGTGGTGATCGTGCTGGTGATCTCCGTGCGAGCGCTCTGCCAGTTCCTCGGCTCCTACCTCACTGAAACCGTCGGGCAGTCGATCACGGCCGATCTGCGCGGCGAACTGGCGCAGCGGGTGCTGGATCTGCCGCAGAGTTACATCAACCGGCACCCCTCCACGGTGCTGGTGTCGCGAGTGCTCACCGATGTGACCCTGGCCAAGACCGGCATCGTCGACGGCGTGTCGACCGTGCTCAAGGACGGCATCACCCTGGCGGCGCTGGTGGTGGTGGCCTTCTATCAGGACTGGCTGCTGTCGTTGATCGCCTTCTTCCTGTTTCCCCTGGGGGTGTGGCCCGTGCTGCGCACGGCCAAGAAGGTGCGGCGCCACTCCCGGCAGGGGCAGACCCGGCTGGCCCAGCTGGCGGCCTATCTGCAGGAATCGCTGCTGGGGGCGCGGGTGGTGAAGATCTTCGGGATGCAGGCCTATGAGCTGGAGCGTTTCCAGCGGGAGAACCGCTCGGTGCGCCATCAGGCCCTGCGCACCACCCGCGCCAAGCTGATCAACCAGCCGCTGATGGAGCTGCTCGGTGCCGTCGGCTTCTGTGCGGTGCTGGTGTACGGCGGTGAGGCGGTGATGGGTGGCAGCCGCACCACCGGCAGCTTCTTCGCTTTCCTCACGTCGCTGTACCTCTGCTACGCCCCGTTCAAGGGGCTGGGCAAGGCGAACGCCACCCTGCAGCAGGGGGTGGCGGCGGCGGAAGAGCTGTTCGCCATCCTCGACACCCCCGCCGATCCGGTGGAGGCCGCCGAGCCACAGTCGCTGCAGGCGCTGCGCCAGGGCCTGCGGGCCGAGGCGGTGGAGTTCGGCTACGACCCCGACGACCCGGTGATCCGGGGGCTCGACCTGGAGATTCCGCGGGGCAGCACGGTGGCACTGGTCGGCCCGAGCGGCGGCGGCAAGAGCACGATCATCGATTTGTTCTGCCGCTTCTACGACCCCTCCGCCGGGCGGATCCGCATCGACGGCATCGATCTGCGCGACCTGTCCCTGGCTTCGTTGCGGCGCCTGATCGCCCTGGTGGATCAGAACACCTTTCTGTTCAACGACACGATCGCCAACAACATCGCCTATGGCCAGGGATCGGAGGGTCGCGTCAGCCGCGGCGCGATCGAGGCGGCGGCCCGGGCCGCCAATGCCCATGGCTTCATCCGTGAGCTGCCTGAGGGATACGACACCCTGATCGGTGAGAACGGCACGCTGCTCTCCGGCGGCCAGCGCCAGCGGCTGGCCATCGCCCGGGCCCTGATCAAGAACGCGCCGATCCTCTTCCTTGATGAGGCCACCTCGGCGCTGGACAGCGCCTCCGAGCAGGTGGTGCAGGAGGCGCTCGACCGGCTGATGGCCAATCGCACCACGCTGGTGGTCGCCCACCGGCTCTCCACCGTGGTGAATGCCGATCGGATCGTGGTGATCGAAGCAGGGCGGGTGCTGGAGTCGGGGCGGCACGAGGAGCTGCTCGCCCGCGGCGGTCTCTACGCCGACCTAGTTTCGACACAATTCGCAACGGCCGTTGCGGCCCCGCCGGCATGACCCTCGCCCAGTCCACCCAGTCTTCCGTTCCAGAGGCCAACCCCACCGGCGCCTCTGCCGACACCTCTGTGCCCGCCTCCAGCGAGCGGTTTGCGCGCGACGACTGGGCCAGCGCCTTCCGCAACGTGGGCGTGGAGCTCAGCGATGTGCCCCTGCAGCCCGTGCGCGGCAGCCTGCCGGCTGCCCTGGTGGGCACGCTTTACCGCAACGGTCCCGGCCGGCTGGAACGCGGCGGCCACTGGGTGCACCACCCGTTTGATGGCGACGGCATGATCACCGCCCTGCGCTTTGAGGCGGGCGGGCTCAGCCTCACCAATCGCTTTGTACGCACCGAAGGCTGGCTGGCCGAGGAAAAGGCCGGCAAACCCCTCTATCGCGGCGTGTTCGGCACCCAGAAGCCCGGCGGTCTGCTCGCCAACGCCTTCGATGTGCGCCTCAAGAACATCGCCAACACCCACGTGGTGAAGCTCGGCGATCAGCTGCTGGCCCTGTGGGAGGCCAGTTCCCCCCACGCCCTCGACCCCGACACGCTCGAAACCAGGGGCATCTCCCTGCTCGATGGGGTGCTCAAGCCCGGCGAAGCCTTCAGCGCCCACCCCCGCTTTGATCCCGGCCACCACGGCGACGAGCGGATGGTGACCTTCGGTGTGAAGAGCGGCCCGCGCAGCACGATCCGGCTGATGGAGTTCGCCGTGGCCGACGACCCCGCCAGCGGCGTCAAGGCCGGCCAGCTGCTGAGCGAGCGCTCCGACAGCTTCGGTGGCTTCGCTTTCCTGCACGACTTCGCGATCACCCCCAACTGGGCGGTGTTCCTGCAGAACGCGATCGCCTTCAACCCCCTGCCCTTCCTGCTGGGCCAGAAGGGCGCCGCCCAGTGTCTGGCCTCCAAACCGGGTGGGCAGGCCCAGTTCTGGCTGATTCCCCGCGATGGCGGCGCCTATGCCGGCCAGCCGCCGCGGATCGTGCCGGCGCCCGAGGGTTTTGTGTTCCACCACCTCAACGCCTGGGAGATCACAGAAGCCGGCCCCGATGGCTTCGGCGGCCAGGTGGAGGGTCCGGCGCTGGTGGTGGAGAGCATCTTCTACGCCGATTTCCCCTCGATCGGCCCGGACACCGACTTCCGCACGATCGACTTCGACCTGATCCCCGAGGGGCTGCTGGAGCGCTGCACGATCGATCTCAACGCAGGGACCGTGCGCACCGAGCGGCTCAGCGAGCGCTGCTGTGAGTTCGCGATGGTGAACCCCCGCCGCGAGGGCCTGTTCAGCCAGTTCGCCTGGATGGCGGTGGCCGAGCGCGAAACCGGCAACGACCCGCTGCAGGCGATCAAGAAGCTCGATCTGATCAGCGGCGAGCGCAGGGTATGGAGCGCCGCACCGCGGGGGTTCGTGAGCGAGCCGGTGATGGTGCCCCGTCCCGCCCCGGCCGGCGGCCCGGAACCCGCCGAAGACGACGGCTGGGTGCTGTGCCTGGTGTGGAACGGCGCCCGCTGCGCCAGCGATCTGGTGATTCTCGACGCCGCCTCAATGGAGGAGCAGGCGGTGGTGGAACTGCCGCTGGCGATTCCCTACGGCCTGCACGGCAGCTTTGTGGAGGGGTGAACGATTGGGGTGGGCTCTCGAGGCTCCGCAGCGCCTGATCGACCGAAGCCCCCTACGGTGGCGTCATCAGATAACGGCATGATCGTGCGCACGATCGTGGGCCTGCCGGAGGCGGAGCGCGCCCAGTTCGATGC
>JBBASO010000041.1:20216-23584 GCA_040399265.1 Prochlorococcaceae cyanobacterium
TGATCGTGCGCACGATCGTGGGCCTGCCGGAGGCGGAGCGCGCCCAGTTCGATGCCCCCTGCCGCCAGCGGGGGCTGTCGCGGGCGGAGGCTCTGCGGCAGGCATTGCCGCTATGGCTGAAGCAGCAAATACCCAGCCATGGGGAGGTCTTGGGCCTGCGGCATGATCGCCCGGAAGGGTTTCTGGAGCTGTAGGCGGCGCTGCGCCAGGAGTGGGACGATCGCTGATGCTGCTGCTCACAGCAATATCCTGATCGACTTGCTGCGCGGCGAACCCATCGCCCTGGCCTGGCTGGAGACCTTTCCACGCCTGCCGATCGACGACGCGATCGCCCTGGGCACCGCCCACTGCAGCGACCTCAACCTCGCCACCCGCAACAGCCGCGATTTCCCGCTCATGCTGGGGGGCGTGGTGCATCCTTACGCGCTCTAAGGGCGGTCCCCCCTGCAGGAGCATCGGCCGATCCAGCCGGATGGGTCCTGATCAGAGCTGAATCAGCGGTAGACCTCGCGCCGATGACCAATGCGGACCACCTGCACCACCAGCACCCGATCGAACACCTCATACACGATGCGGTGATCCCCCACACGCACCCTGTAGACCCCTGCTTCTCCCTGGAGGGCAACGCAATTGGGAGGACGTGGATTCTCGGCCAGCAGATCAATCGCTGCGCGAATGCGTTGCTGATCGCGCCGTTGCAGGTCGGCCAGGGAGCGCACAGCACGGCGGGCCAGGCGAACCTCATAGCGCTGCGGTGGCTGATCAAAATCTGAGGTCACACCAGGCCAAGGTCAACCTTGACCTGCTCCCACGGCACGCTGTCGTCGTCTTCGCGAGCCAGGGCCAGAGCTGCGCGGTCACTGGCCTCATCGGCTGCAGCCACCAAGCGCTCGAATGCCCCATGCTCCAGCACCACCGCCACCGGCCGGCCGTGACGGGTGAGCACGATGGGCTCACCGCTCCGCTGGGTGGTTTCAATCACTTCCGCAAGGTTTTCACGGGCCTGACTGACGGCAATTTCTCCCATGCTTCCCCATGCTTTGTACAAATCGTACAGCCGCGCCTCGGGGGTGTCGACGCTCGCCTGGCGATCCCCTACGGACTGCATGGCGGCTTTCTGGAGGGGGGAGGCGACCGGCCCTGGGTTTCCGCAGAAGCCTGACGGCTACGGGCGGCTTCAGAGCGAGGACGGCCTGTGCCATTCCCGTTCGATCGTTGACGCCATCGCTGCTGCGCTGGCCTGAACCGGAGCAGGTGCTGAGCCAGGTGTGCGCCTGGGCGGAGCAACCCCGAGCCCTGGACCGGAACCGCATCGGAGAAGGACCGCTAACCCGGCTCAGCGCCGCTGAAATGGACGCTCTGGAGCAGGCGTTACGGGCCGCCCTGGGATTGGCGGGCGGCTGAATCCTCGTGTGGATCGGCAGGCAGCTGTGCCCTCCACTGGTGGCCGCCGCCCTGGCCTCCCTGCAGCTGCTCGATCCCGCCAGGCCTGGCCTGGGGAGCCAATCAGGATCCAGCCGCCCCGACATAGATGTCTAAACTAACGGCTAAACGTCCGGTAGCTGATGGCTTCCCAGCTCCCTCGCCAGGATCTGCGCCGCTGGGGGAATTCCCTCGGGGTGCGCCTGCCCGCCGCCATCGCCCGTGAGGCCCGGCTTCACGACAACCAGACCGTGGAACTCAAGGTGGTGGCCGATGGGGTGCTGATCCGGCCCGTCCAGCCCCGGCTCTCCCTGGCGGAGCGACTGGCGGCCTACATGCCCATGGCAGGCGAGGCCACCGAAGCGATGGCCTGGGATCCCATCGGCACAGAGGTCATCGAATGACCCCGCCGCGGCCCTCAGCCACCTGGGTGCCGGATCGGGGTGAGGTGATCTGGATCGACCACAACCCCCAGGCCGGACTGGAGATGAAGGACCACCATCCCTTTCTGGTTCTCTCCACCGCCCCCTTCCATGCCTCTGTTGGGTTGGTGGTGGGATGCGCCATGACATCGGCGGCCTACAACCGCGGATCCTCCCTGGCGGTGGATCTGGGGCCGATTCCAGAGCGGCCGCAGGCCCACAGCTTTGTGCTTTGCCACCAAATCAAGTCCTTCGATTGGAAGGCCCGGGGTGCCCGGCCCCATCCCATGGGCTCCCTCAGCAACGACAGGCTGGATCAGGTGCTGGAGATCGTGGGGCAGATCCTGGGATTTGTGGTGTAGCGCGCCAGGGGCTCGACACGGTTTCCAGTCTTGACGCCATCGCTGCTGCGCTGGCCTGAGCCGGAGCAGGCGCTGCAACGGGACAGCCGCTGGTTGTGGCACAGGTAGCAATCAGGCGGTTGGCGGCCAAATCTCGGTAGCCCTGGCTATGGAGCCGCACCAGGGTGATTCAGCTGAAGGGGATGGGTCGACGCGCGCGTACGGGGCGCTGTGAGGCGCCCCCCGAAAAGACACCTACCGAAAACCCGAAACGGCCATTGCACGTGCCAATCTCTTCACTGGCCTCGGGAGCATGATTTTTTTAAGGGGGGCATCGCGTACGCAAATTTGCATGCCCATGCAGTGATTACGACGCTTCGCGTTCTCGCCCAACGCTGCCAGCGCCTTTCGCCCTTGCTGGCTGCGCCGGCTGCCCTCTTGCTGACACAGGGGCAGGCCAAGGCTGTTGTTCTGACCTACAACATTTTTGAATCTGGCGGCAATCTTGTTTTGGAGACAAGCGGGTCACTAAACTTAACCCCAACTATGTCATCTACAACCTGTGGCTTTGATGGCGCACTAGCCCTGGCTTTCGGCGCGCTCTGTACCGGCACAGACATAAATATTGAGACGCATGCAATTATAGGGCCGAACTCTTTTAGTGCGGGCACGGACAACTTATTTCCTGCTGATTCCGTTAGCGGCATCAGCACACTTTTAGACCTGAACAACGCAGTTTTTGGGATCGAAACCTCCTATGTCTCTGGAGCCCCGATTGTTAGCAGCGCCACCTTCTTCGGTCAAACCCTGGCCACATTAGGGATTACTTCGTTTGGATCACTCGGAGCTTGGACCATCGTTAGTACTGGCGATACGATCACTGTGAATGCGACTTCTGCCCCTGCTGATGTTCCTGGCCCCCTGCCCCTGCTCGGAGCTGGTGCCGCCTTCGGTTGGTCCCGCCGCCTGCGCAAGCGCATCGCCACTCCTTTGAGCACACCGCCCCAGACCTGATTGCGGCCCTGATTCCCTTGTCCGGCCCTGCCATCGGCGGGGCTTTTTTGTCGCCTCCGTAGGCGGAGATTCCCGCTTTGATTCTTGCCCTGCGCTCTAGCCCCTGAGGTCTGTCATGCCGCCCAGCTCCGATTCGTCCCGCTCCGGCACCCCCGTGCTCTTCTCCGCC
>JBBASO010000042.1:0-5172 GCA_040399265.1 Prochlorococcaceae cyanobacterium
TACGGCATCTGGGAGCGGGGCGACAAGGGCAACCACGGCCTGCCGGAGCGCAACGCCAGTTCGATCGGTCTGGTGAAGGCGGCGCTGGAGTCACTCGATGGGCTCGACCTCTACGGCCCCTACGGCGACGGCAGCTGCTGCCTGGTGATTCCCCACGACGCGATCGTGCGGTTGCGCCGGGCCCTCGATGCCCTGTTGCCGCGGGAATCAGCCAGTAAGGAGGTGGATGCAGCCTGCCTGTCTGTGATCGGCTACCCGGCCTGGGCCGTGGAAGATCCCCAGCTGGCGGAGCGCACCCGCACCACGATCCGCGCCCAGCTCGGGGGCGGCTATGGCTACAAGCGTTTCCGCCGCGACGGCCACCAGACGGTGGTGGAGGACCACACCCGCCTGCACTACGAGCGCGAGGAACTGGCCCAGTTCGAACACATCGAATGCGAATGGCCCCTGTTCTGGGCCTATGAGCTGATCACCGCCTGCTGTGAGGAGCGCTGGCAGGAGGCGCGCCAGTGGCGACAGCGGCTGGCCAGCGTCAGCGTGCGGGTGAACGGCCTGGCCCTGCTGCCCGAGCTCTACCGGGTGCCGAAGGCGGCGGTGGCGGCCGAGCGGCTCCAGCCCGGCAGCCAGCCCCGGGAGGCGAACGAGAACGTGCCGCTGCTCTGGACCCAGAGCCTCACCTGGCTGGGGGATCTGCTGCTGGGCGGACTGATCACGCCGGAGGATCTCGATCCCTGCGGCCGCCGCCTGCCCGATCCCCCCGGTACCGCCGGGGTGCTGGTGGCGCTGGTGCCGGGCGATGCAGCGGTGGCGGCAGCCTTGGCGGAGCGGGATCTGCCCTGCAGCGACGGCCTAACGATCCGCATCGGCGGGTCGCAGGAGCTGGCCGCCTGCCTGGCTCAGGTCGGGGCCAACCCGCGCCTGGGCCTGAGCGGCCACCCGCCAGCACGGATGGACACCCTGGCCACGGCCCGGCTCTACCGCCGGCCCGGTACCGACGGCAGCGCCGATGAGCGACTGGCCTTTCTGCCGCCTGTGCTGGAGGAGGGCACCTTCTACCTGGCCGACGACCCCGAGCAGCTGGTGGATGCCGTGCTGGCCGAACTGCGGCTGCTGCGACGCCACTGGCGGGGGCTGGGAGCACCGCTGCTGCTGATCCCGATCGCGCCGGCGGCCTTCAGCGCCAGCCCCGACACCTTCCTGAACCTGGGCGATCAGCTGCGCAGCGGCAGCATCGACGGCGTGCCGGTGCAACTGGCCCCCCTGGCGGAGCTGGCGGAGCAGGCGGCCTGGGTGGAGCTGCCGGCTGCGACAGCGCTGCCGGCCGCGGCGACGGCCCCGGCCAACCTGCCGCTGCAGGCCAGCCGCCGCGAACCGCCACTCTCAGCCGCCGAGGAGCAGGAGCTGGACCGACAGGAGCTCTCGGTCGGCGATCTGGCCGACCGGCTCTGGCGCAGCACCTCCCTGACCGAGCAGGCGGAGGTGCTGGAGCAGCTGAGCCGCCGACTGGGGGGGGGGGACGCCCTGCTGCAGGGGCCCGAGACGGGCGATCCGGTGGGCCTGCGCAGCCTGCAGTCGGAGGTGTATCGCCGCGGCCTCGGCGCCGGCGACTGGGACGTGGTGCGGCGCATGGCCGGCCAGCTGGAGCTGGTGCATCCGCAGCTGGAAGACGCGCTCACCGATCTGCTGGTGCGCCAGAAACAGGTGGTGGTTGGCCGCAACTACACCGGTGAATCGCTGATCAGCGAACCGCACGACAGCGCCGCGATCGCGGTGATGATCCGTCGCTTCAGCGGCGAGGACGGCCGCGAATGGATGCTGCAGCAGGAGCTGCTGCTGGCACTCGACGGCCTGGCACGCCACGAACCGAGCCTGCTCAGCGGCAGCCTCACCCTGCAGCTGGGCCAGCTGCTGCTGCTGCTCACCAGCGAGCTGGCCAGCGAGGCCGACCTCAGCCCGATCGACGCCTTCGAACGGCTCTGCCGCCTGCCGCCCCATGCCATCCGCCGGCGGTTGCGGGCGGTGCTGGCCGACACCGACCACGCCCGCGCCGCCCTGCAGCGCAAGGAGCAGTTGCACGTGAGCGGTCGGGTGCGCTGGACCGTGCCGGATCCCCTGGCGGAGCTGGAGCGGGGGGAATGCTGGCTGCAGCATCGCCTGCGCCGCGGCGCCCTCGGCCGGGTGCCGCGCGACTTTTACGCCGGCGTGTGGGAGCTGCTGCACCACTGCCGCGGCATCGTGATCGGCGACAAGCTGGAGAAGCGCAATCGGCTCGAGAGCACGCCGCTGCTGCGCGAGAAAACGGCCGGCGAGCGGAATTTCGCCGCCCTAGTGGAGCATCTGCTCGGCAAGATCGAAGCGCCGGAGTACCGGCAGCTCTGCACCGAAACCCTGATCACCCTGATGGCCTTCGTGGAGACCAATCCCCAGGTGAGCTTTAACGACGAGCTGGCTCTCGATGTAGTGATCGGCCACGCCGTACGGGTGGGCTGGCAGCAGAACCACCCGCAGGTGCCGGCCCAGGAGTACGGACAGCACAAGGCCGCGGCCTGGGAGCGCTTCTATCGCGCCTCACCCGCAGATTGCCGCCGCTGGCAACTGCAGGCCCTGCGGGAGCTCAGTCAGATCGGCTGAGCGAGAGTCATGCAAAGGCTGGGCTGGTCGACGCACTGCTCGATCAGATCGGCCAGCAGCAGCGCCCGCGAGGCCTGCTGACCATCCACCGCCGGCGAATCATCGCCCCGCACACAGGCCAGGAAGTGCTCCAGCTCGGCGTAGAGGGGTTCGATCGAGGTGGTACTCACCTCCTCGATCACGCCGTCGGAACGGTAGACGAGCTCGCCGTGATCGGCACTCACCGACTGGTGGCTGCGGCGGTGGATGTGCAGGGTGCGGTTGAGAAAGTCGGTCTCAACCAGGCTGGAACGGCAGTGGGCGCTGAGGCTGCGGATCTTGCGGTGCGCCATCTTGCTGGCGGTGAGGCTGGCCACCACGCCGTTGGTGAAGGCCAGGGTGGCATTGACATAGTCGATCGGGCCATCGCCACTACGGCCCCCGGCCGCCGCCAGGCGCGACACCGGCGCGCCGGCAAGCTCCAGCACCAAGTCGATGTCATGGATCATCAGATCCAGCACCACCGACACATCATTGGCGCGGTCGGGATTGGGGCTGTGGCGCCGGGCCTCGAGCACCACCACCTCCTCGCCCACCACCACCTTCAGCAATTCGCGGAAGGCGGGATTGAAGCGTTCGATGTGCCCCACCTGCAACAGCACGCCGGCCCGCTCGGAGGCGGCGATCAGCTCAGCAGCCTCCTCCTGGCTGGCGGCGATCGGCTTCTCGATCAGAACATGCCGGCCCGCCTGCAGACAGGCCAGACCGACCCGGTGATGCAGCAGGGTCGGCACGGCGATGCACACCGCATCCACCTCCGGCAGCAGCTCTTCAAATCGAGGCGTCCAGCGGCAGCCGAACTGGTCGGTGGCCAGCCGGCCTCGCTCCGGGTTCGGATCGGCGACGCCCACCAGTTCGGCGTCCTTGATCAGGCTGAGCACCCGTGCGTGGTGCCAACCCATGTTGCCGATGCCAATGACACCCACGCGCACAGGGTTCATGGCTAGGCCCGACGATCGGCTGATTATCGGTGATCGCCGCACATTCAGGGCGGATTGGCCCCGTCGCCGGCCAGCGGCAGCGACGGATCACTGCGCCGCTCGATCCGCACCCGCTCGATCCGCGGACCATCCATGGTGAGGATGCGGAACTCAAAACCCTGCCAGCGCAGTCCTTCGCCGGCGGAGGGGATGTGCTGGAGCCGCTCCAGCACGAAGCCGGCCAGGGTGTGGTGGCCTTCCGCTTCGGGCAGGTGCAGGGGCAGCTGACGATTGAGCTCGAAGATCTCCAGATCACCCGCCACCGACCAGCAGCCGTCCTCCAGCTGCAGCAGGTCATCGTCGGGCTCGAGCGGATTGTCATCGTCGCCGACGATCTCGCTGGTGAGGTCGGCCACGGTCACCAGCCCCTCGGTGCCGCCGTGCTCGTCAACCACCACCAGCAAGGGCTGGCCGCTGCGGATCAGCGGCAGCAGGTCGGCCAGCGGCGTGCTCTCCTGCACCTGCGTCACCGGCCGGATGTACGGCGAGAGGGGAGAGTCCGCCTGCAGATGCCCGCGGGCGATCGGGTCGGCCAGGTGGCGCAGGTCGAGCACGCCGCGCACGTCATCGAGGGAGGTGCCGATCACCGGGAAACGGGCATGAGCCGTGTCGTGCACGGCCCGCATCAGCTCGGCGAAGGTCACGCTCACAGGCAGGGTGACCATGCCGGAACGGGGCACCATCACCTCCCGCACCAGGGTGTCGCGCAGCGAGAACACCCCTTCGAGGATGTTGCGCTCATCAGGCATCAGGCCGGTGACGCTGCCCGATTCGATCAGGGTCTCCAGCTCGGCCGCGGAGAGCACGGGCACCAGCTCATCCCAGTTGCGCGGCAGGCCGAGCAGGCGCAGCAGCCCGGCGCCAAGGCGTTCCACCACGCTCAGCAGGGGGGCGAGGCTGCGGCTGATCGCCTCGAGCAGGGGGGCCAGCTGCAGAGCCGAACGCTCCGGCCGATGCAGCACCCAGGCCTTGGGTGCCAGCCCCCCCAGCAGGGTCGCCACCAGCACCAGCAGCAGGAACACCAGCAGATCCAGACCAGCCTGGGGGAGACCGGCCACGCCGGCCAGAGCCAGACGTTCGGCCAGGCCGCGACCGGCCCAGCCGAGGGCCACCAGGGCCAGCACCGTTCCCAGCTGGGTGGCCACCAGCACGCGGCGCAGGCGGCGCTGAAGCCTGGCCACCGCCTCGGCTCCGGGCTCGCCGGCCTCCAGCAGCTGGCTGACGCGGCTGGGCCGCAGCCGGATCAGGGCCGTCTCACCCGCGGCGAAAAAGGCCAGCAGGCCGACAAGCAGGGCCAGGGCCAGGATCTGGGTCACAGGGAGGGGCGCAGGCGGCGTGTCGCGGCCGTGGCGCGGTGGAGGGGGCTACCGGACAAAAAGCGATGGTGCCGGAAAGGTTGTGGCGATTATCGCTCCCCCCCCCGGCTCAGGGGGCGGATCTGCTAACACCGGCCCATCTGCTCGGTCGTGATGATGGTTGCTCTGCTCCCCGGTTTCCAGCCCAGTTGGCTCCTCGCCTGGGC
>JBBASO010000042.1:5272-12678 GCA_040399265.1 Prochlorococcaceae cyanobacterium
TGGGCGAACAGTTGGGTGCACAGCTGGCTGATGGTCAGCCTGGCCCTGTTCCAGCTGGTGGGGCCCGTGCCGGCCGAGCTGGGCGTGCGCGACGGCGCCCTGGCCCCCTGTGCGTCGCCGGCCCACTGCGCCCGAGCCGACTGGGCCGTGGCCGATCCGCAGGTGGCCCTGACAGCACTGCTGCCGCTGGTGGAGGCGATGCCCCGCACCACGGTGGTGGAACAGAGTGAGGGCTACCTGCACGCCACCGCCAGCAGCGCCCTGTTCGGCTTTGTCGACGACCTGGAGCTGTACGCCGATCCGGCCCACGGGGTGCTTCAGGCTCGCTCGGTGTCGCGGCTGGGCGACTCCGACCTGGGGGTGAACGGGCGGCGGTTGGCGATGCTGCAGCAGGCCCTGGAGGCGGTCTGATGATCAGCAGCGAGCCGGCGCCACTGCTGGTGTTCGACGGCGGCTGTCCCTTCTGCCGCCACTTCGCCGAGCTGAGCGAACTGCGCAGCGGCATCCCCGACCTGCGGATCCACGACGGCCGCGCCGACGCGCCGCTGCGGCAGCGGCTGAACGCCGGCGGCTGGGCGCTGCGCGACGGAGCCGTGCTGCTGGTGGGCGATCAGGTGCTCCACGGCGCCGCGGCCATCCAGTGGCTCTGCGCGCGGATGACCCCCTCGGCCGCGCTGTTGCGGCTGCTGGCCCCCCTGTTGGCAGGCCCCGCCCGGGCCCGCCGCCTCTACCCGCTGCTGCTGCTCGCCCGCCGCGCCGCCCTCGCCGCGCGGGGCCTGCCGGTGGATCCAGACGCCAGCGGCGCCGGTCCGTGAGACGGGGTGTGTTCTGGACTGCCGAAGGGCGGTCGACCGTCGCCAAGGATGGGGGGGTGCAGAAGCTGCGTTGCGCCGGTACCGCTCTCCTCAGCCTGGGGGCCCTGCTGGCCTGCACGGCGACTGGAATGGCAGCTGGAACGGCAGCTGGAATACCTGGCGCAGCAGGAGTGGTGGCGGCGGTGCCCGCGCCGCTGCGCTCCCACGCCGTGCTGCTGCCCTGTCCGCCGCCTGCGGGCTGGCAACTGGTGCGGCAGCTGGAGCTGCCCCGCCGCGGGGCTGACGGCCAGGCGATTGGCGGCTTCTCCGCCGCCCGTTTCGATCCCACGAGCGGCGAATTGCTGCTGCTCAGCGATGCCCCTGAACCGAGCGTGCTGCGCTGGGGCGGCAGCGGCGGCGACCGGCCGCGGCTGTTGCAGGTGCTGCCGCTGCAGCGGCCCGGGCAGCAACCGCTCGATGGCGAGGCGATGGTGCTGCTGGCCGGACAGCTGTGGGTGGCCAGCGAAGGGCGCCGCACGGCGGAGCGGCCGGCCCAGCTGCTGCGCTACGACGCCACGACGGGGCTGCTGCTGGCCACGCTGCCGCTGCCGGCCGACTGGCAACCGGGCGAGGGGCGGGGGCTGGCGAGCAACGCCGGGCCCGAATCGCTGGCCCTGCTGCCGGCCAGCCAGCCCGGGCAGGCGCCGGCGCTGCTGTTGGCGGCGGAGCAGCCGCTGCTGCAAGACCCGCCGACCGCAGTGCGGCTACTGCGCTGGCAGTGGCCGGTGGGGGCCGATCCCCACAGCAGCCCACCGGCCGCGGTCCCGCAGGGTGCCCTGCTGCTGCCGGGCAAGGGCTGGGGCCTCACCGACCTGCTGGTGGTCGCGCCAGACCGGCTGCTGGCCTTGCTGCGGCGCTTCGAGCCCCCGTTCAGCTGGCGGATCCGGCTGGCCCTCTACGCGCTGCCCAACGCGAACGCACCGGCCCTGGCCCCGCTGGCCGACTGGGATCTGATCGCTGCCGGGCTGAGCCCCGACAACTGGGAGGGCCTGAGCCCAGGCCCACCGCTGGCGGACGGACGCCCCAGCCTGCTGCTGGTGAGCGACGACAACTTCAATCCTCTGCAGGCCAACCGCCTGGCACTGCTCAGCCCGACCCGCACCGCAGCCTGTTCCTCCACACCATGAACCGCCGCAACCTGCTGATCGAACTGCTGGGCCTGGGAGCCGCCGGCATGGCAGTTCCAGCCCTCGCCGGCAGGCCCATCGCCGGAGGGCCCAGCGGCGGCGCGACCAGCGGGCTGCCGTTCGAGCCCCTTCCAGGGCCGATACCCTTGCCCGGCGACGGCCGTACAGCGGCGCAGCAGCGAGCGCTCTACAGCCGCATCGCCATCGAAGACCGCCTGGTGCTGCCGGAGGGCTACCGGGGCGGGCTGCTGTTCACCTGGGGCGATCGGCTGGCCGATGGTCGCTTCGGGTTCAACAACGACTACCTGGCCTTCACCCCGCTGGCAGACGGTCGCGCCCTGCTCACGGTGAATTTTGAATACATCAGCCCACGGGTATGGACGGAGGGATTCAGCGAAGCCACAGGCGAGACCCTGCCCTTCACGGCCCTGATTGAGGCGCTGGCGGCGCGCGGGGGCAGCGTCGACGCGGGGGCGCTGGCGGCGGACGACCCGCTGCGCCCGCCGCTGCTGGCGGTGGCCAGCGCCGCCATGGCCGATCTGGGCATCGGCGTGGCCGAGATCGCCCGGGGCGAAGGCG
Source organism: Prochlorococcaceae cyanobacterium (assembly GCA_040399265.1). Taxonomy (GTDB): domain Bacteria; phylum Cyanobacteriota; class Cyanobacteriia; order PCC-6307; family Cyanobiaceae; genus NIES-981. The sequence continues at coordinate 7,833 of JBBASO010000042.1, forward strand.
GCGGCTGGCGCCCGGCGAGCGGCCGCTTCGATCGGCGCATCACCGGCCTGAGCGGCTGGCAGCAACCGGAGCAGCGGCTGCGCTGCAGCGGTCCAGCCGCGGCCGTGTTCCGCCGCAGCCAGCGCCTGGGCTACGACGATGGCCTGGGGGATCAGGTGATCGGCAGCTTCGCCAACTGCGCCGGCGGCCAGACCCCCTGGGGCACGGTGCTCTCAGCCGAGGAGAACGTGCAGAGCCAGGTGGTGGAGCGGGTCTATGCCGACGGGTCCTCGCCGTCGCCGACGGAGCGGCCCTTCCGCTTCGATGACACCCGTCTCGACGGCCTGGGCAACCCCTTCGGCCTGGCGGGCAACAAGTACGGCTGGATGGTGGAGCTCGATCCGCGCCGGCCGGAGCAGCCGGCGGTGAAGCACAGCTGGCTTGGCCGCTTCCGCCATGAGGCGGTGGCGGTGCAGGCCTCGGCCGGCCGGCCCCTGGTGGTGTTCTCAGGCTGCGACCGCCACGGCGGCCACCTTTACCGGTTCGTGAGCGAGGAGGTGGTGCGCGACCCGGCCGATCCGACCAATTCGCGCCTGCTGGAGCGGGGCCGGCTCGAGGCGGCCCAATTCAACCCCGATGGCACCGGGCGCTGGCTGGCCCTGGCACCGGACACGCCCCTGGCGCCGCTGCGCCCGAGCCACTACGCCCGCTTCGATCTGAACCAACCCACGCTGGTGCCGCACCGCGACCGGCGCCAGCCCGGTGCCGAGGCCCTCACCAACGACACCGAGCTGGCGGCCTACCTCAAGCAGCACCGCACGCTCGCCGACCTCTACCCCGGCAGAGGCGAGGAACGCCAGGGGGCGATCCTGATCGATGCCCACCTGGCGGCCAATGCGATCGGGGCGACGCCGGCGGCACGCCCGGAGGACACCGACATCGATCCGCGCACCGGCGATCTGCTGATCGCCTTCACGGCCAGCGGCAGCGACGGCGACGGCCGGGCCGATCCGGCGATCTTCCGGGGGCCGCGCGGTGAGGCGAGCTGGCTCTACGGCTGGATGATGCGCCTCAGCGACGGGCTCCAGCAGGGGGATGCCAGCGGCTTCCGCTGGCGGATGGTGGCCACTGGCGGCACCCCCTGGCAGGGGGGCATGGGCTTCGCGAACCCAGACAACCTGGCGATCGACCGCCGCGGAAACCTGTGGATGGTCACCGACCGCTCCACCAGCAGTAGCGGGCTGGATGTATTCGGCAACAACGCCTGCTGGCTGTTCCCCGCCAGCGGTCCTCGAGCCGGCCAGGCCCTGCTGTTCGCCAGCGGCCCGATGGAATGCGAGCTGTGCGGGCCCTGTTTTGACAGCGCCGAAACCACGTTGTTTCTGGCGGTGCAGCACCCGGGCGAGACCAACGGCACGCGCGACCAGGGCGCGGAGGAGTTCCAGGCCCACACCCTCGAAGACCGCGACGGCGGCCGCTTCGAGCAGCTCCGCCAGGTGCCGCTCGGCTCCAACTGGCCGGCCCGCGCCCCGGGCCGGCCGCCGCGGCCGGGGGTGGTGGCGATCTCCCGCAATGACGGTGGGCCGCTGCTGGGCTGAACGGGCCCCGATCAGCGGCTGTTGTTCTCCAGCTGCTCCAGACCCTGGCGCAGCAGCTGCTGGCCCTGATCGATCATCCGCTGGCGGTCGCTGCGGAACTGGCAGGCACCGCTGCGCAGCTGCACCGTGCGGCTGCTCGGCACGTACCAGATGGCTTCCAACGTGCAGAAATTGCGGCCCTGACGGGCCGGCAGATCCTCCAGCAACTCGCCGCTGAGGCAGCGGTAGCCGCTGCGGTCCTTACCTTCGCGCAGGCAGGTGCCCAGGTTCTTTACGAACAGGGGCCTCCCCTGCTTCTTGAAGGTGGCATTGGCGAATCCGGCGAACGACACCGGATCAAAACTGAACGGGGCGGCCTGGGCGGCGGCGGCGAGCAATGCGAGCGCCAGGGCAGCGGCGCAGGAGCGGATCATGGGCGGCGGCAGAGACGTGCCTGTGATGGTGGCAGCGGGAGTGGCAGTTGAAGTAGCAGCGGGGGGGTGCAGCGGGTTTGAGAGCGTGGATGCAGCTCAGGCGCCACGGTTCAGCACCAGGGCGATCTGATCGCGGCCGTTGGTCTGGGCGAGCGCAAGGGCCCGTTCGGCCCGTCCCAGCAGGGGCTCAGGGCCGCTCTCACCCGGAACCGCCAGCGTGAGTCCGCCGCTGAGCCGCAGCCGGTGGCCGGCACTGCTGAACACCCCCTTCAGCGCACCGACCTCCTGGCGCAGACCCTCGCCCCGAAGCCGTGCCTGATCGAGATCCTCCCCCAGCAGCAGCAGGGCGAAGCTGTCGTCGCCGAAGCGCCCACAGAGCTCGCCGGGGCGCAACGAGGCCTGACAGACCGCCGCGACGGCACGCAGCACCTGATCGCCAGCCGCCAGACCCCAGTTGTGGTTGATCATCTCGAAGTTGTCGAGATCCAGCAGCATCAGCGCCACCTCGCCCAGCCGATCAGCGCTGCGGCTCAGTTCACGCCCGGCCAAGGCCAGGAACACATCCCTGCGCAGGGCGCCACTGATGGGGCAGAGGGTGGAGAGGCGCCGCAGCTCCAGCTCCCGCAGCACCAGCTGGGCCAGATCCTGCAACGTGTCCACCTGGAAGCGGCTGAGCTGCCGGGGGTTCTGATCGATCACGCACAGGGTGCCGAGGTTGTACCCCTCAGGGCTCTGCAGCACGGCGCCGGCGTAGAAGCGGATCGCCGGCGGGCCGGTCACCAGCGGATTGGTGCAGAAGCGCGGATCCAGCCGGGCATCGGGCACCACCAGCGCCTCCTCGGCGCAGATGGCATGGGCACAGAAGGCCATCTGGCGCGGTGTTTCGCTGGCGTCGAGGCCATGCCGGGCCAGAAACCACTGGCGATCTCCGTCCACCAAGGAGATCAGAGCGGTGGGGGTCTCCATCACCCGGGCCGCCAGGCGCACCAGCCTCTGCAGGTGGTCGTCAGAGTCGGTGTCGAGCACGCCATAGCGCTCGAGGGCCCGCTGCCGCTGCTGTTCGTCGCCCGGGATCGGGCTGTCGGGATAGGGCATCGCCAGCCTCCTTCAGTTCACGCTACGCCTGCAAAGAGCCACCGGCCGGGCGGCGGCGACCCGCACAGGGGCGAAATGCGAAGAAAGCGGAAGCTTTTCGATCCCACTCGTTGTAACAACCGCTACCGAACGCTTTAATAGAGGCACGTTGGTCCGCCTTCCAGGTGGACGCAGATCGTTCCGCGCCAGGCAACGGGGACGCGGGCACTGTGGAGACCGTGATGAACGTGCTCGATCTGATCCGCACCAAGATGCTCAAGGCCCAGCGCCTTGACGATGCCCAGTTCCTGATGGCCAAGGCCTACCGCGGCGTGGCCTACGTGGATGCCCACCACGATGAGCCCAAGCCGGCCGCCCCCACCCGCGAACTCACCTACCGCGGCCGGCACTACGCCCACTGAGCTGCGGCTCAGCTAGCGACCCTGAGCTGCGGCTCGGCCAGCGACCCGGTGAAACACCACGCCTAGGCTGATCACCGGGTTGTCAGACCATCCCTTGCCATGCCCCGCCCACTGAACCGCCCGGCCCGTGATCCTGCCGGGGACATCGTTCAGTTCATCATCGGCGGATGTCTTTTCGGCAGTGGCATTTTTCTGTTCATGAATCAGGTGATGGTGCGCTCCGATGGCGCCATTCAGGGTGCTCTTTCACCCTGGGGGCGCTATGGCGGCGGCTGGGGTTCAGCGGCGGGTGGGCCGCTGTTTCCGTGGGGCACCCCCGGGCTGGGGCTGCTGATGATCCCCCTGGGGATCGGCGTCTGCCTGCTGTTCGCCGGGCAGTTTCAGCGCTGGGGCAAGCTGCTGCTGTGGGGATCGCTGGCAGCTCTGTTTGCGGGGGTGCTGAACAGCGTGCGCATCAGCTTGATGCCAGCCACGCTCTGGCAGCTTGCCGTCTATGTGGTGATGATCGCCAGCGGTGGTGGTCTGATGTTCCGCAGCCTGAACGGCTACGCCCCTGACGAGGCAGGCAGCGGCTCCTCGCATCTTGCGGAAGAGGATGACGACCGCACCCCGTCTCAGGCCGAGCTGAAGCGCGAGCTGGACGACTTGAAACGACGGATCGACGACCTGAAGGGCTGAACCGCTCAGCAGGGCAGCTCAGGTGGGAAGGGTGAATCCCGACTGCATGCTCTTGACGTCGAGCATCACCCAGGTGACCCACAGCAGCAGGCCGATCACACCGGAAACGGCCGCAAAACGTGCGACAGTCCGCAGCACCACCTCAAGCAGACTGATCTCTTTCATCGGTGGCAGACGGATGAGCGCCCACTATGGTCGCGCTGCCACGGCGGTGCAGCTCGCGGGCGTAGTCGGTCCAGGTGCCCTGGCCCCAGTAGCGGAAGCAGCTGGTCTCCAGCAGCAGCAGGGGCAGCAGCGCCTGCTGATACGCCGGTGTCGCCCTGACGGCCGGATCCGCCGCCACCAGCGGATCGAAGTGCTGGTGAAAACAGGCGCTGAGCTGCTGCATCGGCTCGAGCACGTTGGCGTAGCCCTCCACCCAGCTGAGGTTGTTGGTCCAGGAGGCGCCAGCCATCGAGAACGAGCCATCGGCGGCGGCAAGTGCGGCGATCGCGGTTTCCACTGCGGCGCGGCCGGGACCGCCGGAACCTGCACCCCCCACAGCTGGCTCCCCCGAATCTGGCTCGCCCACCCGCTGCCAGAGCCGGTGTTGCTGCACCGCCTGGATCGGCGGGAAGTCGGCCTCCTTGAGGCCCACTGACGCCAGCAGCTCGAGGTACTCGCTGCCGTTGAGGGCCACGGT
>JBBASO010000042.1:12778-22858 GCA_040399265.1 Prochlorococcaceae cyanobacterium
TCGCTGCCCTCAGCCAGGCGCCGGTGGGCCTGGAAGAAGGCGGAGGGGAACTCGTTCATCATCACGCCGCCGTTCTCGCCGTCGGCGATCTGCACCACCAGCGGCGGGATGGAGCGGCCTGCCAACGGCACCCGGTTCAGCCCCAGGGCCTCGTAGCAGGGCTGCATCTGGCCCACCAGCTTGGTGTCGGAGCCCTGCGTCTTGACCAGGGCGGTGATCGTGGCCACCTCACCGCTGGAGCTGCGGGCCACCAGCCGGTTGGGCACCAGCGCCTGCTCGCGGCTGAGCGGGGTGCCGTCGGGGTTTTCAACGCTGTGCTCCTGCACCAGCAGCCAGCGGTAGCCGCAGTCGCGCAGTGCCTGCACGAAGGCGAACAGGGTATCGGGATGGTTGGGCAGGGCCATCTCCGGCGGGGAGAAGCCCTGCACCCGCTGCAGGGCCTCATCGCCGAACAGGGCCGCGAAGTGCTGCTGCCAGGCCTGGATCTGCAGCTTGATGTCGGGGATCGGCGTGGAGGGGGCCACGGCGTGGCTCCAGAAGGTGCCAAGCCACTCCACGTGCTGCTGCATGCGGGTATCGCAGGCGAGGAAGCGCAGGGCGTCGAGGATGTCGTGGCGGCCCATCTGCTCGAAGCCCCAGAGCAGGTTTCCGGAGTAATCGAGCATGATCCGCGGGTTACAGCCCTCGGCGATCAGCTGGGGAAGAATGTCAGCCAGCCTCCGGTAGCAGTGAGCGAACGGCTCGGCATTGTGGTTGTCGCCCACACCGGGATGGTCGAGCATCCACTGAAGATGGGAGATCAGCTGGCCATCCGGCCCGGCGGGAATCGTGGGCTGGTGCATGTGCAGCGCACAGGCAAAGGCCGAATGGATCGAGGCGAGGCGCGCACTGGCCTGGCGCGAAGTCCCGGGCTCGGGCCTCCGCTGCAGAAGCGCCTGAATCTCGGCCTCGCGGCCGGAAATCGGTGGCAGGGCGAGGTGGTTCAGCGGATCCCGAGCTCCTGGTCGAGCCGCTTCACCCGTTCGGCCCTGGAGCCGCTGATCTCCACCACGCGGCAGCACTGGGGACTGCGGATCGGCAGGTCGTGGCGATAGAGCTGCTTGAACGCCGCATCCACCCAGGCGCGATAGGCCGTTTCCACCGAGCGGATGCCGTCGTTCTCCATGCGGGGATCGATGCTGGGGTCGCCCGTGAGGGACAGGAGAACAATCAGGTCATAACTGCTGAGGGCCTGACTGTCGAGGATCGTGCCCCAGAGTTGCTCGATGAAGGCGGCGTTGATGTCGGAAGGGAACGTCAACCCGTTCTTGTCCTGCATGTCGGGGCGCATCTCCACGGTGCTGAGCCGTTCCTCGAATGGCAGGCCCTCACTGCTTCCCATGGCGAGGGCGTAGTGGGAATAGGGGATGAAATCGAGACAGCTGCGGTCGCAGATCACCGGGATACCGGGGCTCTCCAGTCGGGCCTGGTTAATGCGATCGATGGCGTGCTGCGTCATCAACCGGTTGCAGCGTTGGCTGGCCCGCTCGGCGAAATGGATGCGCTCACGGCGGGCGACGAGCTCCCGGTAGGGCTCATCAAACAACTGGAAGTCGGGGTGTGCAGCCTTAAAATCGTGCACCAGCGTGGATTTGCCGAGGCTGTGGGATCCACTGATCGCAACTCTCATCGCCTCACCCGGCTGGCCAGGCCAAACACCACGGCCATCAACAGATAGCCAAGGGGCCAGCTGCCGCCCACACCCCGGCCGCTTCGATCAGGCCCGAACCCAGGCAGGCCAACATGCCCGCCTGCCAGGACAGCCGCACCGCCGCCTCGGCTGAAAGCCCGGCATTCTCCGCCGTCAGCTTCACGGGCAGCATCACCAGAAACACGTCGGCAAAGAGGCTCACGGTGTTGATGCCGTAGGGGAGTGCGGTGCGCAGGCGTTGGGCCTGCAGGGCCTAGGCGAGGTTGCCCAGCAGCAGCTGCTCCGGGTAGCCGAGCACCCCCCGGCAGAGCCCGAGGATCAGCAGGATCTGGATGCGGTTGTCGAACCCCAGGCCCAGAAAGCCATCCACTTCTCCGGGCACTAACCAGCGGGGGCCCGCTGCGGAATCCGCCGAAGCCGTCATGGCCGATGCAGCAGCGAGCGGCTGCATCGTCTCGCCCTGGCTTGCGGAGCGAGAATCCCTGCACTTCAGCTGCAGGTGCTGGCGTTGCTCTTGCTGCAAACCACCGAGGCCGAAGCCGGCGCCCACCTGGCTGGAACCCTGTTGCCGCGGGGCTTTTTCCTCGGACTGGGGTTGATCTATCTGGCGGCCTTGGCCGTCGACCGGCTGGCGGCGCGCTGGCGGCTGCCGGGGGCGGCGGCCGTGCTGCTGCTGGGCCTCGCCATCCCCACCGATCTGCTGGCCCACAGCCAGCTCCTGGGGCCCCTGCAGCTCGAGACCCTGCACCGGGTGAGCCTGGCGCTGCTGCTGTTTTATGCCGGGCTGCGCACCGATCTGCGCCGCATCCGCGGCATGAAGGCCGCCGGCCTGCGGCTGAGCACGCTGGGCTTGCTGATCACGGTGTTGATCACCGGCCTGGCGCTGTCGTGGCTGGCACCGGCCCTGCCGGGGGGGCTGCCGCCGGCGGTTGTCTGGCTAGGGGTGTGTTGTCTGGCGGCGACAGACAGCGGCGCCCTGGAGGACCTGCTGGTGGCCCTGCGCCACAGCGTCAGCGGCCGCCTCAGCCATCTGCTGGAGTTTGAGACGGCCCTCAGCACGGTGATGGCGCTGCTGGGCTTCGGGTTTGCCGCCGCAATCCTGCAGGGCCAGCCCCATGGGGAGCACCAGGCGGCGCTGCACGCGGCCCTGTCGAGCCGATTGCCGCAGCAGTTGGGGGCACTCACCCTGCATGTGCTGGCCGGGCTGGGTGCCGGGGTGGCGGTGGGAGCCCTGGCACCGCGGCTGATCGATCGACTGGTGCGCTCCGACCAGCAGCTCCTGCTGGTGGCCGTGGCCCTCGCTTTCGTGGCCTATGGCTTCGGCCAGTGGCTGGGGGGTGGCGGCCTGCTGGCGGTGTTTCTGGCCGGGGTGTGCCTCTCCAATGGCCACTACCGAATCGACCGCTTCGAGCAGCAGGCGCTGGGGCGGGTGATGCAGCCCTTCAACACCGCCGCCGAACTGACGGTGCTGCTGCTGCTCGGGCTGATGGTGAAGCCGGAGGCGCTGATCACGGTGTTACCGGTGGGGCTGGGCCTGGCGCTGGTGCTGCCCCTGGCTCGGTTGGTGGGGGTTTGGCTGGTGCTCCGCCCACCGGCCTTTGCCCGCGGCGACCGACTGATCGTGGCCGGCTGCGGCCTGCGGGCCGCCGTGCCCCTGGCACTCGCCGTGTCACTCACCGAGGAACTGCCCCACCTGCGGGGCATCGCCGCGGCGGCGGTCGAACCGCTTGCCGCCCAGATGCTGGCCCTGATCTTCCTGGTGGTGCTGCTCGATCTGGTGCTGCAGCCGCTGGCGATGCGGCAGCTGCTGCCCGCCATCGCCGCCCGTCAACGCGTCGCCTGACCTTGCGCCATCCTGGCGGCAGCCCTCGCTGCCGATCACGGTGGACACTGCCCAGCTGCGCGCCTTGTTCAGCAAGCCCTACGGCGCCCCCGGGCCAAGCGAGGCGCAGTGGCGGGAGGTTTACGCCGACGACGTGCACTTCCGCGACCCCACCCAGGAGCGGCAGGGCATTGCCGCGTTCATCACCGCCCAGGAGGATCTGCTGAAACGCTGCGACGACGTTTATCTCACGGCCGGTGCGATTGCGATCGAGGCTGATGCGGCCTTCGTGGAATGGGAGATGGGTCTGAAGATCAAAGGCATCGAGTTTGTGTATCCCGGCACCACCCGGCTGCTGTTCGATGGCGAGGGCAGGATCTGCGATCACCGCGACTATTTCGATTTCGTGGGCCCCACCTTCGGCCCGGTGCCGCTGCTGGGGGGCTTCGTGCGCTGGCTCTACAAGCGTTTTGTCGGCTGATCGAGCAGGCTGGGGCGAGTGCTGGCCCTGATCCGATGCGTGCGCGCCCGCTGAGCGGAATGCTGCTGAGCAGCCTGGCGGCCTTGGTGCTGCTGCTCACCGGGGCGTGCCCGGCCTGGGCCGCGTTCAGCCTGCCGCCGCTGCCCTACAGCGCCGAAGCTCTCGAGCCGGTGATCGACGCCACCACGATGGCGCTCCACCACGACCGGCACCACGCCGCCTACGTGGCCAACCTCAACGCCCAGATCGCGGCCTACCCGGCGCTGGCCGAGCTGAGCCCCGATGCTCTGCAGGGGCAGATCGCCCGCGTGCCTGCGGCGGTGCGGGACGCGGTACGCAACAACGGCGGCGGCCACTGGAACCACAGCCAGTTCTGGGCGGTGATGGCACCGCCAGGGCAGGGGGGCGAGCCCTCGGCGGAGCTGCTGGCGGCGATCGAGGCCAGCTTCGGCTCGCTGGAGGCGATGCAGGCCCAGTTCAACCAGGTCGCAGCAGGCCGCTTCGGCTCGGGGTGGGCCTGGCTGATCCGCAGGCCCAACGGCAGCCTGGCGATCACCAGCACCGCCAACCAGGACAACCCCCTGATGGAGCTGCGGGGCATCGAGCGGGGCGCCCCCCTGCTGGGCCTGGATGTGTGGGAGCACGCCTACTACCTGCACTATCAGAACCGCCGCCCCGAGTACATCGACGCCTGGTGGAGCCTGGTGAACTGGGAGGAGGTGAATCGCCGCTTCGCAGCGACCCTGGCCTGATTCAGCAGGCCTGATTGAGCAGGCCACACCCAGCTCCAGGCAGCAATGGCCGCAGACGCGGCGACAGCTGCTGGCTGGTGCCGATCGGGGAGCTCGGATCCGCTGCTGTTCCGATGGTCGCCGCCAGCGAAACCTGCAGGAAGACAGCGACCGGCTCACGGGGCTGATGAATCCTGATCGCTGTTGGATCGTCCCCGTAGTCATGGCTACGGTCTGAGCAGAGCATCGCTTCTCCCCCATGGCCCTGCAGGAATACCGCTCCGGCGCCTCTTTCCCAGGTGTGATCGGCCGCACCGCCGATGTATCGACCCCGGCCTGGCCGATGCCCAACCGGGCCAAGGAAGGGGCCCCGAACGTGCTCTACATCGTGCTCGATGACACGGGCTTCGGCCAGCTGGGTTGCTACGGCAGCCCGATCGCCACCCCCAACCTCGATGCCCTGGCGGCCGACGGCCTGCGCTTCAACAACATGCACACCACGGCGCTCTGTTCGCCGTCGCGCAGCTGCATGCTCAACGGCCGCAACCACCACTCCAACGGCCTGGCCTGCATCACCGAGGGGTCGATGGGGTTCCCCGGCTCCAACGGCATCATCCCGTTCGAGAACGGATTCCTCTCCGAGATCCTGCTGCAGCACGGCTACAACACCTACGCCATCGGCAAGTGGCACCTCACCCCCGCCGAGCAGACCTCGGCGGCGGGCCCCTACGACCGCTGGCCCCTGGGCCGCGGCTTCGAGCGCTTCTACGGCTTTCTCGGCGGTGACACGCACCAGTACTACCCCGAACTGGTGCAAGACAACGCCCAGGTGGAACCGCCCGCCACACCGGAGGAGGGCTACCACCTCACCCCCGATCTGGTGGCGAAGGCCAAGGCGATGATCGCCGACTCCAAGCAGGTGGCGCCCAACAAACCCTTCTTCATGTACTTCTGCACCGGCGCCATGCATGCGCCCCACCACGTGCCGAAGGAGTGGGCCGACAAGTACAAGGGCAAGTTCGATGGCGGCTGGGACGCCTACCGCGAGTACACCTTCGCGCGCCAGAAGGAACTGGGCATCGTCCCGCCAGACACCGTGCTGTCGCGCCACGACCCGGATGTGCCCGACTGGAACGGCCTCTCCGGTGAGGAGAAGCGTCTTTACGCCCGCATGATGGAAGTGTTTGCCGGTTTCCTGGAGCACACCGACCATTACATCGGCGAGCTGATCGCTTTCCTCAAGGAGATCGGCGAGTACGACAACACCATGATCATGGTGATCTCCGACAACGGCGCCAGCTCCGAGGGCGGACCCACGGGCTCAGTGAACGAGGGCAAGTTCTTCAACAACGTGCCGGAGAACCTCGAGCAGAATCTCGCCGCCATCGATGACATCGGCGGGCCGAAGTATTTCAACCACTACCCCTGGGGCTGGACCCACGCCGGCAACACCCCCTTCCGCCGCTGGAAGCGCGAGACCTACCGGGGCGGCACGAGCGATCCATTCATCGTGAGCTGGCCCAAGGGCATCGCCGCCCGCGGCGAGGTGCGCTCCCAGTACTGCCATGCGATCGACATGGTGCCCACCGTGCTCGAGGCCCTCGGCATCGAGGCGCCCACCACGATCAAGGGGGTGACCCAGAGCCCGATCGAGGGTTTCTCGCTCACCTCCTGCTTCGCTGATCCAGCAGCGCCGAGCCTGCATCTCACCCAGTACTTCGAGATGTTCGGCCACCGCTCGCTGTATCACGATGGCTGGCGGGCGGTGTGCCCCTGGCCCGGCACCTCGTTTGTGGAATCGGGCCGGCGCTTCGGCGATCCGATCAGCTACGACCAGCTGATTCAGCTCGATGCCCAAGGCTGGGAGCTCTACAACCTCCACGAGGATTTCGCCGAAACCAACAACCTTGCCGCCAGCGAGCGAGATCGCCTGATCGCCATGATCGGCATGTGGTACGTGGAGGCCGGCAAGTACAACGTGCTGCCGATCGACAGCCGCGGCACCCTGCGTTTCGCGGTGGAGCGGCCCCAGATCACCGCCGACCGCCAGCGCTACATCTATTTCCCCGGCACCCAGATGGTGCCCCTGAATGCGGCGCCGCGGGTGCTGAACCGGCCCCACTCGATCTCGGTGGAGCTGGAGGTGCCCGAGGGCGGTGCCGAGGGGGTGCTGTTCAGCATGGGCGGCAACGACGGCGGCTTCGCCTTCTACGTGCAGAACGGCCTGCTCACCTACGGCTACAACTACGTGGCCGAGCAGTTCTTCCACGTGCGCTCCAGCGGCCCGATCCCGGCCGGCCACCACATCGTGAGTGCCGAATTCACCCCCACCGGCGCGCCCGACATCGCCAATGGCAAAGGCACCCCGGCAAAGGTGGTGCTGTTCATCGATGGCGAGCCCGTGGGCGAGGGCGACTTGCCGGTGACCATTCCCCTCAGCCTCGGCCTGGCCGCCGGGGTGGCGGTGGGGGCCGATCCCGGCTCGCCGGCCATGCCCGATTACAGGCCCCCCTTCGCCTATGCCGGCCGCGTCAAGCGGGCGCTGGTGGACGTGAGTGGCACCCCGGTCGACGACCTCAAGGAGCAGATGCGCCAGATCCTGGCGCGGCAATGAGCGGCGGGCGCCAACGGTGAGCCGGGAGCTGCGCATGTTCTGAGGTGGGGGGGATCGGCACCGGCCGCTCGCCCCGACGTCAGCGGGGCGATGCTCAGGGCGTGCGGCTGGTGATCCCCATGGCCTGGGCGCCGTAATGGCGCGTCATGTCGGCCTGCATATGCCAGGCGTTGAGCAGGGTCTTGGCGATGCGGCGCAGCTCGGCCGGGTCATCGCAGGCATCGATGGCCCGCGACTGGGCTTCCAGGCTGAACTGACGGCTGAGGCCGAGGTCGGAACCGGGGTTGGCCACGGAAACAGAGCAGTTACAACAAAACGTTACGCAGCTCAGAACGCCGGTGGCGGCGGGTTGCCGTACAGAGGCAAGGCGGACGGCATGGCGGGTGGCGCGGAGACCCGGTTCAGAAGCTCTGGTGGGTCTGGCCGGCGAAGCGGCCGGCGTAGCGCTCGCTGCCCTCCAGCTTCTGGAAAACGAACTGGCAGATCGGCAGCCCCGGCGCCACCGCCAGCGGCGCCGGGCCGAAGTTGCTCATCTCCAGCACCTGCTGGCTATCGATGCCGGGCCCCATGAACGGGGCGCTGATATGCACCATCAGGCCGAGGCGGGCAAAGCGGCTGCGCCCCTCCAACCAGCCGCAGAGCCCCGGCCCGAGGGTGAGCCGCTCCTGGGTGATGCCCAGCACAGTCTCACCGGGCATGATCAGGATGCTGCCGCCGGCTTCAATCTCGATCTTGTCGGTGAACGCCCGGTAATCGGTGCTGTCGCCCACCGCGATCACCTGGTGCACCTTGCGGAACACGCGGAAGGTGCTGGCCAGGGTGAGATCCACCGAAGCCGGACCCAGCCGTTCCGGGCAGAAGGGTGTGATCGTGATGGCCCCTTCGTCGATGGCGGCGAGAATGGCCTGTCTGCCGAGAATGGACACGGTGCGGCATGCCGGGTTGAAACCGTAGTCGGCGGCGCAACGGGGCCCGCTCAGTCGGAGCCGCCCCAGCTCCAGACGGGCTGCCCCTGGCTCACAGCGGCTGTGAAGATCGCCGGGGTGTAGCCGTTGGGGTCGCGCCGACCGGTCATGTCGAGAATCAGCTGCACCATGCCGTCGCTAAAGCGCAGGCGCAGGTAGGAGTGATCGCGGAATGGCTGATCGGCGAAGCGCACGATGCCGGCGGAGGCGACGCAGCCGCGCCAGGCCGGCAGCAGCCGGGCCTGCCAGGTGGCGCTGAAGCGATCGCGGCCGCTCAGCCTCCAGCCCGTGGCGATCGGCGTCAGCGCCGCTCTGCCGTCGACGCCGTAGCTGCCCTCGCGGTAGGGCTGGTGGGTCTCCACCAGGCTGATGGTGGTGGGGCAGGGGCCAGCCGGGGTGCGGCTGTGCAGGGGCGCCACCTGCAGCACCAGCGCGCCGGCCCGAGCGCTCTGGGGCCAGCCGAGCAGCACCGCCAACAGGCCGATCACGCCAGCAGCAGCACCAGACATGGAGGCAGCCGCGCATCCAGCCGGATGCCCTGGCAAAGGTGGATTCAACCTGCTGAACGGAGGAACGCTGGATGGATCAGTCAAGCACCGCCCTGCTGTCTTCAGCCTGAAGATCAAGATCGTCAGTAAGACAATCAGACCCAAGCCTTAAAGCAGCCGAAATCGGCCAACGACATGCCGATGTCCTTGGCGATCTGACGGAGTAGCGGTGGCGCGATATCACGCCCCTTGTGGGCCGTAACGGTGGTGCAGCGTCCTCTCGTATCGCGGAACTCACTGAATCCGAGCGCGAGCTGATCGATCATCGCTTGGAGCGTTTCCTGGCTGACGGCGACGCTGGGCTCGATGCTGATGAGGTGCTGAACGCCGGGTGCTGCTGGAGAACGAACTGGCGCTGTGCATCGCCGATGCCGATCCGGTGACACCTGTCCGCAGCCTGGTGATCCCGCGGCGGCATGGTGCCGATGGGTTGGGGTTGCACCAGCCGGAATGGAGTGCGGTGGTGGAGTTGCCTCACCCGATTGTCCATAAACGGACATCCACATGCTGAGCGGCCGCATGGAAGTCCTTGTCGGTTGTTAGCAGGGTCAGGTCATAGCGCTGGCTGAGTTGGATAAGCAGGGCATCAATGGTTCCGATCTGTACACCCCGACGGCGGCAGGCATTGCGGATCTCGGCGGCTGCGATGTGGTCCTGTTTGTCGGGCTGAAGAAAGGCGAGCCCAGAAAGACGCTCCACGAGCTGGTCCCGGTTTTTGGGGCCTGCAAAACCCTGCAGCACTTCCTGTAGCACCAATCCAGTGGTGAAGACCTGCTCGGCGCCCAGGAGAGCGGCACGGAGAGCGCCAACTTCAGGCAGCCCAGGCTGGCCATCACGGCGAAAGGCCAGCGACCAGACGGAAGTGTCGACCAACAGACTCACCGCTGGCGTTCCCGTTCGGCCTTGTAGTCGTAGCCGGGGTCCCACTCGAGTTTGCCGAAGAGCTCCGCCACCTGGCGCTGTTCCCGGCGCGCGATGAACTCCTGCAGAGCGCGGGTAACGGCGGCCTTCTTGGTGGGCTCACCGCTCAATCGGAAGGCGTGGTCAAGCAGGTCCTGATCGAGAGCGAGATTCGTAGCCATGTGTGACCTCGTGAAGAGGTGTCTACACATTATGGCCGACTCCCTGGCTGAGGGGACCGAACAAGACATGGCAGCTGGGCCTCTCCCCCACCAGTGCCACCCCCTGACACACCCCGCACCAGCACTGGCCCCCACAGCGCCAGGATC
>JBBASO010000043.1:0-22628 GCA_040399265.1 Prochlorococcaceae cyanobacterium
CACGGGGCCAGAAGAAGTAGGCGGTGAGGGGGCTGGGGCCGCCGCCGACGATCTGATCAACGGCCAGGGCGACGTTGTCGGGCAGCCAGAGGATCTTCAACAGGAAGCGGCCCTCATCGGCCTTAGGGGTGTAACCGGAGGGAACGCCGTCTTCGTCGATGACGGCAGTGGCCAGAGCAGCGCTGCCGCCACGCATCACCGGACGCCCCTGGGTGGTGGTGTCCTCAGCGGCCGTGATCACATCCTCTGGCGCTTCGGTCACAACAGCGCCTGGAGCGCTCTCGGTGGCGGTCATGGGCTCGGCGCTCAAGGCAAGCGGGCAAACAACTAACCTAACAGCCGCTTCGCCGCCAGCGATTCCAGTCACCGGCATGGCCCTGCGCCTGTTTCTCGATTCGGCCGATCCCCAGGCCTGGCAACAGTGGCTGCCCACCGGCTTGTTCCATGGGGTGACCACCAACCCCAGCCTGTTGCGGCGCGCCGATCAGGCCTGCAGCCTCAACCAGCTCACCCGGCTCAGCCAGGTCGCCCTCAACCACGGCATCGCCGAACTGCACCTGCAGGCCTGGGGCGCCAACGCGGCCGACCTGCTGCAATGCGCCCAGAGCCTGGCCGCGCTGGCCCCCGGGCGCATCGCCGTGAAACTGCCCGTCACTCGCCAGGGCGCGGCCGTCGCCCGCGAGCTCTGCCGTGAGGGCCTACCGGTCACCCTCACCGCCTGCTACGAGGCGCACCAGGTGCTGATTGCCGCGGCCCTGGGGGCCACCTACATCGCCCCCTACCTCGGCCGGATCACCGATCAGGGGCGCGACGGCGTCGCTGAGGTGATCTCCATGCAGCGCAGCCTCGACGGCGTTGGCTCCAGCGTGCGGCTGCTGGTGGCCAGCCTGCGTCAGCCTGGCGAACTCACCCGGCTGAGCGGCGCGGGCCTGAACACCTTCACGATCAGCCCCTCCCTGGCGAAGGCCCTGTTCGACTGCGACGCCACCGCGGCCGCCAGCGCCCAGTTCGAGCGCGACGCCCGATCCTGATGCCGCAGCCCAGACCGATAGCACTCCCACCGCGGGCCGTGGTGCTGTTCGACATCGACGGGGTGATCCGCGATGTGAGCGCCAGCTACCGCCGGGCCATTATCGAGACCGTGCACCATTTCCAAGGCAAGCGTCCCGACCCCAGCGCCATCGACGACCTGAAGGGCGAAGGCCGCTGGAACAACGACTGGGAGGCTTCGCTGGAGCTGCTGCGGCGTGCAGGCCTCCATGCTCTGCCAGCTTTTTCAGACCTTGTGGCCGTGTTCGAGGGCTTTTATTTCGGCGGCGATCCCGCGGCGGATCCCAGCCAGTGGCGGGGCTTCATCGGCGACGAACCGCTGTTGGTGGAGGCCGGCTTTTTCAGCGCTCTGTCGAGGGCCGGACTGGCCTATGGCTTCGTGAGCGGCGCTGAACCCGCCTCCTGCCGCTACGTGCTCGAAACCCGCCTGGGCCTGGCCGATCCGCCCCTGATCGCCATGGGGGAGGCGCCGGACAAACCCGATCCCACCGGCCTGCTGCGGCTGGCCAGCCGACTGGCCGGGGAGCCCCTTGGGGCCGGAACCGCGCCGGTGACCTATCTGGGCGACACGGTGGCCGATGTGCTCACGGTGCAGCGGGCTCGTGCCCAGTACCCCGGGCAGCGCTTCGTCAGCCTGGCGGTGGCACCGCCTCACCTGCACGAACACCCCGCGGCACGCGCAGTCTATGAAGCCCGGCTGTTGGAGGCTGGCGCCGATGCAGTGCTCCCCAGCACCACTGACCTGGCCGCACACCTGGAGCAGCTGCTGGACTGAGGCACTCCCCTGGAGCGCTCAGCGCTCCAGGGCCCCCGGTGCCTTCAGGGCAGCGGCCGTGAGGGTTTCGTGGCCGTGATCGGTGACGGCCACGTCGTCTTCGATGCGGATGCCGATGCCTTTCCAGCGCTCAGCGATGGCGGGCTGGCCCTCGGGAACCGGCAGCCGGTCGCTCACATAGAGGCCCGGCTCCACAGTGAGCACCATGCCGGGCTCGAGCGCCACGTGGTGCTCGCCTAGGCGGTAGGCACCCACATCGTGCACATCAAGGCCGAGCCAATGGCCGGTGCGGTGCATGTAGAGATGGCGATAGGCGCCCTGCTCAAGGATCCCGTCGACGTCGCCGACCAGCAGACCCAGCTCCAGCAGCCCCTCCACCAGCACCCGCAGGGCCGTCTCATGCACGCCCTCGGCGGTGAACCCCGGTGCCACGGCCGCCACCGCCTGCTGCTGGGCAGCCAGCACCAGTTCGTAAAGGGCCCGCTGCTCGCCGGTGAAGCGGCCGTTGATCGGGAAGGTGCGGGTGATGTCGCCGTTGTAGTAGTCGCTGAGCGAGCAGCCCGCATCGATCAGCAGCAGGTCGCCATCGTTGAGAGGGGCGTTGTTGGCGGTGTAGTGCAACACGCAGGCATTGTCGCCACCGGCGACAATCGAGCCGTAGGCGGGTCCGCGGGCCCCCTGCTCGAGGAAGTGCTGTTCGATCACCGCCTGCACCTGACGCTCGTTCAGCCCCGGGCGGACCACTTGGCGGGCCAGCTCGTGGGCCTCAGCCGAAATCCGGCAGGCCAACCGCAGCCGCTCCAGCTCCTCGGGTCCCTTGCGCAGGCGCAGGCCGTGCAGGATCGGGCAGGGGGCTACCAACCCCAGGGCGGCATGGCCGCTGCGGGGGGCGCGGTCGAGCTGGCGGGCCCACGCAGCCAGCACCAGCGGCTCCACCGCCGGATGCCGGCCCACCCGGAAGGCGATCCCCTCGGCGCCCTGCAGGTACTCACCGAGACGCTGCTCAAGTTCCGTCAGCGGATGGGCGATGTCGGCGCCGAAGGCGGCTACGGCGCCCTCGGTGCCCCAGCGGAAGCCGGTCCACACCTCGGCACTGGGCTCTTTGGATGCCACAAACAGCACATAGCGCTCCCCCGTCGGCCGGTGCGGCAGGAACAGGGCCACGGCGTCGGGCTCATCGAAGCCGGTGAGATACCAGAAGTCGCTGTTCTGGCGGAAGGGCCACTCACAGTCGGCGTGGTGCACAGCCAGGGGGGCCGCCGGGATCACCGCTGCCGCCCCACCCAGCTGCTCCAGAAAACGCAGCCGCCGCTGCGCATGGCTGGTTCCGGGCAGGGGATGGTCCAAGGATTGGCGGCGGGTCTGCTGAGCAGGCAGTCTGGATCAACCCCGTCTGCGACGGCGGCCCCATTGCCTCGGCAGGTTGAATGGAGTTATGGCCAAGGGCCCATCCACCGCATGAATGACCTGCTGGGTCTGGGCCTCCTGGTGCTGGTGGTGCTGGTCGGCTCCGCCCTCTGTTCCGGCGTCGAAGCGGCCCTGCTCACCGTCAATCCGGTGCGCATCCACGAGCTCGCCGCCCGCACGAAACCGGTGCGGGGAGCTCGCCGGCTGGAGCAGCTGCGCCAGCGGCTCGGTCGCACCCTGGCCGTGCTGGTCATCACCAACAACGGCTTCAACATCTTCGGCAGCCTGATGCTGGGCGGCTATGCCGCCCATGTGTTCGAGCGGCGGGGCGTGGATGGCGTGGCCCTGCCAGTGTTCTCGGTCGGCCTCACGGTGCTGGTGATCCTGCTGGGGGAGATCCTGCCGAAGGCGATCGGCAGCCGGCTCGCCCTGCCGGTGGCCCTCAGCAGCGCCGGCCCCCTGCACTGGTTCTCCTTGCTGATGGCGCCGCTGGTGCTGCTGCTGGAGCGGCTGCTGCCGGCGATCACCGCCGAAAACGAAATCAACACCGACGAGGACGAAATCCGATTGCTGGCCCGGCTCGGCTCCCAGAAGGGCCAGATCGAGGCGGATGAAGCGGCGATGATCGCCAAGGTGTTTCAGCTCAACGACCTCACCGCTCGCGATCTGATGACCCCGCGGGTGGCCGCGCCGACCCTGGCGGCGGCCACACCACTCGATCGGGCCCGCCCTGAGCTGCTGAGCAACCATGCCCCCTGGTGGATCGTGCTGGGCGATGAGGTGGACGAAATCGTGGGGGTAGCCAGCCGGGAGCGGCTGCTCACGGCCCTGCTGGAAGGCCAGGGAGAGCGCACCCCGGCCGAACTAAGCGAGGCGGTTGAATACGTGCCGGAGATGATCCGCGCCGACCGGCTGCTCACCGGCTTCCGGCGCAACAGCGGCGGTGTGCGGGTGGTGGTGGATGAATTCGGCGGCTTCGTGGGGGTGATCGGTGCCGAGGCGGTGCTCGCCGTGCTCGCAGGCTGGTGGCGCCGGCCATGACGGCGCCCTCCACAGCGGAGCGGGCCCTGCTGCTGCTGCACCAGTGGCGCCAGTCGCTCGAGCTGAGCGGGCGGGAGCGCAGCCTTCTCGGCGGCCCACTCGCCGGCCTCGACGGCCAGGTGCGGCGCCTGGAGCAGCGGCGGCTGCGGCTGGCAGTGTTCGGCAGGGTGGGGGTGGGCAAGTCGAGCCTGATCAATGCCCTGGTGGGAGAAGCCGTGGTGGCCACCGATGTGGCCCATGGCTGCACCCGCAGCCAGCAGGCGGTGCCGTGGGCGCTGCCGGTCGCCGGTCTGGCGGCCCTGGAGCTGGTCGACACCCCCGGCATCGACGAGATCGATGGCGCCGGCCGGGCCCGGCTGGCCGAGCGGGTCTGCCGCGGCGCCGACCTGGTGCTGCTGGTGCTCGACGGCGATCTCAGCCGGGTGGATCTGCAGGCGCTCGAGGCCCTGGTGGCCAGTGGCAAACCGCTGCAGCTGGTGCTGAACCGCTGCGACTGCTGGGCGGAGCAGGAGCGCGGTGAGCTGCTGAAGGCGATCGACACACGACTGGCCAGCGCGCTGCCGGCAGGGAGCATGCTCCTGCCACCCGTGGCTGTGGCAGCCGCCCCTCGTCAGGCGCACCTGCGGGCCGACGGACGGGTGCGCAGCGAACGGCTGCCCGCCGAGGTGCAACCTCTGAGCCGGCAGCTGCAGACCCTGCTGGAGCGCGACGGGGCCCTGCTGCTGGCACTGAACAGCCTGCAGGCAGCGGAGCGGTTCCAGATCCAGCTTCAGCGCGAACGGCTCGGCCTGGGCCGCCGGGCCGCCCAGGGGCTGATCGGTCGCTACGCCGCCCTCAAGGCCACGGGGGTGGCCGCCAACCCGCTGCTGCTGCTCGACCTGGCCGGCGGTCTGGCCTGCGACACCGCCCTGGTGGCCCAGCTGGCCCGCCTCTATGGTCTGCCGATCGATGGCCCCACCGCCCGCCGCCTGCTCGCCCGGCTCTCCCGCCACAACGCCCTGCTGGGCGGGGCCCAGCTGGGGCTGCAGGTGCTGCTGAGCGGGCTGCGGCAGGCCTTGCTGCTGGCGGCCCCGTTCAGCGGCGGGCTCAGCCTGGCCCCGGCGGCGCCGGTGGCCCTGGCTCAGGCGGCTCTGGCGGTGCACACCACCCGGCGCGCCGGCCGCCTGGCCGCTGCCGAACTGCTGCGCCACAGCGGCAGGGGGGGGCAGCCGGGTGCCCTGCTGCGCCGACTGGCGGCCAGCGATCCAGCCGTGCGGCGCTGGCTCGCCCCAACCCGGCGGCGGCAGAGCGACAGCCTGCAGCCGCTGGTGCCATGACGGGGGAATCGCCTAAGGCCTCCAGCCGCGAGATCGCCCTGTTCGGCACCAGTGCCGATCCTCCCACTCTCGGCCACCAGGCGCTGCTCACCGGCCTGCTGCGCCGCTTCCCACGGGTGGCCACCTGGGCCAGCGACAACCCGATGAAAGAGCACGGCGCACCCCTGCCGGAGCGGGCCGCCCTGCTGGCTGCCCTGGTGGCGGCCCTGAACGACCCCTGCCTGGAGCATGCCCAGGAGTTGAGCAGCCCCTGGGCGATCACCACCCTGGAGCGGGCCGGCCGGCGCTGGCCGCAGGCCAATCTGGTGTTTGTGGTGGGCAGCGATCTGGTGCCCCAGATCCCCCGCTGGAAAGCGGCCGGCGAGCTGCTTCGACGCTGCCGGCTGGCAATCGTGCCGCGCCATGGCTGGCCCGTCGCTCCCGCCAGCCTGGAGCAGCTGGCGGTGCTCGGCGGCCAGTTCGAACAGCTGCCCCTGGCGATCCCGGCGACCGCCAGCTCCAGCGTGCGCGACCAACCGCGCCGCGAACAGGTGCCCGAGGCGGTGTGGCCGGTGCTGCTGAAGCACAATCTCTACGGCCTCGCCGCCGACTACTGATGCGCCTTGCCCTGGTCCAGCTCAACCCCGTGGTGGGGGATCTGACCGGCAACGCGGCGCGCATCCTGGCAGCCTGCCGGCAAGCCGAAACCAGCGGTGCCGATCTGGTGTTGACGCCGGAACTGTCGCTGTGGGGCTACCCGCCCCGGGATCTACTGCTGCTGCCGGCCCGTCTGCAGCAGCAAGAGCGGGCCCTGGACGCCCTGGTGGCGGAGCTGGCCGCCCGTGGCAGCGCCCTCGCCCTGCTGGTGGGCATCGCCGAACCGAGTGCCGCCGCGCAGCTGCCGGGGCTCTACAACGCCTTTGCCCTCGTGGAAGCCGGTGGCTGGCGGGTGGTGGCCCGCAAGCAGCTGCTGCCCAGCTACGACGTGTTCGATGAGCGGCGCTACTTCCAGCCCGGCCACACCCCAGCGCTGCTGGAGCTGGAGCGGCGGGGCCGCCGCTGGCGCCTCGGCCTCACCATCTGCGAGGACCTCTGGGTGGAGGAGCGCCTGCTGGGGCAGCGGCTGGCCGGCCCCGATCCGATCGAGGCGCTGCAGCCGCTACGGCCGGATCTGCTGCTCAATCTCTCGGCCTCCCCGTTCGCCCCCGGGAAATGCCAGCTGCGGCGCCGCCTGGCCACCAGCGCCGCAGCTCGGCTCGGCTGCCCGGTGGTTTACCTGAACCAGGTGGGAGGCAACGACGAGCTGGTGTTCGACGGCGCCAGCTTCGTGGTGGCGCCCAACGGCGCCCTGCTGAGCCGACTGCCCTGCTGCCGTGAGGCACTGCAGCTCTGGGACGCCGCCTCGTTCCCCGAAGCGGCGCAGACGGCAGCCGAAGCAGAACAGGAACCCGAACCCGGCCCCCCGGAGCAACTGCTGCGGGCGCTGGTGCTGGGGGTGCGCGACTACGCCGCCAAATGCGGCTTTGAGCGCGCCTTGCTCGGCCTGAGCGGCGGCATCGACTCAGCGCTGGTGGCCGTGATCGCTGCAGCTGCCCTGGGGCCGGAGCGGGTGCGCGCCCTGCTGATGCCCTCCCCCTGGAGTTCAGCCGGTTCGCTCGCCGATGCCCTGGCCCTGGCCGGGCG
Source organism: Prochlorococcaceae cyanobacterium (assembly GCA_040399265.1). Lineage (GTDB taxonomy): Bacteria > Cyanobacteriota > Cyanobacteriia > PCC-6307 > Cyanobiaceae > NIES-981. The sequence goes on from JBBASO010000043.1 coordinate 7,252, forward strand.
GCTGGGAATCGCAACCGAGACCCTGCCGATCAGGCCCTTGATGGGCGCCTTTGATGCGGCGCTAACCCCGGTGCTCGGCGGCGAGCCGGCGGGGCTGACCGCCGAGAATCTGCAGTCACGCATCCGCGGCACCCTGCTGATGGCGGTGGCCAACCAGCAGTGCCAGCTGCTGCTTTCCACCGGCAACAAGAGCGAGCTGGCCGTGGGGTACTGCACCCTCTACGGCGACATGAACGGCGGCCTGGCCGTGATCGGCGACGTGTACAAGAGCCAGGTGTTCGAGCTGTGCGCCTGGATCGACAGCCCAGCTGCGGCGGCGTGGCGCGCCGACCTCGGGCTGCCGGCCGAAGGAGAGCTGGTGGGCATCGCGATCCGGCAGAAACCCCCCAGCGCCGAACTGCGCCCCGACCAGCGCGACAGCGATTCGCTGCCGGATTACGGCCTGCTCGACCGGCTGCTCGAAGCCCTGGTGGAACAGCGCCTCGACGGCGAGCAACTGGTGGCCTCAGGGGAGGAGCGGAGCGTGGTCGAGCGGGTGATCGGCCTGCTGCAACGGGCCGAATTCAAGCGCCGCCAGGCGGCGCCTGTGCTGAAGGTGAGCGGCCAGGCCTTCGGCAGCGGCTGGCGCATGCCGATCGCCGCCCGTTGAGCCAGGCTTGGGGGAGACAACGAGGCTCCATGGCCGGCCCGCCCCCCCTCAGCGCTCCGATGGCCAGCATCGGTGTACCCAGCGAAATCAAGCGCGACGAGCGGCGGGTGGCTCTCACCCCTGACGGGGTGCGCGAGCTGGCCAGCCAAGGCATGGAGGTGCGCGTGCAGACGGGCGCCGGCCTGGGGGCGGGCATCAGCGACCAGGATTTCGCTGCCGCCGGCGCCCGGCTGGTGGATCAGCAGGAGGCCTGGGCTGCCCACCTGGTGGTGAAGGTGAAGGAACCTCAGGCTGAGGAATTCCGCTTCCTGCGGCCCGATCTGGTGCTGTTCACCTACCTGCACCTGGCGGCCTATCCGGAGGTGGGCCGGGCACTGCTCGAGGCGGGCTCCACGGCATTGGCCTACGAGACCGTGCAGCTGGAGGACGGCAGCCTGCCGCTGTTGGCGCCGATGAGCGAAATCGCCGGCAGGCTCGCCGCCCAGGTAGGCGCCCATCTGCTCGAGAAACCCCACGGCGGCCGCGGCATCCTGATCGGGGGCTGCACCGGCGTGCGGCCGGCCCGGGTGGTGGTGCTCGGCGCCGGCAGCGTCGGCTGGAATGCGGCCCGCATCGCCACCGCCATGGACGCGGAGGTGTTTCTGCTCGACCGCTCTCCCCAGCGGCTGCGCCAGCTGGAGGCCGACCGCCGCGGCCGGCTGGTGAGCCTGGTGAGCAGCAGCAGCCTGATTGAGCGGCTGGTGCCGAGTGCCGACCTGGTGATCGGCGCCGTACTCACCCCCGGCGGCCGGGCGCCGACCCTGGTGACCGAAGCGCTGGTGGAGCAGATGAAGCCGGGCTCGGTGATCGTGGATGTGGCAATCGATCAAGGAGGGTGCATCGCCACCAGCCGCGAAACCACCCACACCGACCCGGTGCACAGCCTGCATGGGGTGCAGCACTACGCGGTGGGCAACATGCCGGGCGCCGTGCCGTTCACCTCCACCGAAGCGCTGGTGAGCGTCACCCTCCCGTACATCCTGGTGATGGCCGGCCGAGGGCTGGAGGAGGCCGTCACCGACCGGCCGGAACTGCTCTCCGGTCTGAACACGGTGGGCGGTTCAGTGTGCCATCCCAGCGTGGCCAGGGCCCTCGGCGTGGCGCCACGGCATCCGATGGCCTGTCTGCGCTGAGGAACGATGCTCAATCCCGCCCGCATCCGGGTGCTGGCCGTCGGCAAGGTGCGCAAGGCCTGGGTGCGCGAGGGCGTCGAGACCTACCGGCGGCGGCTGCCGGGCCTCACCCTGGTGGAACTGCGCGACAGCACACCAGAACGGGAGGCGGCGGCGATCCTGGCCGAACTGCGCGGCGATGAGCAGCTGGTCGCCCTGAGCGAGGAAGGCAGCGGCCTGAACTCCTGTCAGCTGGCCGAACAGCTGCGCCACTTGGGCTCCCAGCGGCTGGCCTTCGTGATCGGCGGTGCGGATGGCCTCAGCACCGCGCTGCGACAGCGGGCCGCCTGGCGGCTGAGCCTCTCACCGCTCACCTTCCCCCATGAACTGGCCCGCCTGCTGCTGCTTGAGCAGCTCTACCGGGCCCAGTCGATCCTGCAGGGCGGCCCCTATCACCGGGCCTGAAGCGGGGGCAGTGGCCGGGTCAGCGCCGCGGGCGCCAGCCCTTCCCGCAGCGCCAGAACCAACCCCGCCGCCTCGCTGTAGCTGGACGCCTCCAGCACCACCAGCCCGAGCGCCGCGGCCGTGACATCGAGCACACAGGGATTGTGCACCGCGATCACAGGCACACCCCGTTCCGCGCAGGCCAGCACCGCCGCCCCCCCCAGGGCACCAGCCGGGGCGACCACCGCGCCGATCGCCTCAGGCCGGAGCAGGCCAGCCTCCGCCCAGTCGCCAACGGTGGGTCGAGGCACCAGATCCGGCGCCCGGCTCAGGCCCACCAGCACACACGGCAGGAAGGTGTGCCCCAGCTCCTCCGCCGCGGCGCGGGGATCGAGATGCGCATCCAGAGGCAATGGATCAAGGGCAGGCGCGTGGGCACAGGGCAGGCCGAGCTGCTGGCTCACCAGATGGCTAATCACCGCTTCCGCTCCCGCCAGGGCGTCGACCCCGGCGCCGGCGCGATAAGCCGCCAGAACATCGCTGCCGGGATCATCGGGGAAGCGCGCCACCACGGCGATGGCGGTGGCACCGGCCCGTTGCAGAGCCTCGGCGCCGCGCAGCAGGGCATCGGCACGGCCAAGGTTGCCCCAACTGCTGCCGCTGGCACCCTGCTGAAGGGTCACCGCCAGGGGAGCATCGGTGCTGAGCACAGGTCCGATCTCCAGGCCAAGGCTGGCGCGGCAGGCGTCGGCCACCTGCAGGTGGCGCTGGCGCAGCTCTGGTTCGATGCCCGCATCCAGCAGCAGACCCAGCCGCTGGCGGCGCACGGGCCGCAGGGCGATCTCCGCGGCAGCGAAGCGATCCAGAGCAAAACCCTCCACATAGTGAATGCGCGGATCGCTCCAATACAGCGCGGCGCCGTTCATCACATTGGGATGGGTGATCAGGCAACCGCTGGCGGCGGCGAGCAACCGCGCCGCCGGCAGGCCATCACCGGCGAAGCCCCCCACGGCGCAACCGATGCCGGTGGGTATCACGAGCAGGGTCGGCAGCGGCGGTGCGGGCCGATCCGACAGTGCAAAGCCGGAAGCCACGCCACTCATCCACCACCATCCACCACCAGGATCGCTTCGATCACCAGCCGACCGCGGTCGGCCGCTGTGATCGCCCAGCGCAGCGGCCGGCCGTGGGCGCTGAGGGCGGCAAGAATGGCTGGCCTCAGCGCACTGGTGCCCTGCCGCTCAGGCTCCAGCCTCAGCTCCAGGGTCAGCGGCTGCAGCGTTAGCGACGCGAGCCCCAGGGGCTGAGCCGGCCGGCTCATTTCTGATACTGACCGAACTGCGCCTCGTAGAGGGCATCTTCCATGCCGGTGCGCAAGGTCAGGTCGCTGCGGGGGAACGCGACGCAGAGCAGGGCATACCCCTGCTGCTGGAGCTCAGCCTTCACGCCCATGGCATCGGGTTGATGGACCGTGCCCTCGCTCAGCAAGGCCGCACAGGTGGTGCACACCCCTGAACAGCAGGAACTGGGCAAGGGGATCCCGGCAGCGGCCGCGGCGGCCAGAACCGTCTGGTCGCTGCGGCAGGCGAAGGTGTGACTCACCCCCTCCAGATCCGCGCTGATCGTGAAGGTGCTGATCTCGCTCACGGCAAACGTCGCAACCGTGCCATCTTCCCAGCCCGTATCACCCCTGCTGCCAATGGCAGGGGTGGGGCGCGAGGTATTCGGGCGGGTTTGGGTCATCGGCCCGGGCCGTGAGCACGAAGTCCAGGCTGATCGACACGCGCAGCTCGTCGTCGGCCTCATTGGCGAGGACGGCGTGATCGAGGCATGCCGGGAACAGCAGCAACAGCCCCGCCCGGGGCGCCACATCCACCCACGCCCGAAGCCAGCTGGAATCACCCAGCGGGCCGCCATGGCCCACGGCCAGCCCGGGCACCAGCTCATTCACCAGCCGATCGGGCCAGAACCGCAAACAGCCACATGCGCCACTGCCGTCGCCGGTGAGATACAAAACAGCGCTGAGATGAGCATTGGGATGGTGGTGGCGGCCCACCACCTGGCCGGGCTCGCAGAGCACCGGCCAGCAACGCTGGATGTGCAGGGCCACACGCCCAGGGTCGAAGCCAAGCTGACCCAAATACGCCTGGGCGTGGCCGCTGATCGTGTCGACCAACGACACGAATGTCGAGTGGTGGTGCAGCTGCCACACCTGGTTCAGATCGCCTGTCCAGGCGCAATCCGGATCCGGATTGCTTAGAGCATCACCACGGAGCGCATACAAATCCTGGAGCTGGATGGCCAGCTCCAGGGGGTCAAGCGAGAGCTGCACCTGGCCGAGGGCGGCCGGGAACAGCGGCTGTATGCACAGCGATCCGATCGGAGGCTGAACAGAGATCAACCCATTGCCGAGGCGCCGCCCACAACCTCCAGGATCTCCTGTGTGATCGCAGCCTGCCGGGCCTTGTTGTAGTCCAGGGTCAACGTCTTAGCGAGGGCCTTGGCGTTGTCACTGGCGTTGTTCATGGCCGTCATCCGACTAGCCAGTTCGGAAGCGGCTGCCTCCTGCAGAGAGCGGAGCAGCTGGTTCTGAAGGTACAGCGGCAGCAGGGCATTAAGCAGCTGCTCAGGACTCTGCTCAAACACGATGTCCGAAGGCAGAGCCGGGGCCACGTTGGCTGAAGTTCCCGGTTCAACTACCAGACGACCTTCCCGGGTGGTGAGACGAAAGATCTCATCTTCGGGGCTGGCGATCCCCTGCGGATCCAGCGGCAGGAGTGTCTGAATCACAGGCTTCGAACTCACCAGGTTGATGAACTTGGTGAAGATGATTTCCACCCGATCAGTCGAAGCAGAGAGGAACTCGGCAAGCACCTCATTGGCGATACCGCGGGCCTCATCGGCATTGGGCACCTGCTCCAGACCGGTGAAGGTGGCGCGGATGTTGTATAGAGAAGCGCGGTTCTGAAAGTAGGTGATCGCCTTACGGCCGATCAGCACCAAATCCACCGCATAACCCTGGCCGGTGAGTTCAGCGTGACGCTGCTCCGTTCGCTTGATGATGTTGGCGTTGTATCCACCGCACAGGCCGCGGTCGCCGGTGACGGCCAGCAGGGTGATGGTCTGAACGGGGCGCTCCTCGAACAGGGGAGCGTCTGCGTCCTCGAATCCCATCCGCGACTGAAGATTCTCCAGCACGCGGGCAAGCCGGTCGGCGAATGGCCGGCTGCGCAGCACTTGCTCCTGAGCACGACGCACCTTGGCCGCTGCGACGAGGCGCATGGCTTCGGTGATCTTGCGGGTGTTCTTGACCGAACTGATGCGGTCGCGGATTTCCTTGAGATTGGCCATCTGAGTGTCCTCCTCAGACGGTGGCGAGCATGGTTGACTTCACCTCATGGATGGCGTCCTTGAGCATGGTCTCAGCGTCGTCGCTGAGCTGCTTCTCGGTCATCACCTTGTTGATGAAATCAGCCTTGTTGGACTTGATGTAATCGCGCAGTTCACGGCAGAACTCCACCACCGACTCGACCGGCACCTCATCGATCAGGCCCTTCACACCGGCATAGACCACGGCGACCTGCTCGGCCAGGTTGAGGGGGCTGAACTGGGCTTGCTTGAGGATCTCACGCAAACGCTTACCACGGGAGAGCTGAGCCTGGGTGGCAGCGTCGAGGTCCGATGCAAACTGGGAGAAGGCGGCAAGTTCATCGAACTGCGCTAGCTCTAGCTTCAGGGTGCCAGCGATTTTCTTGATGGCCTTGGTCTGAGCGGCACCGCCCACGCGGCTCACCGAGATACCCACGTTGATCGCAGGGCGCAGACCGGAGTTGAACAGATCGGAGCTGAGGAACACCTGACCATCGGTGATCGAGATCACGTTGGTGGGGATGTAGGCCGACACGTCACCAGCCTGGGTTTCGATGATCGGCAGAGCTGTCATCGAGCCCTTGCCCATGGCATCGCTGAGCTTGGCGGCCCGCTCCAGCAGACGGCTATGGCAATAGAACACGTCACCGGGGTAAGCCTCACGACCCGGGGGGCGACGCAGCAGCAGCGACATCTGTCGGTAGGCCTGGGCCTGCTTGGTGAGGTCGTCATAGATCACAAGGGTGGCCTTGCCCTTGTACATGAACGACTCGGCAAGGGCAGCGCCTGTGTAAGGAGCCAGGTACTGGAGAGCGGCAGCTTCAGAAGCGTTGGCGGCCACCACGATCGTGTAATCGAGGGCTCCCTTCTCGCGCAGCACCTCCACCACGTTGGCGACTGATGCGGCCTTCTGACCCACTGCCACATAGACGCAGACGACGTCTTCACCCTTCTGGTTGATGATCGTATCGATCGCGATGGCTGTCTTGCCGGTCTGGCGGTCGCCGATGATCAGCTCACGCTGGCCCCGGCCGATCGGAATCATCGCGTCGATGGCGGTGATGCCGGTCTGCATCGGCTCGTGCACCGACTTTCGCTGGATGATGCCGGGTGCCATCGACTCGATCAGCCGAGTCTCGGTGCTGGCAATGTCGCCTTTGCCGTCGATCGGCTGGCCGAGGGAGTTGACGACCCGGCCCAGCATGGCGTCGCCGACGGGCACCGAGGCGATCTTGCCGGTGGCCTTGACGGTGCTGCCCTCCTGAATGCCGCGGCCTTCTCCCATCAGCACCACACCGACGTTGTCATCCTCAAGGTTGAGGGCGATGCCTTCGGTGCCATCCTCGAACTCGACGAGTTCACCGGCCATCACTTGTTGGAGGCCGTAGATCCGGGCGATGCCGTCACCGATCTGAAGAACGGTGCCGACGTTGCTGACGGACACAGACTTGTCGTAATCCTCTATCTGCTGCCGGAGGATGGCGCTGATCTCGTCGGGACGGATGGAAACCATGGTGGGAAGTCCCCGGAGGGGAGCGAGTGGGGAGGGCGGAGGAGCGAAGAGAAACGGAGGCGGGGCTGACGGGGCTAGCCGAGTCGAGCCAGGGCCAGACCAAGGCGACGCACCTGACCGGCGAGGCTGGCATCGATCACCTGGGAACCCATGCTCACAACAAAGCCGCCGATCAGACTCGGATCGACCGTGAGCTGAAACTCAACGGCGTCGCTGCCGGCGATGGCCTTCACTTTGTCGTTGAGCTGCTGTTGCTGATCCGCCGTGAGTGGAGTGGCGGAACTCACCTGGGCAAGTGTGACGTTGCGCAGCTCGCGGTAAAGCTCGAGGAATCGGTTCAGCACGGCATCCAGGACGGCAACCCGCTGCCGATCAGCCAGCAGCTTGAGCAGATTCTCAAGCGATGGGGTGAGTTGATCCTTGAACAACGTAAGCAACGCGGCTTTCTTGGCTGCGGGCTCGAGCACGGGGGAGGCCATGGCTGAGCGCAGATCACTGCTCTCATGCCAGAGGGAAAGAATCTCCCGCACCTGGTCGGCAACCTTGTCGGTCTCCTGGCGGGACTCAGCCACCTGGAGCAACGCCTCGGCGTAGGGGGTGGCGATGGTGTTCAGCAGAGGCATCAGCCGTTCCCCAGGGTGTTGATGGACTGATCGATCAGGCGCCCCTGAGCACCCTTGTCGAGCTTGCCGGGGAGGGTTGCCAGGGCTTTGTCGATCGCTTGACGGGCCGCTTCCCTGCGAAGCAGATCGGTGACACGGGCGGCTTCCGCATCCAGATCAGCAGTGGCGTCTTCCCGGAGCCGGGCCATTTCCTCGATCGTGCGCTTTTCGCTCTCGGCCCGCACCAGCTCAGCGCGGGCGTGGCCATCAACGCGGATCTGCTGAGCTTTCTGCTGGGCGGTGGCCAGATCCTGCTGAGCCTTGGCGACGGCGGCGGTGGCGGCCGTCAGGCGATCTTCGGCATCCTGGAGGTCAGCCAGGATCGTCTGGCGGCGGCGCTCGAGCATGCCACCGAGGAATCCCCGCAGAAACCAGGTCAAAACCCCGATCACAATGACCAGGTTGATCAGATTGGTGTCGAGCGGATTGAGATTCAGGCCGAAGCCGCCGTGGTGGGCAAACAGGGCGTGAACCGTGATGGTGGAACTCATTGGGCTGCCAGCAGACGGTCAACGATCAGGGAGCCGAGCCGGTCGGCTTGTCCCTTGAGAGCGGTGAGGGCTTGTTCCCGCTCGGCTTCGATGTCCCGGCGGGACTGCTCACGCACGGCGATCGACTCGGCTTGCGCTACCGCCAGGGCCTCGCGATAGAGCTTGTCAGACTCCTGCTCAGCCTCGACGATCAGTTTCTGGGCCTCCTGGCGGGCCTCCTTGAGTTGATCGGTGAGGTCGGCCTCAAGCCGCTGAGCCTGGGCCAGCTTCTGCTTGGCGTCAGCACGGCTGGTTGCGACGTAACCCTCGCGCTCCTCCACAGCCCGGCCGACGGGGCGGAAGAACAGGGCATTGAGAATGAAGGTGAGGAGCACCACCTGTACCGCCATCAGCGGCAAGGTGGCATCGAGGTCGAACAGACCTCCCTCAGGGGCACCGGAAGCAACGCCGTTGACGGCGTCAGCTGTGGCAAGCAGGAGCCAGCTGGTCATTGGAAAGGGATCGCCGGGGTGGACGGGGAAACAGCCACGCGGAGGATGGGGTCAACCCAGGGCGACCACCACCCCCCGCCGTGAGTGATCAGCCGACGAACGGGTTGGCGAACAGCAGCACCAGTGCCACCACGAGGCCGTAGATGGTGAGCGCTTCCATGAAGGCCAGGGAGAGCAGCAGGGTGCCGCGGATCTTGCCTTCAGCCTCGGGCTGACGGGCAATGCCTTCGACAGCCTGACCGGCTGCGGTGCCCTGGCCGATGCCAGGACCGATGGCGGCGAGACCCACTGCCAGAGCGGCGGCCAGAACGGAAGCGGCGGAGGTCAGATCACTCATTGGTGGAAAGGAGGTAGGAGAGCGCAGGGAAAGCGCGGGATGGGCTGGAGCGCGGCCGGGACACTCCCCACAGGGAGCGGGCCCGGTTGCATCCGGACCTGCGCGCGATGAGTTTGCCAGACCGGAGGAGCCGGCCGAGGTATCACTCAGTGATGCTCTTCGTGCACGGCCTCACCGATGTAGTTGGCGGCGAGGGTGGCGAAAATCAGCGCCTGGATGGCGCTGGTAAAAAGGCCCAGGAACATGGCGGGCAGCGGCACGATCACCGGCACCAGAAAAGCAAGCACACCCACAACAAGTTCGTCGGCCAGAATGTTTCCAAACAGACGAAACGACAAGGAAAGGGGCTTGGTGAAATCCTCAATGATCTTGAAGGGAAGCATGATCGGCGTTGGCTCGACGTAATACTCGAAGTACCGCAGACCCTTCCGGCTCAGACCAGCATAAAAATACGAGAGCGACACCAACAGAGCCATGGCCACGGTGGTATTGATGTCAGCCGTAGGTGCACCGAGCTCGCCGTTGGGAAGCTCAATCAGCTTCCAGGGGATCAGAGCACCGCCCCAGTTACAGACGAAGATGAATAGAAACAGGGTGCCGATGAAAGGCAGCCAGTCGCGGTAGGCCTTCTCACCGATCTGCTCACGTGCCAGATCGCGGATGTAGGTCCAGACGAACTCCAGCAGGTTCTGCACGCCACTGGGGTCGCGTTCCATCCGTCGGGTGCCGACCACCACGAGGGCCAGCAGGGCACCGATCACAATCCAGGAACTGAGAAACACCTGCCCATGCAGGTGAAGGTTGCCGAGATTCCAGTAGAGCTGCTGGCCAACCTCCAGTTCGGCGAACGGCAAGGTGAGGTGCAAGGGAACCATTGGGGTGAGGGCGGTTCAGGGGGCGAGGAAGGCCTGCAGGAGCAGAGCAGGCTTGTAGAGAAGAAATCCCAGCAGGGCCGGGAGCAGCTCGATGGCAGGGAGCCGAGCTGCGCCGATCACCAGCAGGGCCGGCACCAGTATCTGGAAACGACCGAGCGACCGGGAGTCGGGACCGAGACGACCAACACTCCGGGCCAGCAGCCGCAGATACAGGAGACCGCAGCAGCCTCCAAGCAGGACACTGCGTGCCGTCGCACCGCCGAAGACCAGCCAGGTGCCCAGCGAAACCAGAAGACTGACGGCCAGGGTGGCCAGCAGCAGGCGGCGCTGGAGTCTGCCGTACTCATCAACAGGCCCCGCGAGGGCGGCAGACGCGACTGCGGGAGACGGGAGGGCGGCAGAACCGACTCCTGCAGGTGCAGAACCGACTCCTGCAGGTGAGGAACCGGGTGAACCGGATTCCGCAGCGAAGGTTGCCTGCAAGCGGCGGGGGCACAAGGCCCGCGCAACTTATCACGCAGCGTTAAGCGACCGGCAGCAGCACCCGTTGGTCGATCAGGCGGCGGGCCCTCTGGGCCCGTTCCGCCGGGCTGAACGGCAGCTCCAGCTGGCCCAGGCTGAGCGCAGGAGCCACCTCGGCAGCCTGCATCAGCAGCAGATCGCCGGGATCGAGCGTGAGGGGCAGCAGGTCGGGGCCGAGCAGGCTCTCCTGAGGCCAGCCCCAGAGACAGCGATTGCGCTCAGCCCTCGCCCCAAGCAGCACGGCGTCATCCAGCCAGTCGGGCCGCTGGGGTTCGCCGTGGCAGAGAAAGAACTCGAAGTGGCTGATGTCGGGATCGAGGTCCTCCACCAGAGCCCAGCGCTCCGGCTCGGGGAGCGCCCGGGCCCGTTCGAGCAGCTCCCCGGTCAGCAGACGGGCCGGCTCCCACACCTCCGGATTGGAGAAGCCCGCGAAGCGCAGGTCAGCGGCGCTGATGAAGGCCATCAACCGCTCCAGGTTGTAGCTGGTCTCCTGAGGGTGGAGATACATGTCGGCGAAGTTGGCATCGGCGCGGGTGTCGAGCGCCCAACGCTGCTCGTGATGGCGCCGCAGCCGATTGTGCGCTGGCAGGTCCTGCAGCAGACCGCGACCGAGCCGGAGCCCCTGCTCCCCGCAGCCCACCCCCAGCCGGCTGAGGCAGCGCTGGGTGCGGTGGATCTCCCAGCGCCCCCCGTCGGCATAGAGGAACAGGTGCAGCACGCCACCGGGACGGAGCAGGTTCGCCAGGGCCTTCAGCCCCGCCTCCGGCTGATCGAGATGGTGAAGCACCCCCACGGAGTTGATGTAGTCGAACGGCCCCTCGCCCGCCAGCTCGAGCAGGCTGCGCTGCTCGATGCGCAGCTCGCTCATCAGGGCAGCGGCGCCAGAGCGGCGGGTGCGCTCCCGCGCCACAGCAAGGGCACCGGCACTGATGTCCACCGCCAGCACCGACGCGCCCGGATTGAGGTGGCACAGATAGTCCGTGCTGACACCCGTGCCGCAGCCGGCATCGAGCACACGCCAGGGGCGGGGCCGGGGCGGCAGGCAGCCGCGGGCCGCGGCCCAGGCGCTGTCCACGCACCAGCGCCAGTTGTAACCGGGCGGCGGGCCGTCTTGAAGCGGATCTCCCGGGTAGGGGAAACGGTCGTAGAAGGCGCTCACCACCGGTGTGGCGGCATCGCTGAGGGACACGGCTACAGAGTCGCTGGGCCGAGCTTTTCATGGCGCCCTGCCGCTGCAAACATTTGTTCATGGCCCGCCGGGAGCCCGGAACCCCAGCCGTAAGTTGGCCAAGCCCGGTTCGCTCTCGTCCATGACCGTGACCGCCAGCAGCGGCAGCACCAGGGTTGCGCCCCAGCGCTTCGACACCTTGCCGCTCTCCAGCGTCCGTCAGGCCGAGCAGGAGGATCGCTTCCCGGACGGCGGCGAACTCGCCAACCTCGTCAACTTCTTTCAGAACGGTCAGCGTCGCGTTGAGGCGGCCCGTCGTCTCAGCGCCAACGCCGAATTCATCGTTGCAAAGGCCGCCAACCGCATTTTCTCCGGCGGCACTCCGCTCTCCTATCTCGACGGCCCCCTCAACCCCACCGCCACCGCAGCAGCGGAAACACCGCTCGCCGCCGATCAGGCCGCTTTCGCCCGCTCGGTGCAGACCTTCGCCGGCGCCACCGGTGCCAACGAGCGCCGCGGCAATCTCCTGAGTCGCCTGCTGGAAGGAGCCGGCGGCGACGCGGACGTGCGCGTGGTGCTGCCCACAGGCTTCAATCCGATCGCGGTAGGGCGCTACGGCACCGCCCGCATGAAGAAGTCGATCCGCGACCTGGCGTGGTTTCTCCGCTACGTGGGCTACGCGTTGGTGGCCGGCGATCCCAGCATCCTCACCGTGAACACCCGCGGCCTGCGGGATGTGCTCGAGAAGGCCTGCTCCCTGGCAGCCACGAACGTGGCCCTCCAGGAGATGCGAGCCGCGGCGGCAGGGCTGTTCAAGGACGATCCAGACACCCGCCAGCTGGTGATCGAGGCCTTCAATGTGCTCATCCAGGAGCTGGAGGTGCCGACGCCCTCCGCCCGTCAGCGCCTGGGCAGCCCGGTGAACCAGGGGCTGCAGCTGCCGGCCACCTACGCCCTGGCAGCCCAGGGCACCGCCCAGCGCTTTGTGATGAAGCCGGCGATGAGCGGCGCTCAGAAGGCCGAGGTGATCCGGGCCGCCTACCGCCAGGTGTTTGAGCGCGACATCGCCAAGGCCTACGGCCAGGTGCCCTGCCCCGTGGAAACCACCCAGGTGCGCCAGGGGCAGATCTCGATGCGGGAATTCATTCGCGCCCTCGGCCGCAGCCGCGCTTATCAGAAGCAGTTCTATGGCCGGTTCTCGAACAGCCGGGCGGTTGAGCTGGCCTTCCGCCACTTCCTGGGCAGAGGCATCAGCTCCCGCGAGGAGTTCACCGCAACCTTCGACATCGTCAGTGAGCAGGGCCTGAGCGGCCTGGTGGATTACCTGGTCAATTCGATGGAATACGCCAGGGTGTTCGGCGAGGAAACCGTTCCCTATCTGCGCGACCTCGGCGAGGAAGCCCAGGAGAGCGCCGGCTGGGGCAGCAACCGCAAACTGTTCCGGTTCAGCGCCCCGTTTGAAGGGGCTCCCCAGTACGTCACCCTCTACGCCGCCTATCGCCAGCCACTCGCGGATCAGCATCCCTACGGCGGTGGCAACGACCCACTGGCCCTTACCTACGGAGCGATCTTCCCCTCCGGGACGGCCAGTGTCGCCACCCGACCCGCCCCGTTCAGCTACGACACGCGCCGGATCCTGATCGGCAACGGCATGAAGCAGCCGGGCCAGATGGACAGCCCCGCCTTCCGCCAGGCCAGCCCACGCCGGGTCGGGCCCAGGGTGGTGCGCTTACAGCAGATTGCCACCGGTGGGAACTCGGTGCCGCGTCGAGGCGGGCAACCGAGCGTGCGGGGCACGGAAAGCAGCACCCAGGGGGTGATCAACGCGGTGTACGTGCAGATCCTCGGCAATGCCGGCTATGCCGGAGAGCGCAACAAGGTCGAAGAGATCAAGCTGGAGAACGGCGACATCAGCCTGCGGGAGTTCGTGCGCCAAGTGGCCCGCAGCGACGCCTTCCGCCGCCGCTACTGGAGCGGCCTTTACATCACCAAGGCGATTGAGGTGATGCACCGCCGCATCCTCGGCCGCCCCACCTTCGGCCGCTGGGAGATCGACGCTTACTTCGACACCGCAGCCCGCCGGGGCTTCTATGGAGTGGTGGACCAGCTGATCAACAGCCGTGAGTACAACGACTGCTTCGGGGAGGACACGGTCCCCTACGAACGCTTCATCACCCCTGCCGACCGCAATGCCAGGGCGGTGCCCGCCCTCAGGCGCGCCTTCAATGCCGCCGCCTACGCAGACCTGACCCCCCGGATCCGCCCGCAGACCAGCGGCCCCGCCGGCCTGCGCACCACGGGTGACATCACCCCGCGCAACCTGCCCGGCCGCCGCACCGTGGTGCGGGGTGGATGGACCGCCCAGATCGCCGGAGGCCAGGCCATGGTGGCGCCACCGAGCCGGAGCGCGACCACCCCGCCCGGGGTGCGGACCAGTCCGGCACCCAGCCGGAGCTGGAGCAGCGGCAAAGCAGCCGGCAGCTGGACCCTCCCAGGCGGCGCTGGCCTGAGCGCGGCCGCGACCAAGCCCGCGAATCTGCGGATCTGGACCAAGCAGGAAAGCGGCAACCTTGCCGCCACACCAGCGCTTGAACCGGGTGCCGCGATGGCAAAAGCGCTGCAGCCAGCTCAGCCACAGGGATTCCGTCGCCGCTCGAGCCTGGGACAACCCATCCGCCTGGGCCGCACCGCCAGCGAACAGGACGTAGCAACAGCCATTGATGCGGTCTACAGGCAACTGCTCAATCGGCCGGCTCTTGCGGCTGAACGGCTAAGCGACAGTGAGTCCCAGTTCCGCAATGGCCAGCTCACGGTGGCCGAGTTTGTGGCTGCGGTGGCCTGCAGCGATCTGTTCCAGCAGCGCCTGAACCGCCTGGCCCCGCTGCGTGCCGCCAGTGCCGCCTGGCTGGCCCTGCTTGGCAGGGCTGCCCAGCCCCAGGAGACAAGTCGGTTCCTGGCCCTGCGCACCAGCAAAGGTCTTCCAGTCGCCCTCGACGATCTGCTGAACAATGGGGAATACGCCCAGGCCTTTGGCCAGGACACGGTGCCCTACCTGCGTGGCATGGCCACCAGCGACGGAGTGCCGCTGACCACAGTGAATCGCACTGCCTCGCTCTACAGCGGTAATGCCGGTCTCACCCCCGGGCCCAAAGCTGCGATCTGAACGCTGCTGACCGACCCCGCGCTGCCAGACCCCCTGGCACCCTGTCACGCCCAGCATCAAGACGCCCAGCATCAATCCACACGGCGTTAACCCACACATTGATTAGCCGAAAGGTCCCTGAACGCACACCACCACCAGGCCGATAGCTTTTACCTGGCTCAGGAATCGACACATCTCCGGCAAAGTTGCTGCGCTTGAGATGTTCTCATCCGAACAGTTTGCAGACGAGCCGACTGGAACGCGGGGGGCTTCGCGATCACAGCGACCGCGAAGCGCAATCTTCGCCCATCAGTGGTGAACAATTGCTGCGGCGGTTCACTATCAGAAACCCTGGCCAGAGCCGTTGCGCCCCAATGGGTTTGAGGCAAGACAGCAGCGTGAAGAACTGTGACCACCCCCGGAGCCACCAACACCCCTTGCCGCAGAATGATTCGGCGATCGGCGCAAGTCGATCAACCCCTTACCCACTGGATACGGTCTCCGTCAAGGCGACCGCTTGTTTCGAGGCAGAACTGCATGAGCATCGTCTCCAACTCGATCAT
>JBBASO010000044.1:0-22479 GCA_040399265.1 Prochlorococcaceae cyanobacterium
TGGCGGGCGCCGCCGCGCACGCTCAGCCAGTGCACGGTCATCGTGTTGATGCTCTGCTGCTGCAGGCGGTACACGCCCACGTTGGGGGTGCCGGTTTCCGGGTCCTTGGTGATCACCAGGCCGAGCGTGATGATCCGGCCGCCATCGCCGGGCCAGGGGCGCAGCAGCGGCAGGACATCAAGATTCACGTCATCCCCTTTGAACACCTGCTGGCGGCAGGGGGGGGTGAGATCCAGGTCAGGCCTGGCCTTGAGCACATCCAGCAGCACCGAGCCAAACCGCACTGCCTCCCGGGCCCCCTTGGGCGGCCTGGGTTGCTGCAGCAGGGCCAGCCGCTCTCCCAGGGCTTCCAGCTCCTCGGGTCGCTCCATGCCCAGGCTCCATAGCACCCTCTCCTGAGTGCCCAGCAGGTTCACCGCCACCGGCATCGGTGAGCCGATCACGTTTTCGAACAGCAGGCCGGGGCCACCGGCGGCCAGCACCCGGTCGGCGATAGCGGCCAGCTCCAGGTCCGGGTTCACCGGCGCCGTGATCCGCCGCAGCTGGTCGCGCTGCTCCAGCAGCTGCAGAAAGCCCCGCAGGTCGCGGCGGCTGCGGCTGCTGGCCAGGGACGGGATCGGGGTTGTGGACATCGACACGCAGATGGTGGGCGTCAGGAGCTGTGGCGCCGGCTGGCTGTGCCTAGCCTGGCGTCCACCCGCGCCAGATGGGACTTGCAGCTCTCCTACTTCCACACCTCCGAAGCCGTGCCGCCGGTGCTCCCCGTCGCTGAGGGTGGGCCCGATGCTGCAGTTGTGATCGATGTGCTTCGCGCCACCACCACGATCGCCTGGGCCCTGCACAACGGTGCCGAGGCGATCCAGGCCTTCGCCGACCTGGCCGAACTGGAGACCGCTGCCGTTGCCTGGCCCGCCGAGCGGAGGCTGCGGGCGGGCGAACGCGGCGGCAACCGGGTGGAGGGCTACGACCTCGGCAATTCGCCACTGGCTGTCAGCGCCGAGCTGGTGGGCGGCAAGCGGATCTTCATGAGCACCACCAACGGCACCCGCTCGCTCGCCGCCGTGCGCCAGGTGCCGCTACTGGTCACCGCCTGCCTGCCGAACCGAACCGCTGTTGCCCGGCGCCTGATCGCCCTCGGCTGCGAGCGGGTCTGGATCGTCGGCAGCGGCTGGGAAGGTGACTATTCGCTCGAGGACAGCCTCGCCGCCGGCGCCGTGGCCTCCGCCGCCATCGAGGTGGCTGTCTCCCCCCATCGGGGCGTGAGCTTTGCCAACGATGAAATGCTGGCGGCCCTGGCCCTCTGGCAGCAGTGGCATCACGACACCGAAACCTGCCTCCGTGCCGCCAGCCATGGCCAGCGGTTGATCGGCCTGGGCGACCACGATGCCGATTTCGCCTGCTGCAGTGCCGTGGACAGTCTCACGGTGGTGCCCCAGCAGTTCGAGCCCGGTGTGCTGCAGTCTTCCTGATGCTGGCGCCATCGGGCATGTCCCTTACAGTTCGGCCGTTCTGACGGGTGTTCGGGTGGGTAGTTTTCTGGCGGCAGCGGTGCAGCTCACCAGCACGCCGGACCCTGACGCCAACTTCGCCGCCGCCGAGGAGCAGATCGAACTCGCTGCCCGGCGCGGAGCCGAGCTCGTCGGACTGCCTGAAAATTTCGCGTTCATGGGCGACGACGCCCTGCGCCTCGAACTCGCCCCGTCCCTGTCCGAGCGCAGCAGCAGCTTCCTCGTCACCATGGCGCGCCGTTACCAGGTGGCCTTGGTCGGCGGCGGTTTTCCGGTGCCGGCTGGGGTTGGTCTCACCTGCAACCGCGCTGAGCTGGTCGACCGCGAAGGCGAGATCCTGGCCCGTTACGACAAGATTCATCTGTTCGATGTCGACCTTCCCGATGGCATCACCTATCGGGAATCGGCCACCGTCCAGCCCGGCGATGCGCTGCCCCCCGTGGTGGAGGTGCCGGGGCTTGGGCGGATCGGTCTTTCGATCTGCTACGACGTGCGCTTTCCCGAGCTTTATCGGCACCTGGCGGCGCGGGGAGCGGATGTGTTGATGGTGCCCGCCGCCTTCACCGCCTTCACCGGCAAGGATCACTGGCAGGTTCTGCTGCAGGCCCGGGCCATCGAGAACACCGCCTATGTGATCGCCCCCGCCCAGACCGGAGTCAATTACGGCCGCCGCCAGACCCATGGCCATGCGCTGGTGATTGATCCATGGGGCACGGTGCTCGCCGATGCCGGTGTGTTGCCCGGCCTGGCTGTGGCGCCGATCGACCCGGGCCATGGCCAGCGCGTGCGGGCTCAGATGCCGAGCCTGCAGCATCGCCGCCCAGGCCTTTTCGTTGCCGGCTGATGATGCCGTTTCTTCGCTGGCGCTGGCCTGCCCGGGCCCTGCTGGCCCTGGCCCTGCTCCTCGCCGATCTCCCCGCTCTGGCCTCCAGCCTTGCCGCCTGGGCAATCAGCCGCCAGGGGGTGCTTGAACTGCGCACCAGTGCAGATGTGGCGCCTCAGGCGTTTTATGAAGCTGGCAGCGGCGACCGGGGGCCGCGGGTATGGATCGATCTGCCTGGTGCTCCCGGCCGCACGCGCACGATCCGGGGCAATGGACCGATTCGGGAGGTGCGCATCGGTCGGCCCGATCCAGCCACCACGCGTCTGGTGCTGGAGTTTGCACCTGGAACCCGCCTCAACCCCGCTGATCTGCGCCTGGTGGGTACAGCCCGTGACCGCTGGCGCATGGATCTGCGTGGACTGGATCGGCGCCTCGCCTTCGAGCTGGGCGAGGGCGACCTCACGGCAGCTGTGGCTGTTAGCCGTGGTGGCAGCTGGATGCCGCGACCGCTTGTGCCGACCTCCCGCACCCCCCTCTCCGCCGATGGATTGCCCACAGTGCCCCGCGGCCGCTATTTAGTGGTGCTTGATCCCGGTCACGGCGGTCCCGATCCGGGCGCCGTCGGCATCGGTGGCCTGCGTGAAACCGATGTGGTGCTTGATGTATCCCTGCAGGCAGCCCGCCTGCTCCAGGCGCGGGGTGTGCAGGTGATGCTCACCCGCACCAGTGAGGTGGATGTGGACCTGCCGCCGCGGGTGGCGATGGCCAACAGCGCCGGTGCCACGGCGTTTGTGAGCCTGCACGCCAATGCCCTGAGCATGGCTCGTCCCGATGTGAACGGGGTGGAGACCTTTTTCTTCAGCGGTGGATCGGGCGGCTCCCAGGCCCTGGCCGCCTCTCTTCAGCAGCGGCTGATGGCGGTGTCGCCTGGCACGCCCGATCGTGGCGTGAAAGCGGGTCGTTTCTTTGTGATCCGCCGCAGCGTGATGCCTTCGGCCCTGGTGGAGATGGGATTTGTCACCGGAGCGATCGATGCCCCGCGACTGGCAAGCCCGGACTTTCGCCGCAGCCTGGCACAAGCCATCGCCGCCGGCATCCTCGATTACCTGGGGGGCCGCTGATGACCCTGCTCGTTGGCCTGTTCGACAGTGGTCTCGGCGGCCTGACGGTGCTGCGCCAGGTGCAGCGCCACTACCCCCATTCCCCCTGCCTCTATCTGGGCGATACGGCCAGAGTCCCCTACGGCACCCGTAGCGTCGAGGACATCCGCGCCATTGCTGCCGAGGTGGTGAGCTGGCTGCGTGTTCAAGGCATCGGTGCCCTGGTGATGGCCTGCAACACCTCCAACGCTCTGGCTCTCGACGTGGCGGTGGCGGAAGCGGGGGTGCCGGTGGTGGGTCTGATCGACAGCGTCGCCGCGGCGATCGGCAGCGACCGGGTCGGGGTGCTGGCCACGCCGGCCACGGTGGCCAGTGGTGCCTACCGTCGTTCGATCCATGCGGTGCGTCCCGAGGCCTTGGTCACGGAGGTGGCCTGTCCAGCGTTCGTGCCCCTGATTGAGGCGGGCGTGCTTGCGGGTTCCGAGCTGCTGACCGCAGCACGCGGCTACCTGGAGCCGCTGTTGGCGGCGGAGGTCGACACGGTGGTGATGGGCTGCACCCATTACCCGCTGCTGCGCGACCTGTTCAGTCGCTTGCTCCCCGCCGAGATCCGTCTGGTCGACCCCGCCGAGGCGGCCGTCGCCCGCCTCGGGCCATTGCTGGCCAGCCTCGGCGATGTGCCGGAGGGTGAGCTGGATGCGGCCCAGGCCCAGGCCAGCACCAGGGTCTGCGTCACCGGCTGCGCCCAGAGCTTCGAGGCCTCGGCCCTGCCCTGGCTGGGCTACCGGCCGGCCGTGCAGCAGGTGGACCTGCGGTTGACCGCTGACGCCCCCTAGGATCCTGCTTCCAGGGAGGTGTTGTGGCAACGGTTGCAGAGCTGCTCCAGCCGGTTGAGAGCGATCTCGATGCTCTTCTTGCCGATCTGCGCAGCCTGATCGGTGCTGGCCATCCGATCCTTCAGGCGGCAGCCGAGCATCTCTTCGCTGCCGGCGGCAAGCGCCTGCGCCCCGGCATTGTCCTGCTGCTGGCCCGCGCCCTCGATCCCTGCGCTGATCTGGGCCCCCGCCAGCGGCGCCTGGCCGAGATCACCGAGATGATTCATACGGCGTCACTTGTGCACGACGACGTGGTCGACGAAGCGGCCACCCGGCGCGGCGTCGACACGGTGCACAGCCGTTTCAACCACCGTGTAGCCGTTCTGGCCGGTGATTTCCTGTTCGCTCAGGCCAGCTGGCACCTGGCCAATCTCGACAATCTTGAGGTGGTGAAGCTGCTGTCGCGCGTGATCATGGATCTGGCCGATGGTGAGGTGAAGCAGGGTCTCTATCGCTACGACACCGGCCAGGGCTTCGAGACCTATCTCGAAAAGAGTTACTGCAAGACCGCTTCCCTGATTGCCAACAGTGCGCGCGCCACCGGTGTGCTCAGCGGCCGGAGTTCCGCCGAACTCGATCAGTTGCACCACTTTGGCCGTCAACTTGGCCTCGCCTTCCAGGTAGTGGATGACATCCTTGATTTCACCGGCAGCGAACAGCAGCTCGGCAAGCCGGCCGCCAGCGATCTCGCCTCCGGCTATCTCACCGCGCCGGCCCTCTATGCCTTGGAGGAACGTCCCGCCTTGGCTGGCCTGATCGAGCGCGAATTCAGCCAGGAGGGCGATCTGGAGCAGGCCCTTGATCTGGTGCGTAGCTGTGAAGCGATTCCCCGCTCCCGCGCCCTGGCTGAGCAGTTCTCCCGTGATGCGATGCAGGCGGTGGAGTGGCTGCCGGCTGGTGAACCGGCCCGTGCCCTGCGCGCTATGCCCGATTCGGTTCTCAGTCGTCTTTACTGAGGTCGACCGTCGCGAGCTCTCTCACCAGGCGGCATCCAGGCGGCAGCTCAGCCACCAGTCGGCCGGCCAGATCGTCTGATTCCGGCAGCAGCACGTGCACGCGGCAGCCTGCCGCCAGCGCCGACCGAGCCCCGGCAAGGGAGTCTTCAAAAGCCCAGCAGCGCTGCGCTGGCAGGCCCAGCCGTTGGGCTGCCAGTTGGAACGGATCCGGCGCCGGTTTCCCTGCCACCAGTTCGGGATCGTCGCCATACACCCGCTCGGCGATTTCAGCCAGCCAGGGGTGGGGAGCGGCCTTGAGTGCCACCGCCTCTCTGCTGCTGCTGGTCACCAGGGCCATGGCGATCCCCATGTCCCGGCAGCGGGCCAGCAGTTCTGGTGCCCCAGGGATCGGCAGGGCTGCCGGCAAGAGCCGTTCGGCAATCGGTTGGCGCACCGCCAGCAGGGCTGCCGATGTCGGCACCACCAGCGCCGCCTCCCCCAGCCACTGCCGCACCTGTTCGGCACAGTCCAGCCGCCTCCGGCCGCGCAGAGCGAGCAGCCGCGTCGCGTCCAGCTCCAGACCAAATCCCCTGGCGGCCTGCTGCCAGGCCTGGCCATGCAGGGGTTCGGTGTCGAGCAGCAGTCCGTCGAGATCGAACAGGCAGGCAGCGGGTCTGGCCATCACACCATTGTTGGTGATCAGCGGCGCCAGCCTGTTACAGGCGCGAGTGCGGCGCCGGTTCCCCGCTTGAATGGCCCAACGTCCGTCCGCTGCTGCCGCTGCCATGAGCCAGGCCCCCACGATCGAGTCGGTGCTGCAGGAGCAGCGGCTGTTCGTCCCGCCGGCTGAGCTCGCTGCCGCCGCGAGGATTGGTTCCCTGGAGGCCTACCGGGCCCTCTGCGCCAGGGCTGAGGCCGACCCCGACGGCTTCTGGGGCGACCTGGCCCGCAGTGAGCTGCACTGGTTCGAGCCATTTCACACCGTGCTCGATTGGAGCAATCCCCCCTTCGCCCGCTGGTTCGAGGGTGGCCGCACCAACCTCAGCTTCAACTGTCTCGACCGCCACCTGACCGGTCCGCGCGCTGACAAGACAGCCCTGATCTGGGAGGGTGAGCCCGGCGACACACGCACGTTCACCTATCGCCAACTGCACGCCGAGGTGTGCAAGGCAGCCAATGCCCTCAAAGCACTGGGCATCGGCAAGGGCGATCTGGTGGCGCTGTACATGCCGATGGTGCCTGAAGCCGCCATCGCCATGCTGGCGTGCGCCCGCATCGGTGCCCCCCACTCGGTGGTGTTCGGCGGTTTTTCGGCCGACGCGCTCAGAGATCGGCTGATCGACGGCCAGGCCAAGGCGGTGATCACCGCCGACGGTGGCTTCCGCAAGGGCAAGCCGGTGCCGCTCAAGCCGGCAGTGGACGAGGCTCTCGCTCCAGGTGGCGGAGCTGCCAGCGTGGAGCACGTGCTAGTGGTGCGACGTCTGGCTGGCGCCGGCGGAGAGTGCGCCATGACATCTGGGCGCGACCATTGGTGGGATGAGCTGGTGGAGAGTCAGAGCACAGGCTGCCCGGCCGAGCCGATGGCCAGCGAAGACCGGCTGTTCGTGCTCTACACCTCCGGCTCCACCGGAAAGCCCAAGGGGGTGGTGCACACCACCGCCGGCTACAACCTCTGGGCCCACATCACCTTCCAGTGGATCTTCGACATCCGCGATGACGACATCCATTGGTGCACCGCCGATGTGGGCTGGATCACCGGTCACAGCTACATCGTGTACGGCCCGCTCTCCAATGGCGCCACCACGGTGATGTACGAGGGAGCACCCCACCCCGGCAACCCCGGCGCCTTCTGGGAGGTGATCCAGAAGCATCGCTGCACGATTTTCTATACAGCACCCACGGCGATCCGCGCCTTCATGAAAAGCGGCCGCGCGGTGCCCGATCAATACGACATGCGCTCGCTGCGCATTCTCGGTACCGTCGGCGAGCCGATCAATCCCGAGGCCTGGATGTGGTATCGCGACGTGATCGGTGGCAACCGCTGTCCGGTGGTCGATACCTGGTGGCAGACCGAGACCGGCGGCGTGATGATCAGCCCCCTGCCCGGTGCCACCCCCACCAAACCTGGCTCCTGCACACTGCCCTTGCCTGGCATCGCCGCCGACATCGTCGACCATGACGGCAACTCCCAGCCGGCTGACGCAGGCGGCTATCTGGCGGTGCGCAGGCCCTGGCCGGGGATGATGCGCACGGTGCATGGCGACGCCGACCGCTTCCGCCGCAGCTACTGGGAGGAGGTGCGGCCCGCCGACGGCTCTTTGCTTTACTTCGCCGGTGATGGCGCCCGCCGCGACGCCGATGGCTACTTCTGGGTGATGGGCCGCGTCGATGACGTGATCAATGTGAGCGGCCACCGCCTGGGCACGATGGAGATTGAGAGCGCCCTGGTGAGCCATCCGGCCGTGGCTGAAGCCGCCGTGGTGGGTCGACCTGATGCGCTGAAGGGTGAGGGGATCGTTGCTTTCGTGACCCTGGAGTCTGGCCGCAATGGCGACGACGCCCTGTCGAGCGCGTTGCGCGCCCATGTGGGTAAGGAGATTGGTCCGATCGCCAGACCGGATGAGATCCGCTTCAGCGATGCGCTGCCCAAGACCCGCAGCGGCAAGATCATGCGCCGCATCCTCCGATCCCTGGCCTCAGGGCAGGAGGTGAGCGGCGACACCTCAACGCTGGAGGATCGCTCAGTGCTGGATCAGCTGCGCGTCTGAATCGCCTGCGCGGCTCCGAACCACTGCCTTTCCACCGTGGCGATCGGCAGTGGCCGTCCATAGCGGTAGCCCTGCCCGTATTCGCAGCCCATTTTGCGCAGCCGCTTTTCCTGATCTGCGGTTTCCACCCCTTCCGCCACGGCTTGAACACCAAGGGCCCGCGCCAGGGAAACGATCGCCTTTGCAATGGTTTCGTCATCTGGATCATGGCCCAGATCGGCCACGAATGACTGATCAATCTTGAGCAGACCTACGGGGAAGCGCTTGAGGTACAGCAAGGAGGAATAGCCTGTGCCGAAGTCATCGATCGCCAGCTTCAACCCAAGGTCCTGCAACCCTCGGATCGTCTCCCCGGTGGCCTGGATGTCGTCGACCAGCGATGTTTCCGTGATTTCCAGATAGACCTGTGCGGTGTTGACCCCGCTGCCCTGGAGCCTGCTCTGCAGCCGCTGCACGAGGCCGGCACTGGCCAGGGTGCGAGCGGAGATGTTGCTGGAGATGCGCAGGTTTCCCCAGCCAGGCAGTCGCTGCCAGCGGGCTACAGCGGCAGTGGCCGTGCTGAACACGGCCAGATCGATCTCTTCGATCAGGCCACTCTCTTCGGCGGCGCCGATGAAATGCTGGGGGCTCAGCAGGCCTCGGCGTGGGTGATTCCAGCGCACCAGCGCCTCGAACCCGACCAGCTGGCCTGTTCGGATTTGAACCACAGGTTGCAGATGGGTTTCGATCTGCTCCTGGTCCACCGCATGGCGCAGCGCTTCCTCCAAGTCGAGCCGTTCACGGGCCTGTTCCCGCAGCATCGGCTCAAACACCGCGTAACGCCCCCGGCCCTGGGCCTTGGCCTGATACATCGCCATGTCGGCGTTCTCAATCAGCGTGGAGGCTGTATCGGAGGGACCGGCGAAGCAGATCCCCATCGAGGCCGAATGGCTGAGTTCCGCGCCGGCCAGCCGCAGGGGTTTACGCACGGCCTTCACGATCCGCTGCGCCAGATCTCTGGCGCCATCCCTGCTGCTGGTCCGGGTGATCACGATGAATTCATCGCCAGACAGCCGGCCCACCAAGTCATCCCGCCGCACCGCTGCTTGGAGGATCCTGCTCACGTGCACCAGCAACTCATCGCCCGCGGCGTGACCATGGGCGTCGTTTACCCACTTGAAGCGGTCCACATCGATGAACAGCACCGCGATCGGCTTGTCCATCAGCCCGGGGCGCCGCTGCAGCCAGCGGTTCAGGGTTTCGAGCACCAGCACTCGGTTGGGAAGGCCCGTGAGCGGATCGTGGCGGGCCTGATGGGAGGCATCCTGCCGGGCCTGTCGCTCGGCGGTGATCGCTTCCAGCATCCGCAGGCTCAGTTCAATGCTGCGGGCCATGGCGCGCAGCAGGCTGCGTTCCTCAAGTTCGAAGGGGATCTCGACCCTGCCGATCAGCAGTTGACGCTCTCCCCCCAGCGCCGCCCAGCAGCTGCAGAGTGTTCCGCCGCTGATCCGAATGGTGTTTGGGCGGGAGGACGCCAGCTCCAGCACCCGCAACCGCTCGTCCTCAGCCAGCCCGATGCAGCACTCCATCCGCCCGGCGTTCGTCACCGCGCACACTTCGGCATCGACGGATTCAGCAACCCGGTTCAGCACGTCCCGCAGGTTGTCGGGGTCGTCGGTGGAAAACGCTGACAGCACCTCCGAGAGCAGATGCAGCGACCAGGAGGGTTCCATCAACCGATCGCCAGGGTGACCAGGGTCTGATTGTGAAAGCCCCCGGAACCGCTGGTGCGGGCAATCTCCCCGTAGGTGTAGAAGCCTGCCATCGGCACGCCGCCGCTGCAGGCCGAGATCCGCTCCGTTTCCTCCTGGGCACCCCCCTCGCCGAAGATGCTGCGTCTGGCGACACAGTCGAACAGAAGCAGACCCACCGGATCCTGGCCGCCAAGGGCGGTGATCGCTTCATCGGTGGCGGTGGCTGCGGCTGTCAGCACCGATCCAACATCACCATGTGTCAGGAAAGCCAGCCCTCCCTGCGGCACTTCGGCCACCATCAGCAGCGTGCGGCTCTCGGGATCACAGCCCGTGATGTGGCGCATCTCGATGCGATCACGACGGCGGATACCGATCGGATGGGTTGCGGCGAACGCAGCGAAGGCCGAGGCGTCGTGACGCATGGCCTCAGGAAGTTCGAAAAAATTGACGTACACGTCCAGGGCTGGTTGGTCATCCAACCGCTCCAGGCGGGTGCCACGGCTGTCGGTCACCAGCATCGGCGGGCTCACCGGTGTCCAGCCGTGGCTGACCCCGACACCGAGGGGTTGATCGGAGCTGATTGCAGCTGCCACCACGGCGTTGCTGAGCACCCGGGTGCCGTGCAGCTGACGGGTGCGGCGCATCGCCAGATCGTCGCCTGCGCAGCCACCAACGAGAGGCACATCGTGATGGGCGACGTCGTAGGCCCCTCGCACCACGTCCATCTGGTTGCCGGCCAGACCGTCGGAGAGCAACAGCAGCACGGTGTGGCGACGGCGTTCGATCTGGTTGAGGCAGGCGGCTGCATCGGCTGCCGCGCCACGCAGCCCCTGTCCATCGGCCTCACCCCAGCCGCTGCAGACGGTGATGGAGCTGCCGCCCAGGGCCCAGAGCACCAGCCCCTGACTGAGTGCTCCGGTGCTGGCGATCTCCCCTGCGGTGCTGCAGCCGATCACGGTGCTGTCCGGCATGGCGGCGTGCAGCTGCACGGCGAGTCGGCCGAAGTCATGCAACGGCGACGCGAACACCAGCACCAGCTTCGGAGGGTGCAGCGGCTGCATCGTCCCAAGCGCTTCCTCCAAGGCCGCGAGGGTGTCCCGCTCGGTGGAACTGCCCACCTTCACCCAGGTCGTTTGGTTGGCCACCGAATCGGCCATTCGGGTTCGCTTTCTTTTACTTGATATTGGCAGCTGATCTGCAACCGCGCAGCATCAGTTGTAGCCACCGCCGCCGATCAGGCAGCCGGCTGCCAGCCGCTGATCAGTTCTGTCAGCCGCACCATGTCGCGCTGTCGGCTTGGATCGTCGGCCCAGTCGCCCAGCAGCTGGCGGCGCAGGCCGGCGCTGCTGGGGGTGAGATGATCTCCAGGCAGCTCCACCAACGTGCTGCGGTCGGCGGCCCGCTCGCGAAGGGCAGCCAGCAATCGGTTGCTCTGATCGAGATTGTCGCGGCTGAAGCGCACCAGCAAATTGTGGGGTTGGCTGTAGCTGAGCGTCACCTGTCGCCATGTTTCCCGGGGCGACGGGCTGAATTCACTGCGGACGTTGAATTGCTGGCCAATCTCTGCCAGGAGCGGAATCGATCGCTCCGCGGAGAAGTTGTTGAAACTCAAGGCAACCAGTCCGTTGCACCCCCTTCCGCCATCAGGGGCCAGCAGATGCAGTTTGCAGCCGAGGCTGTGGCCAAGGCGCACCGTGCGTGGGCTGTGCGTCGTGCCGATTGCCTGGCGTGCTTCCCGGAAACAGCGCCAGGCGGCATTGGCCTGGGCCTGGTGGTCGAAACCAGGCACGTAGCTCCAGGCGTGGATCCACCAGCCAGCCTCCGCCAGGGCCTGTAGCAGTCGGCGGTAGCTGAACTGGGGCGTGGCGGCCAGGCCGCTGCCACCGATGAACTCAACCAGCCCGCTGTGCGGACGCCTGGGCTCCAGAACCCACAGCCCTTCCTGCTGCCGCCAGGAGTTCACTGCTGCAGACCCTTCAGGGCTCCGATCGCCTCACGCCGGTGCGCTGCCCCGTCGAGCAGGTTGTTGAACACGTGGCGGATCACGCCCTGACCATCGATCACATAGGTGACTCGCCCCGGCAGCAGACCGAGCACGCTCGGAACGCCGAAGGCCTTGCGCAGGCCATTGCCCCGGTCCACCAGCAGGGGGAAGGGCAGGTTGTGGCGCTGGGCGAAGCGCTGGTGGCTGACGGCGGCGTCACCGCTCACGCCCCACACCTCGGCGCCGAGGGCCTGCAGCTCCCCGTAGCTGTCGCGGAAGGCGCAGGCCTCCACCGTGCAGCCGGGGGTGTCGTCCTTGGGGTAGAAAAACAGCACCAGGGCGCGGCCGCCGAGCTGGTCGCTGCGCCGCTGCTGGCCGTGCTGATCGTTCAGATCGATCAGGGGGGCGGTATCGCCGGCGCTGAGGCCCATGCAGCCAGGTCTTCAAGGTGGGACAACCCTAGGAATCGGTTTGTCAGACCTGGGAGGATGGATCCGCAGGTCTCCCGCCCAGCCCGTGACGGCCCATTCCGCCGAGCCCAGTGCCCCCTGGCAGCAGGTCGACCTCTTTGGCCAACCGGTAGAGCCAGTGGCGTCGACGGCGTCAACACTTCCTGCTGCGCCAGACCCGCTGGAGATGCCAGTGGTCCCAGCTCTGCCCCCGGACACCTCAGCAGCAGCGGTGAAGGTGAGGCACGCGGCCAGCTCCCCCTCCCTGCCGCCGATTCAATCCACCAGCACCGCCCAGGCGCAGTCCGCCGGCCCCAGCTCCGCTGCGCCTACCACCCTGCTGATCCTCGACACCGAGACCACCGCCCTCACGCCCGCTGAAGGTCAGTGCATCGAGGTGGGGGCGATCCTGTTTCATGTGGCCCAGCGGGCGGTGCTGGCCCAGGTGTCGTTCCTCTTGCCCGCTTCCAGCAACCCGGCGGCCCATGTCAACGGGATCGCCGCGGCGATCACGCAGCTGGCGCAGCCCTGGCAGGCGGGTCTGCAGTGTTTTGTGGCGATGCTGGCCGCAGCCGATGCTGTGCTGGCGCATAACGCCGCCTTCGATCGCCAGTGGTTTGGCCACAGCCATCTGCCGGCGATCAGCCAACCCTGGATCTGCTCGATGGAAGACATCCGCTGGCCTGCCGAGCGCCACTTGCGTGCCAGCCCCTCGGTGCGCGATCTGGCGCTGGCGTACGGCGTGCCGGTGTGGGCCGCCCACCGGGCCCTCACCGACTGCATCTACCTGGCTCAGGTGTTGGAGCGCTGCGCCGATCTCGAGCAGCTGCTGGCCGCTGCCATGGAGCCGCGGCGCCTTTTCCGCGCCTGCCTCTCTTACAACGAGCGCCAGCAGGCCAAGGAGGCCGGATTTCGTTGGAACGACCCTGTACCCGGCGCCTGGACCCGGCGCCTCAGCGAGCGCGAGGCTGCGGCCCTGCCGTTTGCGGTTGCAGCCCTTCCCTCCCGGGACCACACCACTGCCACGGCAGCCTGAACGTTCGCCATTTGTTCCATCAGTTGAAGCCCTTCTGTTGATCCGGCCCCGCAACCCCGCATGTGGCCATGCTTCCGTTGACCACCTGAGGGGCTCCTGGCGATGGTTGACCCTCCTGTCAGACCGCCATCCGGTGACGACCTCCACATCCGCCTGCTGCGCTGGCAGGGAAGTCGCACCTGGGCCCGTCTGATCCGCGAAGCTGAAGCCCTCTGGCATGTGGATGTACGCGAAATGCATCGCCTCGCCGCCTGCGAACTCTCAGCGTTGCTTCAGGAAGTGCCGCCTCGCCTCCGTCGTCGCGTCAACCGCTGGCTGCGCCGGTTCGGCGTCGCAACCCGCCTCAATCCTTGACGCATCCGCGGTTTCCTTGGGAACCGGAACCCACCTTCGCGACTGCTACTGAAGTGATGATGTCGGATCCGTTGTTTTCGGGAAGGCTTCGCGGGCTGGCAGCTCGCTGATCTGCGTATTGGTGATTGAAGGGATCATTGCGGTGCAATTACTGCAATCGCCGTGCGCTGAACCACAAGGCGGAAGGTGTGTGGAGCGAGCCTGCGGTTGATGAACGCTTGCACGGCCGTCACCTGCTTGACGCTCGGCAGGTCGGGATCATTGACATTCACCCTGGCGACCACGACAGGCGGGTGTTCATTCCAGCGAATGTTGATGCTCTCCAGTTCCGATTCAAGTCCTAGCGTGATTGTCTCGTTGCGCAGGCTCTTCACCAGCAGCGATTCAATCCGCTGGGCTTCAGCGCGGCGGCGCGTTTCACCAAGCAGTCGCAAAAAGCTGTTTCCAAGCGGCACCACCAGCAGTGCTGTTAGCGCCAGGCTGGTGAGGCCGAGCCGGCTGGCCAGCAGGCGTCGGCGGAAGCTGGGTTCCAGCAGCCCCAGCGCCAGCATCCCGCCGCTGAGGATGCCCAGCAGATTGGTCAGAAACAACAGCCAGGCGCCCCCGGCCAGGGCCAGTTCGCGGATACTCACGCACAAGCCCATCGCACAGATCGGCGGTACCAGGGCGACCGCGATCGCCAGACCGGCCAGGGCACTGATCGCTTCCTGCCGCAGCCGGGCGTACATCGCTGTACTGCCTGCCGTCAGCGCCACTCCCAGGTCGAGCAGGGTCGGATTGGTGCGCCCCAGCACCTCCCCGCCGACGTTTGGCAATCCAGAGAGCCAGCCCACGCTCACTGAGACCCCGACTGCGATCAAAACCCCCAGAAGCAAGGTGCGGAGCGCCCGCAGCAGGTCCACCACACTGCCCTGCAGGACTTGGAAGGCCATTGCCTGCAGCGGCTGCATCCAGGGCGCCACCACCATCGCCCCGATCACCACGGCGGCGCTGTCGGCCAGCAAACCGAAGCTCGCGATCAGCGATGAGCCGACCGTGAGCACCGCGAACACCTGGCTGAACCGTGCATCGGCCAGGAAGTCACGACGCAGGCGCTCCAGCCGGCGTGCCTTGGAGCCGTCGTCATCCAGCCGTGAACCGGGCTGCGTTTCTGTGTTCTCAAGGTGCATCGATCGCCACTGCCGTTTGCCCAGCCCAGCCATGCTCGCTCCGGCGCGGAAAGCCAAGCGATCAGCCTGGCTTCCGGCATTTCGGCTGAACGTCGCCATACGTCTGACGTCGAGCAGACACGCCCACTTGCATGGCGGCTCCACCGGCTTCAGCCAGGGCAGGCAGTTGAATTCCTGGCGCTGGGCTGATCCTGTCGCTGCGGCCGCGCCACAGTAGAGGGAGCGATGGGAGGTGGCATGAGCTTGCGCAGGGGGATTGGTGGCTGGTTTGCGCGTCAGCTTCGGCAGCTGGGGGAGCGGCTGGATCCCCAGGGGGCCGACCAGGGCCAGCCAGCCGCCAGCCGTAAGTTGCCCGATCTGGCCGATCCCGATCTGGGCCCGGCCGCCGATCGCCAGACCATTCCCTCCGAGCCCTGGCAGGACGTTCGCGAACGGGCCCTCGGCAAAAGCCTCGCCACGCTGCGCGCCGAAGCGCTGTACAGCCTCGGCGCCCTGCACGCGGCCCACCTGGCCGCTGCGGCCGTGTTCGACGACCGTCGCCTCAGCGCCGCCCTCGAACAACGCCGCGGTGGTGCTGCCACTGAGGACACGCTCACCAAACTGGCGGAAGCGGCCTCGATCTGGCATCGCGACAGTGCCTCGCTCGGCATGGCCCTCACCGCCGTCGGTGCCACCCAGGTGCCGGATCTCACCCTGGCGGAGGCGCTTCAGGTCGATCACCACGAGGCAGAGGCCGTCGAGGCGATGGCCGAGGGGTACCAGATCGAACTGAAGCGTCAGATCCTCGAGGAGGCGGAGTCCTGATCGGTGCGTCTCAGCCCGGCAGCTGCTCCATGCTGCGCAGGCCGCTGCCCAGGATTCGTGCCACCGCCGCCAGCTGGGCCGTGCTTCCCATCACCACCAGCAGCTGACCGGGCGCCAGGCGCAGATCGCGGCCGGGATTGGTGATCAGGGTGCTTTCTCTGCCTCCGTAGCTGCTGCCTCGTTCGTGCTGCGAGCGGCTGGCGGCGGCAGGCAGGCGAACCGCCAGCACCAGCGCGCCGGTGCGACGCCCCAGATCCAGCTCGCCGAGGGTCATGCCGTTCAACTCGCCAAGGCTGGCCGCCTCGTCGCTCAGCTGCAGCTCCTCCACCTCGCTGTCGCTGCCTGCCAGCAGATCCATGAAGGTCACCGCCATCGGCCGCAGCGCCGTGGCTGCCATGATCCGCCCGCCGCTCACGTAAGGGCTCACCACCTCATCGGCTCCGGCCAGCCGCAGCTTGCGCTCCGATTCATCGCTGTCTGCCCGGGCGATCAGACGGCAGGCCGGCGCCAGTCCTCTGGCGCTCAGCACCACGTAGAGGTTGGCCGCATTGCTGGATAGAGCAGCCACCAGCGACCGGCAGTGCGCGATCCCCGCTTCCAGCAGCGTCTCGTCGAGGGTGGCATCGGCCATCAGCACCGGCAGACCCGCGTTCTCCGCCGCTTCGCGGCGATCTTCATCGAGCTCCACCACCAGCAGCGGCACCCCTTCGCGGGTCACCTGCTCGGCGATCTCGCGGCCGATGCGGCCATAGCCGCAAAGGATTACATGGTCGTTCATGGTCTGGAGCCAGCGGCGGAAACGTCGTTCTCTCAGGCGGCGGAAATAGCCCGACTCACTCAGCCTCAGCACCCCCTGGATGCTGATCTGCACCACAACCAGGCCCCCCAGGATCAGCAGGGCTGTCACCACCCGGCCTGAGCTGCTGAGCACCTTCGTGTGCGCGTCGCTGAAACCGAGCGTGCTGAGTGTGATCAGCACCATCCAGTAGCAATCGCCCCAGTCCCAGCCCTCGGTCAGTCGATAGCCGAAGGCGCCGAGATTGATCAGTCCCCCCAGGGCGAGTGGCGCACGCCAGGGCCGGCGTGAGCGGCTGGAAGGTGGCTGCGGCGGTCGGCGCCGTCGCCTGAGCAGGAAGGCCATCACCTGTTATTGAAACAAGCGGAACCAATCGCACCAGCGCTCGGTGGGCATTCGGTAGCCATTCCTGCGGTGTGGAGCAGAATCCCTGCGCACACTGCAGATCAGCAGCACTGTTGCGCCTCAGGTCATGCTCTGGATGGAGGAGGCCGCTGCGCGGGCCGAGCAGCGCCTGACGGCGGCCGGTGTTCACCTCACCCTCGGCGGTGAACCCACTGTGGTGCCCGCGTTGCCGGATGGTCTCGAGTGGCAGGTGGCTGCCGATGGACCCAGCAAACTGCCCCTGGCCCGCGCGCTGGCGGCGGCGATCCAGGCACGCACCTGGCCGGGCAGCACTCTCCTCTACTGCAGCGGTAAGCGGTATGCCGGCGAGGTCAATCCCCGCTGGGCGCTGCGGCTGATCACTGGCCAGGATGACCATCCGATCGCTCCCTGGCCCCAGCACAGCGAGGCCAGGCCGTTGCGAGCGGCCGATGCTGAAGCCTGGTTGCAGGCACTGGGCGAGCGCCTGGGCGTGCTGCTGCAACCACTGCCGCTGCGCGATCCTTCTGACCCGCTCCGCCACATCTGGGCTGTGCCACTCACCTGCGAGGAGGGTGAGTGGCGCAGCTGCCGTTGGCCGCTCGAGCCAGCCTTGCGCGACCTGACGCCAGCGCAAGGGCCGGCCGGATTACGCCTGCCCCTGGAGCATTTCCCTGCTGATGAGCCCTGCCAGCTGCTCACACTCGAGGTCGATGCGGAGGGATGGGAGCTCTTCCTCCCCCCTCTGGAGCGCCAGCCGATTGAGGTGCTGCTGGCCGCGATCACAGCCACTGCCAGTGATTCGTGGCGAGGCTTGCCGCTGGCGGTTCCTCGTTTCAGCGGTGTGTTGCCGCTGGACGCCGCTGCTGGCTGGCAGGTGCTCGGCCTCACTGCGGATCCTGGGGTGCTGGAGATCAACCTGCCGGTCTGTGCGGACTGGGCGAGCTACCAGCACTGGCTGCTGCTGCTGGAGGATGCTGCAGCCAGCGTTGGCCTGCGCAGCTGGCGGCAGGATCCGAACGGCGAGGAACGGGGCACGGGGGGCGGGAACCATCTGCTCTGGGGTGGCCCCAGCCTGGACGACACCCCGTTCTTCTCCAGGCCGGCCTGGTTGATGGGCATCCTGCGCTACTGGCAGCACCATCCCTCGCTTGGCTATCTGTTCAGCGGCGATGGTGTGGGCCCTGCTTCCCAGGCACCGCGCCCGGATGAGGCCATCGGCTCCCTGGTCGACCTGGAGCTGGCCTACCGGATGCTGGAGTCCGCTCCGCCGGGTGATCAGCGTGAGCTGATCGGCGAGACCCTCCGCCATCTGCATGCCGACCGCTCGGGCAACAACCATCGCAGCGAAGTGAGCTTCGACAAGTTCTGGAATCCCGGCGTGCCAGGAGGCTGCCAGGGATTGATCGAGTTCCGGGCGATCGAAAGCCTGCCCCGTTCGAGCTGGACCGCCGCCATCGCCCTGCTCTGGACCTCTCTGGCGGCGCTGTTGCTGGATCCCCAGAGCCGGCCATCCCGACTGCACCATTGGGGGGCGCCGCTGCACGACCGGATGCTGCTGCCGAGCCAGCTCTGGGACGACCTCTGCAGCGTGCTGGCCGACCTGGCCGCCGCTGGCCTGCCCTTGCAGCCTGAACCGTTCCGAGAGATCTGGCAGTGGCGCTTTCCTCGGCTGCTGCACTGGCAGCACGAGCACAGCGGCGCCGAGCTGGAGCTGCGCCACGCTCTTGAACCCTGGCCCCTGATCTGCGATACCCCTCGGGAGGGCGGCACCACCAGCCGTTTTGTCGACGCGTCCCTGCGTCGCTTCGAGATTGGGATGAACGATCCGTTTCGCGAGGGCTTTCGCCTGCGGCTGCAGGGCCGCCCCCTGCCCCATGACCCGGCACCTCTGGCGGTGCGCTGGCGGGAGCAGCGGCTCTACCCATGCCTGCATCCCGGTATTCCGCCATTGGGACCACTCGAGCTGCTGCTGGAGCCACAATCCGCCTGTCTGGATCGGCCCGCACCGATCCGCCGCTGGCAGCTGCGGCCAGGGGCCGCGCGTTTTGAGCCGCTCAGCGGTGCGGACCCGGCTGATTCAGCCGCCACTGCGGGCGAATCTCAGCCGTGGTGCCTCTGGCCTGATCCCGGCGGCTGCACGATCGACCTGCGCCAACTGGAGTTGGATCAGCCTCTGTAGCGACACCACAATTCAGACCGATCCTTGCTGATCCCGAATAAATCCCATCATTTCGGGCGCTCTCGACCCACGCCGTGCCGCTGCGCGGCACTCTGAAGCCTGTGCACCTCTGCAGTCAGGCATGTCCACCGCCGCCCGCTCCCCGGCCGCCAGCACGGGCGTCCTGAGCCAAGAGACCGTGCCCGATCCGCAGGTTTTCGAGTCTGCACCGAATGCCGTGCTGCGCGAGAGCGGCCAGCGGGAGGTGTTCTGCGGGCTCACTTCGATCGTGTGGCTGCACCGGCGCATGCCGGATGCCTTCTTTCTGGTGGTGGGCTCGCGCACCTGCGCCCACCTGATCCAGAGCGCGGCCGGCGTGATGATCTTCGCCGAACCCCGCTTCGGCACAGCGATCCTGGGCGAGCGCGACCTGGCAGGACTGGCCGATGCCAACGAGGAGCTCGACCGGCTCGTGGCCCAACTGCTGGCGCGCCGCCCTGAGATCCGCACCCTGTTCCTGGTGGGCAGCTGCCCCAGCGAGGTGATCAAGCTCGATCTGGCCAAGGCCGCTGAACGGCTCAATCGCCAGCACCTCGGCCAGGTCACGGTGCTGAACTACAGCGGCAGCGGCATCGAGACCACCTTCACCCAGGGGGAGGACGGCGCCCTTCAGGCCCTGATCCCCTTGATGCCACGCCCTCAGCCAGGCAGCGAATCTGATCAGCTGTTGATCGTCGGCACACTGGCTGATGCGGTCGAAGACCGCCTGGTGGGCCTGTTCCACAGGCTCGGCATCGAGCGGGTGGTCAGCCTGCCGCCGCGGCGCTCCACCGAGCTGCCGGCCGTGGGCCCTGGCACCAAGCTGCTGCTGGCTCAGCCGTATCTCAGTGGCACCGCCAGGGCCCTGGTGGATCGCGGCGCCGAGCTGATCCGCGCTCCCTACCCCTTTGGCGTGGAGGGCAGCCGGGCCTGGATGGCCGCAGCTGCCGCCGCCTTCGGGGTGGCGCCCGAGAGGGTCGCCGAAGTGCTGGATCCGCTGGTGGAGCGGGGCCGGCGGGCGTTAGCCCCCCAGCGCAAGGTGCTGGCGGGCAAACGGCTGTTCCTTCTGCCCGATTCCCAGCTGGAGATCCCTCTGGCCCGCTTCCTGGCCCAGGAGTGCGGCATGGAGCTGGTGGAGGTGGGCACCCCCTACCTCGATCGCCAGCTGATGGCCGAGGAGCTGGCGCTTCTGCCCCCCGGCACCCGACTGAGCGAGGGCCAGCACGTCGACAACCAGCTGGCCCGGGTGCGCGAAGCGCGGCCCGATCTGGTGCTCTGCGGCCTGGGCCTGGCCAATCCGCTGGAGGCCGAGGGCATGGCCACCAAGTGGTCGATCGAGCTGGTGTTTAGTCCCATTCATGGGATCGACCAGGCCGGCGATCTGGCCGAACTGTTTGCCCGCCCCCTGCGCCGACACACCGCGATCTCCTTTGCCTGAACAGCGCTTCGCCTGCATTGCCCGTTCGCCTGAATTCCCCCTCACCCGATTGCCGTGGAACTGACGCTCTGGACCTACGAAGGCCCGCCCCATGTGGGAGCCATGCGCATCGCCGCCTCGATGGAAGGGGTGCACTATGTGCTGCACGCCCCCCAGGGCGACACCTACGCCGACCTGCTGTTCACGATGATCGAGCGGCGCGACCGGCGCCCGCCCGTCACCTACACCACGTTCCAGGCCCGCGACCTCGGTGGGGACACCGCCGAGCTGGTGAAGCGCACGATCGCTGAAGCGGTGGAACGGTTCCAGCCCGAGGCCCTGCTGGTGGGTGAGAGCTGTACCGCCGAGCTGATCCAGGATCAACCAGGTGCTCTGGCCGCCGGCATGGACCTGGGCGGCATCCCGATGGTGAGCCTAGATCTGCCCGCGTACTCCAAGAAAGAGAACTGGGGTGCTGCCGAAACCTTCTACCAGCTGGTGCGCGGCCTGCTCAAACCCCAGCTACCGCCGCCCGGTAGCCCGAAGCCCGATCCAACCCGCTGGCGCGCTGAGGGCCGCCGGCCGCGGCTGAACCTGCTGGGGCCTTCGCTGCTGGGCTTCCGCTGCCGCGATGATGTACGCGAGCTCAGCCAGCTGCTGGCGGGCTACGGCATCGATGTGGCGGTGGTGGCTCCCCTGGGTGCGCGCCCCGCCGACCTCCTGCGCATCCCCTCGGCCGACGCCAACCTCTGCCTCTATCCAGAGGTGGCGGGCACCCTTTGCAGCTGGTTGGAGCGCAGCTTCGGCATGGCGACGGTGCGCACGGTGCCGATCGGTGTGGGTGCCACCCTGGATTTCCTGCGTGAGGTGCACGACGTTCTGGGGTTGGAGCTGCCTGCCGAGCTGCAGCCTGATGGCGACGGGGTCTGCGAGGCCGAGCGGCGCTCGCGCCTGCCCTGGTATTCGCGCTCGGTGGATTCCACCTACCTCACCGGCAAGCGGGTGTTCATCTTCGGCGATGCCAGCCACGCCATCGCCGCCGCCCGCATCTCCAGCCGCGAGCTGGGCTTCCAGGTGGTGGGGCTGGGCAGCTACAGCCGCGAGCAGGCCCGCGAGGTGCGCGCCGCGGCAAAGGAGCTGGGGCTGGAGGCGTTGATCAGCGACGACTACCTGGCGGTGGAAGCGGCGATTGCCGAGGCGGCACCGGAGCTGGTGCTCGGCACCCAGATGGAACGCCATAGCGCCAAGCGCCTGGGCATCCCCTGCGCCGTGATCAGCACGCCCCTGCATGTGCAGGATGTGCCCGCTCGCACCTCCCCCCAGATGGGCTGGGAGGGAGCCAACGTGATCTTCGATTCCTGGGTCCACCCCCTGATGATGGGGCTGGAGGAGCACCTGATCGGCATGTTCCGCCACGACTTCGAATTCGTGGAGGGCCACCGCAGCCACCTGGGCGACGGGGCACCGCCGGCCCCTGCGCCAACTCCGGCAGCAGCGCAGACGCACGCACAGTCGGCAGCCGAGGCCCCAGTGGCGGTGCCCGAGGGGGCGGGTGGCCTGGTGTGGAGCGCCGACGGCGAGGCTGAGCTGCACAGCATTCCGTTTTTTGTGCGGGGCAAGGTGCGGCGCAACACCGAGACCTTTGCCCGCGAGCGCGGCATCGCCACAATCGACGCCGAGACCCTGCACGACGCCAAGGCCCATTTCAGCCGCTGACGGTGTCGCCGCGTCACCTGGCCGACCGACGGCCCGGGACGCTTCTGCCCACTGGCAGCGAAACTGGCTCGTGTCAGCCTCTACGGCCTGATTTGAGTATTGTTACTCATCATTTTGTGGGCAGATCCCCACCCATGCAGGCGGTGATGTTTCGCTTTGCACCAGCAGCTCGCAAGCTGCACCTTGGCCTGAGTTTGATGGTCTTTGGATGTAAGAAACGTTGTCATGACAGCCACCCTCAGCCGCCCCGATGGGGATGGCAGTGTGCAGGTGCATCAAGATCCTGCCCTGCACATTGAAGAGGGCGCACTGGTGATCGCCGTGTACGGCAAAGGGGGCATCGGCAAGAGCACCACCAGCTCCAATCTCTCGGCTGCCTTTTCCAAGCTAGGCAAGCGGGTGTTGCAGATCGGCTGTGACCCCAAGCACGACAGCACCTTCACGCTCAC
>JBBASO010000045.1:0-12077 GCA_040399265.1 Prochlorococcaceae cyanobacterium
ACATCGCCATCTTCCTGATGTGCGGTGCCTTCGCCCACGGTGCGATCTTCTTCATTCGTGATTACGACCCCGAAGCCAACAAAAACAATGTGTTGGCCCGGATGCTCGAGCACAAGGAAGCGATCATCAGCCACCTGAGCTGGGTGTCCCTGTTCCTCGGCTTCCACACCCTCGGCCTCTACGTTCACAACGATGTGGTCGTGGCCTTCGGTACCCCCGAGAAGCAGATCCTGGTGGAGCCCGTGTTTGCCCAGTTCGTGCAGGCTGCCTCCGGCAAAGCCGTGTACGGCATGAATGTGCTGCTGTCGAACCCCGACAGCCTGGTGAGCAATGCCCCTGGCCCCGGCGCCGTCTGGCTGCCCGGCTGGCTCGATGGCATCAACGCCGGCAACAACAGCCTCTTCCTCCAGATCGGTCCTGGTGACTTCCTGGTGCACCACGCCATTGCGCTCGGTCTCCACACCACCACCCTGATCCTGGTGAAGGGCGCCCTCGATGCCCGCGGCTCCAAGCTGATGCCCGACAAGAAGGACTTCGGCTACTCCTTCCCCTGCGACGGCCCCGGCCGTGGCGGCACCTGCGACATCAGCGCCTGGGACGCCTTCTATCTGAGCGTCTTCTGGGCTCTGAACACCGTGGGTTGGGTCACCTTCTACTGGCACTGGAAGCACCTCGCCATCTGGCAGGGCAACGTGGCCCAGTTCAACGAATCCAGC
The DNA here is from genome assembly GCA_040399265.1 of Prochlorococcaceae cyanobacterium. Classification (GTDB taxonomy): domain Bacteria; phylum Cyanobacteriota; class Cyanobacteriia; order PCC-6307; family Cyanobiaceae; genus NIES-981. Next base: position 717 of record JBBASO010000045.1, read on the forward strand.
ACCTATCTGATGGGCTGGTTCCGCGACTACCTGTGGCTCAACAGCTCCCAGCTGATCAACGGCTACAACCCCGCTGGCTCGAACAACCTGGCCGTCTGGGCCTGGATGTTCCTGTTCGGGCACCTGATCTGGGCAACCGGTTTCATGTTCCTGATCTCCTGGCGTGGTTACTGGCAGGAACTGATCGAAACGATTGTGTGGGCGCACCAGCGCACCCCGCTCGCCAACCTGGTGGGCTGGCGTGACAAGCCTGTGGCTCTCTCGATCGTTCAGGCCCGTGTGGTGGGTCTCGCCCACTTCACCATCGGCTACTTCCTTACTTACGCAGCCTTCCTGATCGCCTCCACCTCCGGCAAATTCGGCTGATCCAGCTCGATTCTGCCCCTTGAGGGACGTTCAACCCCCGGCTGATGCCGGGGGTTTTTTGATGCTTCGGCGAGGCCGCCCCAGGCGTCCCCATGTGGCCCCGCAGGCTCTGTGCTTGTGATCAGGGCGTTGATGGCTCCGTGGTCTTGTTCGCCTTGAGGTATCGCTCTTCCACAAACGACCAGTCATTGCAGCGGAGTTCGTCGCCATCGCTGCGGGCTCGCTCCCCCTGCAGGCAGTCGATCGCCGCGGCGTGCCCCTGGCGGAGCAGGGCTTCGATCGCCCCCTGGCGCAGCCTGTTGCAGCCCGCCAGCGATGGGGCGAGCATGGCACCGCACAGCAGAGCAAGGCCCGCTGCCCTCGGCAGTGGTCGCACGGGCTGCACGGGCTGGCAGCTGCCGGCAGCGGCAGTGCTACTGGCGATCAAGCGAAAGGCCACAACACCAACGAGCAGGGTGGTTGTGCTTTCCACCATGCCTGTGAATCAGGCATGCCGCCAGTTCAACCTTTTGGCAGCTCTGCACCAATCACAAGCAGTGGCCAGCGATGCGCTGCGACCCATAAAAAAGCCCCGCCTGTGCGGGCGGAGCTTATTGGTTTTGGATCAGTTCGTTGATTCTGGGCTGTTGCGCTTCGGTGAAGCCGCTGAGAGCTTGAGCCGGTTTGTGCGGCTCGCATGGGGTAGAGCCTGACTCAGCCGACGCTCCAGATGCCGCCGGCAATATTCACCAGCGGGCTGACAAGGGCGGTGCCGCACAGGAACCAGGCGAAGGCGGCACCACCACAACCCCCCAGCCAGAAGCCGCTCGCGAACTCAGCCCAGCCGGCCTTGGTGAACAGATCGGCCGGCGGATTGTTGATCGTCGCGTCGGCGGGTTGCACGTTCGGCCCATGGCCGGCGGTGCCGTAGATCGACAGGCACACGGTGAGGATCGACACCAGGCCGATGGTGGCCAGCAGGCCGGCGGTGCTGGCGTACTCGGTGAGACGCAGCGGGCCTGTGATTGCGAAGGGTCCGTACAGGAAGAAGCCATGAGCCATGCCCACTTCCAACCCGCGTCGGTTTGGCGACAGAGAAGGGCGGTAGGCAGGCAAGGCATTCAGGAATGCCCGGGTGAAGTAGCTGCTGTTGACGGGTGTGGCCAGATTGCCGACGCAGGGGTCGGCCACGGGGGTCACGGTCATGGTTGGGATGGGAAAGGCTGGGCGGGATCGGTTTGCTGGGCTCAGCGAGGGGTGGCCGGAGCTCAGTCGCGGGCTTCGATCACGTTGAACAGCAGGGCCATGGCCACAGCGGGGCCCATGATGCCCACCAAGGGAACGAGCACCGACGGCAACCAGGCGGCGGCAAAATCTCCAGTCATGACGCGGACCTATAGCAACCTTGGCTACTGTATAGAGCTGTTCCTGGCCAGCCTGGGTGGCCTGGAAACGGCGACATAAAAGTTCAATCCCCCCCCTCGCCAGGCGCACACCATCTGTTTTCTGCTGTTCGGTCCTCATCTTGTATACGCCTTTCGCTGCGGCCGCTGCGCTGGTTCTGGTCCTCCTGTTTGGCCTTGTCCGCCGCCGTCCACGGCCATTGCTTCGCTCGACCGATACCAGCGCGATCGCAGCCCTCAACCGTGCTCAGATCGCCGTCGCTCAGATCAGCGTTGTGCCGCCGCTGCCGGCGCCGGAACCGGCCCCCTGCAGCGCGGCTGTGCTGCCCGCTCCGGCTGACGCAGCGGGTCGAGCTCGGTTGCTGCGCTCGCTGTACAGCGGGCTGAGCGGCAGCAGCTCAGCTCGCCTGGCGGCGATCCGCACGGCTGGAGCCTGGGGCCATGTCGCTGCCCTGCCGGTGCTCCGCCGCGGACTGCGTGATGTGAATCCGGCGGTGGTGCGCGAAGCGGTGCTGGCGATCGACCGCTTCCGTGGCAGACAGCCTGGCCAGCCGTCTCGATTTCAGCCGGCGGTGGCACTGCCCCGCAACGTGGCCCGCACCCGGTAGATCGGCCGGCCCTGGCTTTCGTGATAGGTGCGCATCTGCAGTTCAGCCAGCAGACCGAAGCAGAAGAGCTGCACGCCTGCGAGCAGACCGATCAGCGCTGCCAACAGCAGCGGTCGATCGCCGATATCGGTGCCCAGCACCAGTTTCTCCCCGACCAACCAGAGCAGCACCACCAGCCCCGCCGCCATGGCCAGAAGGCCTCCCAGGCCGAACACATGCATCGGCCGGGTCAGGAACCGCTTCATGAACCACACCGTGAGCAGATCCATCAGCACCCGAAACGTGCGATCGATTCCGTAGTTGCTGCTGCCGTGGCGGCGGGCATGGTGCTGCACCTTCACCTCCCCGATCCGGGCACCTTCGATGAAAGCCAGCGCCGGCAGGAAACGGTGCAGCTCGCCGTAGAGGTTGAGATCTTCCACCACCTCCCGGCGGTAGGCCTTGAGGGAGCAGCCGTAGTCATGCAGCCGTACCCCCGTCACAGCGGCGATCAGCTGATTGGCCAGCCGGCTCGGCAGCAGCCGGCTGAGGGCGGCGTCCTGGCGCTGATGCCGCCAGCCGCTCACCAGGTCGTACCCCTCGCCGAGTGTTTCAAGCAGCAGGGGGATGTCGGCGGGATCATTCTGCAGGTCGCCGTCGAGGGTGATGATCACGGCCCCACGGCTGACATCGAAGCCGGCTGACATCGCGGCGGTCTGGCCGTAATTGCGGCGCAGCAGCACAGCCACCAACTCGGGCACCGTTGCCTGCAGGCCGCTCAGAACCCGGGCCGTGCCGTCGCGGGAGCCGTCATCCACCAGCACCAGCTCAAAGGGCAGGCCGAGCGGGCGGATCGCCGCCAGCAGCTTCTCCACCAGTTCGGTGAGGCTGCCCTCCTCGTTGTAAAGGGGCACAACAACAGACAGTTCCATGGCCCCGCGACCGATGTCGGCGAACCTAGGCGGGCAGAGGGCTGCCGTCGTGGTTGTGCATCACCCGGCCGGCGCCGCGCAGCTCGAGGCGGTAGTGGCGTGCCACCGGATGGTCGTTGCGGGGGTTGAGGTCGTCGATGCCGATGCCGTTGCGCCCATGCTCCCGGCCTGAGCTGTGCAGGTAGCTTCCCCCGCCCAGGTGCAGGCCCACATGGGTGCAGCGCTGTGGTGTGCCGAAGAAGATCAGATCACCGGGTGCGAGCAGACCGCTTTGACCGGGCCGCACGGCGACGGATCGGCAGAAGCGTTCCTGGAGGTAGGCATCCCGGGGCAGCCAGATGCCGGCGCTGGCGTAGGCGGCCTGCACCAGCCCGGAGCAGTCGAAATCAGGGCCGAGCGTGCCACCCCAGAGGTACACATTGGGGCGCTCCATCCAGCCCAGGGCCAGGTCGAGCACAGCAGGCAGCCGGGTTTCGATCTGGGCCCGCTGCAGCAGCAGCGGCCTGGGCCGCTCTGCTGGCTCCGCCCGCCCCGTCAGGTCCTGCGGCTCCGCCCAGCCGGGATAGCCGTCGTCCAGCAATCGCACCCGGATCCGGGCCAGGTGCGGCGCTGGTGCGGCCAGCAGCTGCAGGCAGCGCCCGGCTGCCGCCTGGGTTGCCAGGCCGCTTCCCTGGGGACGGCTGTAGAGGTTGAGCGGCTGCTTCAGCCGCAGGATGCTGGTGGGGAAGCCGGGTAGGGCCATGCCTAAGCTCGCTTCAATGGTTGCCGGCAACGATGGCCTTTTACAGCCCCGATCCGGCCATGGCACAGATCCTGGCCGATCTGGTGCGCGCCCTGGAGCTGGATGGGCGCAGCGGCCTGGCCCAGCAGCTCTCGATCACCTGGCTGCGGTACCCGGCCTCCTTGCTCGCTGGCAACAACGAGGCGTGTGTTGTAGCCGCTGGGGCTAGCTGGGGCGGCAGCCGCCAGCGCTATCCGGCCAGCGTGGTGAAACTGGTGTATCTGATCGCGGCTGAAGCCTGGCTGCAGCAGGGGCTGATCGAAGAAGGGCCGGAGCTGCGTCGCGCGCTGGCGTTGATGATCCGCGATTCCAGTAATGACGCCACCGGTCTGGTGGTCGACCTGCTCAGTGGCACCACCAGCGGGCCGGCTCTGCCGGCGGAGCTGATGGCCAGCTGGATCGAACAGCGCCAGCTTGTGAACGGTTGGCTGGCGGAGCTGGCCTGGCCGGAGCTGACCGGTGTGAATGTTTGCCAGAAAACCTGGGGCGACGGCCCCTTCGGGAGGGAGCGGGAGTTTTATGGCCCGGAGCTGGAGAACCGCAACCGCCTGAGCACGGAGGCCACGGCACGTTTGCTCGAGGCGGTGATCGGTGGCGCCTGGCTGTCGCCGCCGGCGAGCCGGCGCATGCAGGTGGTGCTGGAGCGCAGCCTCGATCCCGCGCAGCGGGCCGCTGATCCGGAGAATCAGGTGGATGGCTTTCTGGGGGAGAGCCTGCCCCAGAGCGCGCGCCTGTGGAGCAAGGCCGGCTGGATGAGCCAGGCACGCCACGATGCCGCCTACGTGGAGGCCGAGGGCCACGCCCCGATGCTGCTGGTGGTGTTCAGCGAAGGCGAGCGCTGCGCCGGCGACACCCGGCTGCTGCCGGAGATCGCCAGCCATCTGCTCGACGCATGCCGCACCGCTCCAGCGCCATGACTGTTCTCGAAGGGGTTGTTGACCTCTCTTCGGTCATCCCCCATGGCGGCTGCTGCCGCCAGGGGTTTTGCTGAGTGCCTGCCTTTCACAGATCTGATGCCGCTGATCCCACGCTGGCGCTACATGACCGACGAGGCGAAAGCGCTCACCAGGCGCAGCGTTGCTTCTGCTGCGGTGCTGCTGCTGGTGTTGCTGCTCTTCCGGGCGCTTCTCCCCTGGGTTCTGGTGGCGGTGGTGGCCTGGTGGGCCTGGAAGGTGCTCAGCCGATAGGGCGGTTCGCTCTGCCCCTGAGCCCGCAAGATCTCACTGCTCGGGCACTCTCTCCAAGTCGCCTTGGTCGTTGAGCAGCTTGAACGCTTGGAGCATGGCCCGGTTGAAGTCGTCGAGCACCCCATCACCAACTGCGTTAGGTCGTGCGGTCGATGAAGGGTTGATAGGCGTGGACACAAGCCGCCAGGCTCGCCGGCTGCCGTCGCTGACACAGAGCTGCGTGACGTTGCTTCCGCAACGCTTTGCCTGACTCCTTCAGCGCCACAGTGCCGATGCCGCATGAAAGGTTGCGGAAACTTGCCAATGGGCGCGTAGGGTCTAAAGTATGTTAGAAATTTTGATCTCTAGGTTCAGCGGGATGCAATCTGCGCCGCAAGCGGGTCAGATCTTGTGAAGCCTTTCGCTGATAGCAAAGCTACATAGTGCTGGGCCGTCAGTATTCTTGGGTCACCCTTTTGTATGATTGATTGTTTAACCTGGCGCGTCCTTTGAGTTCGACACTCAACCTCACCTTGTAGTCACCAGGCAAAGAAAGCATTCGACACGTCGCAACTCATTACAGATTCATCATCGAGGACATTGCCAAGTCGCTCCAATGCCAAGCCGCTCCAATCCGACCGAACAGACTGAGCAAGCCCGCCAGCAGGCTCTCGATGAGCTGGACATTCTCGACAGCGGCGCCGAATCAGCCTTCGAAGGTCTGGTGCAGGCCGCATCGGCGATCTGCGGCACGCCGATTGCCCTGATCAGCCTGATCGACCACGACCGGCAGTGGTTCAAAGCCAACGTGGGGCTCGAAGGGGTGAGCGAGACCCCCCGCAGCATCTCCTTCTGCACCCACGCCATTGAGCAGCCCGAGCTGTTCGTCGTCGAAGACGCCCAGATTGATCCAGGCTTCGCCGGCAATCCGCTCGTCACCGGCGATCCTCACATCCGGTTCTATGCCGGTGCCCCCCTGCAATTGGCCAGCGGCGCCACCGTGGGCACCCTGTGCGTGATCGCCCGGCAGCCGATGCGGCTGGACGAACAGCAGCGCGAGATCCTCTGCAAGCTCAGCAGAACGGCCGTCCATTTGCTGGAGGGGCGTCGCGCGCTGCGCATGGAAGCGAAGTCTCGCCTGGACGCCGAGCAGATCAGTGCGGCCATGCCCATCGGCCTCTATGCCACCGATGCAGCGGGAGCCTGCACCTACACCAATGAACGCTGGCAGGAGATCTATGGCCTCAGCCTGGAGGAGAGCCTGGGTAACGGCTGGGCCGAAACCCTGCATCCCGAAGATCGTGGTGCGGTCTTCACCGAATGGATCCAAGCGGCAGAGGAACAGCGTCCCTTTCAGAAGACCTTCCGGTTGCTCCGCCGCGACGGCAGTGTGATCCACGTGCAATCCCAGGCGCAAGCCCAGCGGGATGACGACGGCACCATCACCCGGTTCCTCGGCTTCGTTCAGGACGTCACCACCGAAGTGACCCTGAATGCCGAGATCCTCTTCCAGGCCAACCATGACGGCCTCACCGGGCTGTCCAATCGGCGGGCCTTTGAACTCTGCCTGAGCCAGCGCCTGAGCCAGCCCAGGCAAAGCGAGGATCCGGGCCATGCGCTCCTGTACATCGATCTTGACCAGTTCAAGATTGTCAACGACGCCGCCGGACATGCCGCCGGTGATCGACTGCTGCTGGAAGTGGCAGAACTTCTGAAACCTTTCCAGAGCCCCACGGCGAGCCTGGCCCGCTTGGGGGGCGATGAGTTTGCCCTGCTTCTGCCCCACTGCAGCCTGATCGAGGCCGAGGCAACAGCCCAACGTATTATCGAGACGTTTGAGGTGTTCCGCTTTCAGGCGCGCAACCAACACTTCCGGGTGGGTGTGAGCATCGGCGTGGTGCCCCTGCTGGAGCAGGGTGTGCGCACCGATGCCGTGATGCAGGCGGCGGACACCAGCTGCTTCATCGCCAAGGAGAGCGGCCGCAACCGTTGGCACACCTGGGTTGAAGGCAACGCAGACATGCTCCGGCGCAACCAGGCGATGCGCTGGGTGACCCGGTTGCAGGACGCCCTGGACGAAGAACGACTGGTGCTCCATGCCCAGCGGATCGTTCCCCTTAACCCCACCGCCGAGCCATCCCTGCGGGCCGAACTGCTCCTGCGCCTGCGCGAAGCCGACGGCTCCCTGGTGATGCCCGGCGCCTTCCTGCCGCCGGCGGAGCGCTTCCAGATCGCTACCCGCCTCGATCACTGGGTCCTGCAGAAAACCCTCACTCTGCTCAGACAGCTGAATGATCTCGATGGCATCAGTCACATCGCCCTGAATGTTTCGGGCCAGTCGGTGGTTGACGCGAGCTTTCTGAGGTTGGTCGATCAGTTGCTTGACCAAGCCGGACCGGAGATCAGCTGTCGCCTCTGCTTCGAGATCACCGAAACGGCAGTGATCACCAGCGTGACGTCGGCCCTCGCCTTCATCTCCATGGTGCGCAAACGCGGTGCCACCGTGGCACTCGACGACTTCGGCGCTGGCAGCGCTTCATTCGGCACCCTGAAGAGCCTGGAGTTGACCCATCTGAAGATTGATGGACAGTTTGTGACCGGTGTGATCGACGATCCCCTCGACAATGTTGCCGTACGCTCGTTTGTGAATGCTGCGGCGGTGATTGGCTTGACCACAGTGGCTGAATTCGTGGAGTCGGCTTCGGTGCTGGAACGGCTCCGCGAGATCGGCGTCGACTATGCCCAGGGCTACTTCCTGCATCGCCCCGAACCCTTTGAAGTGGTGCTGGCCGAGGCCGTGCGCAATAGGCCCAAATCGCGACCCCGAACCTAATGTTCCTTGGGCAGCTCCAAGACTTGATCGTGCCAAGCGCATCTCTGATTGCTTATCAGTCTTTGCCTTCAAGAGTTCTTGAAATTTCAGGGGTTGCCCAGCAACCCGCTGAAACCCATCTCAAACGGAGAGGGAGGGATTCGAACCCTCGACAGAAGTTGCCTCCTGTAACTCCTTAGCAGGGAGCCGCTTTCAACCACTCAGCCACCTCTCCAGGTGCTTTTTGAGCTTATCAGTGCGCCGTGCCGGTGCCGAGGCGCGGCAGCCGGTGCTTGAAGCCGCAGAGGATCTCCCAGGGGATGGTGCCGCAGCGGTCGCTCCAGTCGCCGGGGGTGATCTCCTGGTCGCCATCCCGGCCCAGCAGGGTCACCACCGAGCCCACGTCCAGCTCTGGAGCGTCGGTGGCGTCGAGCACCAGCTGGTCCATCGTGATCGCCCCCACCTGGGGCAGCCGCTGCCCCTCGAACAGCACCTCCATCTGGTTGGAGAGCTGGCGCGGCACGCCATCGGCATAGCCGATGCTCACCACGGCCAGGCGGCTGGGGCGATTGGTGCGGAAGCGGTGCCCGTAGCTCACCCCCACACCACTGCCCACCTCGCGTAGCAGGCTGACCCGGGCATGGAGTTGCATTGCCGGCTCCATGCTGAGGACTGTCCCGAGATGAGCCGCCGGCCTGTGGCCGTAGAGGGCAAGCCCCACGCGCACCATGTCGTAGTGCAAAGCGCGGCTGCGCAGCATGCCGGCCGAATTGGCCAGATGGCGGCAGCCGGCCTCCAGCTCCTGTTCCGCCAGGCTGGTGAGCACCTGGTCAAACCGTTTCTGCTGCTGGGCTGTGAGGCCGTCATCGGCGCCGCTGGGCAGGTCGGCACTGGCCAGGTGCGAGTAGACGCCCGCCAGTTCCACCGCCTCCAGCGCCTGGATGGCAGCCACCAGCCGCGGTCCCTCCTGCCAGGGCGCCCCCAGACGAGCCATGCCGGTGTCGAGTTTGAGCTGCAGCGGCATCGGTCGACCTGAGCCGCTCGCGAGGTTCTGGCAGAGCAGGGCCTCGCGCATGCCGCTCACCGTCGGCATCAGTTGCCAGCGCAGGCAGGCGCGCAGCTCTTCGGCCTGGCTGAGGCTGCCGAGCACCAGCACGGGGGCCTCGATGCCCGCCTGGCGCAATTCGATCCCCTCCGCCAGCGTGGCCACCCCGAAGGAGTGGGCACCGCCCGCCTGGGCCGCCTGGGCAACGGTCACAGCTCCATGGCCGTAGCCATCGGCTTTCACCACGGCCATCAGCCGGCTGCGGTTGCCGATCCAGCTGCAGATGCTGCGGACGTTGGCGATGATCGCCTGCTCATTCACTTCCACCCAGGCCCGTTGGCGCGCCAGAGCGCCCTGCTCCCAGCCCTGCTCTGGATCATCCCCGGCCGGAATCCAGTTCGGCTTGGTGGCCTGAGTCACGAACCCGCATCGGAATTGCCCCTAGCATGCCTCCAAAGGCAGGATCCGGCGCCCCCGGCTACCCCAATGGGTCAGGTACTCGTCCTGAATGCCTCCTACGAACCGCTGAACATCACCAGCTGGCGCCGCGCCATGGTGATGCTGCTCAAGGGCAAGGCCGAGGGACTTGAGCATGACCCCAATCGGGCGCTGCGGCCGGATGCGTTTCTACCCACGGTGATCCGCCTGCGCCAGTTCGTACGGGTGCCCTACCGGGAGATGCCGCTGACGCGCCGTAATCTGTTCCAGCGCGATGGTTACCGCTGCCAGTACTGCGGCTGTTCCGGCCAGGCGCTGTCGGTCGATCATGTGCTGCCTCGCAGCCGCGGCGGCAGCGACAGCTGGGACAATGTCACCACCGCCTGCCTGCCGTGCAACGTGCGCAAGGGCAATCGCACTCCCCGGGAAGCGGGCATGCCGCTGGGGCGCCGCCCCCATCGCCCGATCAGTGGGCTCAGCTTCGAGGCTTCACGCGTGATCCGCTCCGGTCGCAACCGGGAGTGGGCCAAATACATGATCGGCTTCGAGCTGGAGGCGGAGCAGGTGCCATTCCTGGAAGGCGCCGCCTGAGTCTCCCCGCCACGGCTCAGCCGACCGCCACCAATGCGTTGAGCATGCGGGTCTGGTCGGCGGCGACGCAGGCCCCGATCAGGTCAGCCAGGTCGCCATTGAGCACCGGATCCAGGCTGAAATTACGGCCGAGGCGATGGTCGGTCACCCGGTTGTCCTTCACGTTGTACGTACGGATCTTCTCGCTGCGGTCACCGCTGCCCACCTGGGCCAGTCGCGTCGAGCGCTCTTCGGCCTGGGCGGCCGCCAGTTCCCGCTCATAGAGCTTCGCCCGCAGGATCTCCATGGCCCGTTCCCGGTTCTGCAGCTGGGAGCGCTCCTGAGTGCAGAACACGCGGATGCCGGTCGGCTTGTGCAGCAGGTCCACCGCTGTTTCCACCTTGTTCACGTTCTGGCCGCCGGCACCGCCGGAGCGGGCCGTGCTGATGTCGAGATCGCCGGGATCAATCTGCACCTCCACCGGATCGGCCTCGGGCATCACCGCCACCGTGGCGGTGGAGGTATGCACCCGCCCCTGGCTCTCGGTGGCCGGTACCCGCTGCACCCGGTGCACACCCGCCTCGAACTTCAGCTGGCTGTACACCCCCTCGCCCCTGATGGCAAGGATCAGCTCCTTGTAGCCGCCCAGCTCCGCCTCGGAGGCGCTTACCGGCTCCACCCGCCAGCCCATGGTTTGGGCGAATCGCTCGTACATCCGCGCCAGATCGCCGGCCCAGATCGCCGCCTCATCGCCGCCGGCACCGGCGCGGATCTCCAGCATCACGCTGCGCTCATCCCGCGGATCGCGCGGCAACAGGGCGATCGTGAGCCGCTGTTGCAGAACGGAGATCTCCTGCTCCAGCCGTTGCAGCTCCTCGCTCACGAGCTCCTCCATCGCCGGGTCGCCGCGATGCTCGCGCAGCAGGCTGCGGGCTTCCAGCTGCTCCTGTTCCAGCTTGCTCAGCAGCTGATGGCCGTGCACCAGGGGCTCCAGCCTGGCCCGCTCGCGGGCGATGGTCTGCAGCTGCTGCGGGTTGCTGGTCACGGCCGGATCTGCCAGCTGGCGCTCCAGGCTGCTGAAGGTGCGGCTGGCTGTTTCGAGACGTTCGTGCAGCAGGGAATGATCCATCGCCTGATGCTGGCAGATGGGCCAGGCGCTGCTGCTTTGCGGCATCGATGAAAAAGCCGGATACCCATGGGCATCCGGCTTCGCAATGTTCAGGCGGTTGCTGACACTGGAGCGATTCAGGCTTTGGTGTCGGCCTTGGCGTCGTCTTTGGCG
>JBBASO010000045.1:12177-21614 GCA_040399265.1 Prochlorococcaceae cyanobacterium
TTGGCGTCGTCTTTGGCGGTGGAAGCACCAGCCATTCCGTACTTGCGCATGAAGCGGTCCACCCGACCCTCGGTGTCGAGGATCTTCTGCGTGCCGGTATAGAAGGGGTGATTGCCACTCCACACATCGACGTGGAGCTCAGGGTGGGTAGAGCCGGTGGTCATCACCACCTCTCCATTGCAGATCACCTTGGCATCGGGATACCAGGTGGGATGAATCTCGGCCTTGGGCATGGCTGGAAGGAGCTGAAGGAGGGGGGTAGCGATCAGCGCTTGGAGAACTGGGGAGCCTTGCGGGCTTTCTTGAGGCCGTACTTGCGCCGTTCCTTGGCGCGGGGGTCACGGCTCAGATGACCCTCGGTCTTGAGGGGTTTGCGGTTCTCGGTGGAAAGCTCGCACAGAGCGCGGGCCGCACCTTGCTTGATGGCATCGGCCTGACCGGTGAGACCACCACCGCGAACGTTCACCAGCAGGTCGTACTCCGTGGCCAGCCCCAAGGTGTTCAAGGGAGCCTTCACAGCCGCGAGATAAACCGGGTTGTAGTTCAGGTAGTTGTCGCCGGGACGGCCATTGATCGTGACGGTGCCCGTGCCAGGCACAAGGCGCACACGGGCGACAGCGGTCTTGCGACGGCCGGTACCCCAGTAGACGACGTTGGTGGAGGTCATTGGGCAGCAGCGGCGGGATCGAGGGCGAGAACCTGGGGTTGTTGGGCGGCGTGCGGATGCTCGCTGCCCTTGTAGACCTTCAGCTTGCGGAACAGTTGGCGGCCCAGTGCGTTGTGAGGCAGCATCCCTTTGATCGCCTTTTCGACGATCCGCTCAGGCAACCGGGCCTGCAGGTGCTCGAAGGTTTCAGTCTTCATGCCACCGGGACGGCCCGAATGGCGGCGATAGATCTTTTGGGTGGCCTTGTTGCCGCTCACCCGCACCTTGTCGGCATTGATCACGATGACGAAGTCACCGGTGTCGAGATGAGGGGTGAAGGTGGGCTTGTTCTTGCCCCGCAGCACAGAAGCCACTTCGCTGGCCAGGCGGCCAAGGGTCTGATTCTCAGCATCCACCAGATACCACTGGCGGTCGAGAGAATCGATGGAAGGCAGGGATGTCTTGTTCATATCGCCTGGTCAGGCACCGGCAGGCCGTAGGGGGCTGGGCTGGTGGTCGGGAATCGGGCGCAATGGCGGCATGCGGGCCGCCATTGCGCTGACGATCTCCTGACCCTACCGCTCGGCCTGCTGACGGCCTGCGGATTAACGGATCGGCGAGCAGGGAGCGGGCTCCGGAGCAGGGTCCGGAGGATCACTGATCCCTAGCTGAAACCGCGGTTGGCAATCATACCAGGCAGCCTGTGGAAAGATTGGGTCCGGGTAGCCGACCCGCAGCAGACAGAGTCCCTGCGGTGGTGCCGCATCGCGCACGGCCTCCCGCAGACGCTGCTGCCAGCGCCGCTGGAATTCATCGAGGCTGAGCCGCCTTTCCCCCAGCGCCACCAGCTGGCCCATCACCAGGCGCACCATGCCGTAGAGGAAGCCACTGGCCTGCATTTCCACGCTGATGAGGTCTCCCTGCCGCTCCACCGCCACCTCCTGGAGGGAGGTGCGCGAATGGCGACGGCGGCTGCCTGCCCGCTCAAAGGCTCCGAAGTCGTGGTGTCCGATCATGGCGGTCAGGGCCTGGCGCATGCGCTCCTCCTCGATCAGCACCTGGTAGCGATGCCAGCTCCAGCGAGACAGGAATAGGTTCGGACGGCGACCGTTGTAGATCGTGTACCGGTAGCGCCGGTAGCTTGCCGAAAAGCAGGCGTGCCAATTGGGCAGCACCGCTGTGGCCGCCACCACACGCACACTGGCGGGGAGTCGGCCATTGAGGGCCTTGGGCCAGCGGCTGGCAGGGATCGGACTGGCCGTGTCGAAGTGTGCGACCTGACCGGCGGCATGCACGCCGGTGTCAGTGCGCCCGGCGGCGCTGCAACGACCTGGCCCGTGCGGGTCGAGCTGGCGGATCACCGCTTCCAGCGTTTCCTGCACGCTGGTGGCGTTGGTCTGCCGCTGCCAGCCGTTGAAGGCGCTGCCGTCGTATTGGAGGCAGAGCGCGATCCGGCGCAGTTCGGGTGCGGACATGGCTTCAGGGGTACCGAGCTTCAGGGGTACCGAGGGCTCCGTCGCGACAGGCCCAGCAAAAAGCCGTGGTGGATGAGTCCACCACGGCGTTGCTAGTTGAACCAGCACCGGCCGGATTCAGACCAGCTCGATGATCGCCATCTCGGCATTGTCGCCACGGCGGGGCACCGTGCGGATGATGCGGGTGTAGCCGCCATGGCGATCGCCATAGCGTTCCTGGGCTTTCTCGAACAGGGCGTGAACCAGCTGCTTGTCGTAGATGTAGCCGATGGCCCGGCGACGTGAAGCCAGTGAACCGTCCTTGGCAAGCGTGATCATGCGCTCGGCTTCATCCCGCAGTGCCTTGGCGCGAGCCTTGGTGGTGGTCACCCGACCCTCGCGGATCAGTTGAGTGGTGAGCCCGCGGAGCATGGCTTTGCGCTGGTCAGCGGGGCGTCCCAGCTGGGGGACTCGGCATTGGTGTCGCATGGTCGTGGAGTGTCGGGATGGCCGGTCTGAATCAGGCGCTGGTGCGGCTTTGGGGGAGCGTGATGCCGATGCGCTCGAGCGCTTCGATCACTTCGTCGGCCGATTTGGAGCCGAAGTTCTTGATTTCGAGCAGGTCTTCATAGCTGAAGCCCATCAGATCGCTCACGGAGTTCACCTGAGCCCGCTTCAGGCAGTTGTAGGCACGAACCGAGAGGTTGAGCTCCTCGAGCGGAATCTGTGCCTCGGCGGCGGGCTCGGGCTCAAGGCCGGTCTCCTCAAGAGCGGTGAGGCTCGCGAGGGGCTGGAACAGGCCGATCAGCTGATTGGCCGCTTGGGCCATGGCGTCATCGGGGGTGATGCTGCCGTTCGTTTCGATCTCGAGCCGCAGCCGTTCCCGAGCGGAACCACCCTCGCCAACGGCTGTTTCGTCAACGGAGTAGTTGACTCGCTTCACCGGCTTGAACACCGCGTCGATCTGAAGCAGATCGATGGCGCTTGTGTCTTCGGCATGACGATCAACGGGCCTGTAGCCCACTCCCCGCTCCACGTGCACCTCCAGTTCCAGTGCATGGCCCTCCGCCACATTGGCGATCAGGCGGTCGGGGTCGATCACCTGCACCTGGGAGGAAAACTGGAGGTCCGCAGCGGTGACCGTGGCCGGGCCATTCGCCACCAGCCGGCCGATCTCCAGCTCGCGGCTGCGACTGTTCACCGATACCTGCTTGCAGTTGAGCAGGATGTCGAGAACGTCCTCGCGCACCCCAGGGATGGTGGCGTATTCATGGTTGACGCCGGCGATGCGCACAGCGGTGATGGCGCTGCCTTCAAGCGCGCCGATCAGCATGCGACGCAGGGAGTTGCCGAGGGTGGTCGCCTGGCCACGGTCGAGCGGGCCGATCAGGAAGACTCCAGTCTGGGAGCGGTCCTCGGCGACCTGATGCTCAATCCGGTCAATTTGATAGTGCAGCACGGTCTGAAGAGTCGAAGAGTTGGCAGGTGCCCGTAGGGGAACGACGGAATCAGACGCGACGGCGCTTGGGACGGCGGCAGCCGTTGTGGGGCAGGGGGGTGACGTCGCGAATCAGGGTGATTTCCAGCCCAGCGACCTGCAGGGCGCGGATCGCGGTCTCCCGCCCGGATCCGGGGCCCCTCACCAGCACTTCGATCTGGCGCATCCCTTGTTCGAGCGCCCGTCGTGCGGCGGCCTCGGCGGCGGTCTGGGCGGCAAACGGGGTCCCCTTGCGGGCTCCCTTGAAACCGCTGGCGCCGGCGGAACTCCAGGAGATCACCTCGCCGGTGGTGTCGGTGATCGACACGATCGTGTTGTTGAAGGTGCTCTGGATGTGGGCAACGCCGTTGGGCACGTTGCGCTTGGCCTTCTTGGGGCCTGTTTTCTTGGCGGGTTTGGCCATGGAGAGAAACCTACCGGTTGGTAGGGGAGGTGATCGGATGACAGATGAAGACCCTGGTGACGGCGGCCTGCTTGGAGTTGAAGGAGGTCGTCTGCTCGAGAGCAGAGCCTTTGATCAATCCGGGTGATAGGGCGGTGGGCCCGTGCAAGCTGCCGGCAGGGTGCTGGGGGCGCAAGGAAGGGCGAAGCGAAAGACGAGCCTTACTTCTTCTTGCCGGCCACGGTCTTGCGGGCACCACGACGGGTCCGCGCATTGGTGCGGGTGCGCTGGCCACGCACGGGCAGGCCCATGCGATGGCGGCGTCCGCGCAGGCAGCCGATGTCCTGCAGGCGCTTGAGGGCCATGCCCTCCTGGCGCCGCAGGTCGCCTTCGAGGGTGTAGTTCTCAGCGGCGCCGCGCAGCTTCTGCACGTCGGCGTCACTGAGATCCTTCACCCGGGTGTCGGGGTTGACACCGGTCTTGGCGATGATTTTCTGGGCACGGGTGAGACCGATGCCATACACGTAGGTGAGGGCGATCTCAACCCGCTTGTCGCGAGGGATATCGACGCCGGCAATCCGAGCCACGTGAGAAACGATTCAAGGGTCAGTGGGGCCCCCACAGGGGGGGGCAGGAGCAGCGCTTCCCGGTAGGGAGGGCAGGGCGATCAGCCCTGGCGCTGTTTGTGCTTGGGATTGGCGCAGATCACCATCACCCGGCCGTGGCGACGAATCACCCGGCACTTGTCGCACATTTTCTTGACTGAGGCACGCACCTTCATGGGCGTTGTGCTCTCCGAATTTGCAAACCGCCAACCTATCACAGTGGTCAAGCCTGCACCCCTGGTCAGCCCAGCAGGGCCTCGATGCGTGCGGCGATGCTGTCGACGCTGCCATCGGCTTCAACGGACTGCAGAAGCCCCGCCGCGCGGTAGTAGCTGATCAAGGGGGCGGTCTGATCGCGATATACCTGCAGACGGTTGCGGATCACGTTCTCGTTGTCGTCGGCCCGGCCTCGGCTCAGCAGGCGTTGGATCAGCACCGCATCATCGAGTTCCATCAGCACCACCAGTTCGATCTGCTGGTTCAGCTCTTCCAGCAGGGCCGCCAGGGCATCGGCCTGGGAGACATTGCGTGGGAACCCATCCAGCAGCCAGCCACCGCCACCGGCGCTTTGCTGGTGCTCCAGGCGGCCGCGCACGATTGCCAGCACAAGGGCGTCGCTGACCAGTTCGCCTCGGGCCATCACGGCCTCCGCTTCCAGGCCGAGAGCTGTGCCGGCACTTACCTCAGCGCGCAGCAGATCGCCGGTGGAGAGGTGCAGCAGACCGTGCTCACTGGCCAGTTTCTGGGCCTGTGTGCCCTTGCCGGCACCGGGGGGACCGAGAAAGAGCAGGCGCTTTTTCATGACGATGGAACGAGAGGGAACGGGAGGGAAGAGAATGAGGGGAAGGGTCTTGGCATCACTGGCGCACCATGCCTTCGTAGCGCTGCGAGATCACGTAGGTCTGCACTTGTTTGGCGGTGTCGATCGCCACCCCCACCAGGATCAGCAGAGAGGTGGCGCCGAGCCCTTGGAAGGTGCGCACCTGTGTGGCCCCCTCCACGGCGGAGGGGATGATCGCCACCGCTCCCAGAAACAGGGCGCCGAGCAGGGTGAGCCGATTTTGAACGCCACTGAGATAGGTCGCTGTTGCCGATCCCGGTCGCACGCCGGGCACGGCAACACCGCCGCGTTTGAGGTTGGTGGCCACATCCACCGGGTTCACGGTGAGAGATGCGTAGAAGAATGAGAACCCGACGATCAGCGCGAAGAAGACCAGGGCATAAAGCCAGGGGGTGCTGCTGTTGGGATTGAGACTCCCGGCCAGTTGGATCAGCCAGGGAGAGCGGGTGAGATTGGCGATCGTGAGGGGCAGGAAGACCACGGCCGAGGCGAAAATGATCGGCATCACGCCGCCTGCATTCAGCTTGAGCGGCAGATAGCTCTGCCTTGCTGGTAAGACCCCACCTCCTCCGACCTGGCGCTTGGCGCTCACGATCGGAATGCGGCGGCTGCCCTCCTGCACGAAGATGATGCCCACGATCGTGACCAGGAACACCAGCACCAGCACGACGATGCCGCCCACGGTGGCCCGGTCACCGCTCTGGGCCAGCTCGATGGTCGAACCCAGCGCCTTGGGCAGGGTGGCCACGATGTTCACGAAGATCACCAGGGAGGCTCCCTGGCCGATTCCCCGTTCGGTGATCACTTCGCTGATCCACATCACCACCATCGATCCTGTCACCAGGGCGAGGGCCGTCTGAATCACGAACACAGGTTCAGCCAGTCCCTCGGTGGCGTACTGCCGGAGAATCAGGGCGAACACCACGCTTTGAAGAATGCCCCAGCCCAGTGCCACGTAGCGGGTGATCTGGGCGAGCTTGCGTCGTCCTGCCTCGCCTTCGTTCTTCTGCAGTTCCTCCAGCTGGGGCAGGGCAGCCGTGAGCAGCTGGATGATGATCGACGCGTTGATGAACGGCAGGATCCCCAGGGCGAACACCCCAAGGGTCGACAGACCGCCGCCGGTGAAAATGTCGAGGAAGCCGATCAGCTGGCCGCCCCGGCTGAGAAAGTCCTGGAAGGCGACCCGATCAATGCCTGGCATCGGGATGTAGATCCCCAGCCGCACAAGGAGCAGCAGGCCCAGGGTGGTGAGAACCCGTTCGCGCAGGCTCTTCGACTGGATCAGCTGAACGAGGATTTCGGCTGCACTGGGATTGCGTCCCCGACTGACGAGCATGGTGGCTGGAGGGAATGGGGAGTGACGGCGGTTGCGACTGGCCGTGCCGGCAACCGATAAAAAAGTCGTCCGCCGGTGGGCCGGACGGACGACTCAGACCCTAAGGGAAGGGAGTTCGGAACTCAGACGACTTCGCAGCTACCGCCAGCAGCCTCGATCTTGGCGCGGGCTGAGGATGTGAAGGCCGCTGCCTGGACGGTGAGTTTCACCGAAAGGTCACCGTTGCCAAGAATCTTCAGGGGATGCTTCGGCTTGGTGACGATCCCGTCCTTGATGAGGCTGTCAAGGCTGACAGTGCTGCCTGCTTTGCAGTCGGCGAGTCGAGCCACGTTGATCACCGTGAATTCACGCCGGTTGACCAGCTCAAAGTGCTTGAGCTTGGGGATGCGCCGGTAGAGGGGCATTTGGCCGCCTTCGAACCCGGGTCTGGTGGGGCGGCCGGAGCGCGACTTCTGACCGCGCATGCCGAAACCACAGCTGGCGCCCTGACCGGCGGCGATGCCACGGCCTTTGCGAAGTTTGCGGCGGCGGGCGCCGGGGTTGGCTTTGAGGGACTGGAGATTCATGCTCATGGCGAGGCCTCAGGAGTAGATCTGCTCAAGGGAGATGCCCCGCTCCTTGGCGGTCTCCTTGTGGGTGCGCAAGGCGGCCAGAGCTTCCATGGCGGCCCTGGCGTTGTTCAGGGGGGTTTTGGAGCCGAGACGCTTGGCGAGCACGTTCTTGATACCTGCCAGTTCAAGCACCGTGCGGATCGAGCCGCCGGCGATCACGCCCGTACCCGGTGCGGCGGGACGGATCAGCACGCTGGCGGCGCCGTCGCGTCCGTTGCTGAGCGTAGGAATCGAGCTGTGACGGGTGAGAGGCACCTTCACCAGATGCTTCTTGCCATCGGCTACACCCTTGCGAACGGCGCCGATCACATCGCCGGCCTTGCCGACGCCCACGCCAACCTGTCCCTTTTCGTTGCCCACGACAACGATGGCCCGGAAGCTCATCTTCTTGCCGCCTTTCACGGTTTTGGAGACGCGGCGGATCTGCACGACCCGCTCCTGCCACTCGGAGTCGCGCTCCTGACCGCCGCGGCGGTCCCCCCGGCCGCCGCCGCGGCGGTCCCCCCGGCGTTCACCGCCTCGGCCGCCACCGCGGCGATCCTGCTGGCCATCGGCGGCGGCAGGAGCATCAGCGGCGCCGGGAATGTCGCTGGTCTTGATCTGGTCGTTGGTTTCGGTCATGGTGAGAGCAGGGATCAGAACTGAAGGCCCGCTTCCCGGGCGGCGTCAGCCAGGGCCTTGACCCGGCCGTGATACAGGTTGCCGCCGCGATCGAAGACCACCTGGGAGATGCCTTTGGCGATGGCGCGTTTGGCGACCAGTTGACCTACGACCACGGAAGCATCGCAGGTGGCACAGGCGGCCACGGCGGAGCGGAGCTCCTTGTCGACTGTTGAGGCCGAGCAGAGGGTGCTCTGGGCTGCGTCGTCGATGACCTGAGCGTAAATGTGGTTGTTGGAACGGAACACCGCCAGGCGAGGACGGTCGGAGGTGCCACTGAGATGGCGGCGCAGACGGCGGTGGCGCTTCTGGGTCTGCTGTTTGCGGGAGATGGAAGACATGGGTATTTAGGGTAACGGCGCTTTGGCAGACCTCATTTCTTGCCGGTCTTACCGGCTTTGCGCAGGATGCGCTCACCCTCGTACTTAATGCCCTTGCCTTTGTAGGGCTCAGGCGGGCGGATGGCGCGGACCTTGGCGGCTTCATTGCCCACCAGTTCCTTGTTGGGGCCGGACACCAGCACGGTGGTGTTGTTCTCCACGGCGAAGGTGACGCCCTCGGGGGGCATCATTTCGACCTGATGGCTGTAGCCGGCGCTCACCACGAGCTTCTTGCCCTGTAAGGCGGCGCGGTAACCCACGCCGACGATTTCAAGCTTGCGCGTGAAACCCTGGCTGACACCCTCGACCATGTTGGCCACCAGGGTTCGGCAGAGGCCATGACGCTCGCGGGATCGGCGGCTGCTATCGACAGGACTGACCAGCAGTCGGTCGCCCTCCTGCGCAATGGCGACACCCTCCGGGAGGGTGCGATTGAGTTGCCCCTTCGGTCCTTTCACAGTGACGTCTAGACCCTGGAGGGTCACTGTGACGCCGCCTGGAACGGGGATTGGGGCTTTACCGATACGTGACATGAAACGATCTCCCTGTTCAGTAGACGTAGCAGAGCACTTCGCCGCCTACGCCCTGTTTGCGGGCGTCGCGGTCGCTCATCACACCTTTGGAGGTGGAGATGATGGCCACACCGAGGCCACCCAGCACTTTGGGCAGCTGACGGGTGTTCTTGTAGATGCGCAGGCCGGGCTTGCTGACGCGTTGCACGGAGCGAATAGTGGGCAGGCGGTGCTTGCCGCTGTATTTCAGCTCAAGGACAAGCTGCTTTGCGATGCCGTCGCCTTCTTCGCTGATGGCGGCAATGAAGCCTTCCTGCTGCAGAACATCGGCGATGCTGCGCAGCAGGCGCGAGGCGGGGATCTTGGTGTTCTCGTGACGTTTCTCACTCGCATTACGAATGCGGGTGAGCATGTCGGAAATAGGGTCGTGGTTAGCCATGGTCAGGTCCGAAGAGGGCTCAGTTGCTGCGGAACGGCATTCCCATCTCGCGGAGGAGGGCCCGGCCCTCTTC
>JBBASO010000046.1:0-21163 GCA_040399265.1 Prochlorococcaceae cyanobacterium
AGAGCATCAACACGATGACCGTGCACTGGCTGAGCGTGCGCGGCGGCGCCCGCCATCTGCGCAAGGCAGCGGCCATGGGCAAGACCCTGGAGATCGCGATCGCGATCGGCGTGCATCCGCTGCTGGTGATGGCGGCGGCTACACCGATCCCGGTGCAGCTGAGCGAATGGCTGTTCGCCGGCCTCTATGCCGGAGAGGGCGTGCGGTTGGCCAAGTGCAAGACCGTGAACCTGGAGGTGCCCAGCCACAGCGAGGTGGTGCTGGAGGGCACGATCACACCTGGAGAGGAGCGCGCTGATGGGCCCTTCGGCGACCACATGGGCTTCTACGGGGGCGTGGAGGATTCACCGCTGGTGCATATCCAGTGCGTGACCCAGCGCCGTGATCCGATCTACTTCACCACCTTCAGCGGACGCCCGCCGAAGGAAGACGCCATGCTCGCAATTGCTCTGAACAGGATCTATACGCCGATCCTGAGGCAGCAGATCCCTGAGATCGTTGATTTCTTCCTGCCGATGGAAGGCCTCAGCTACAAGTTGGCGGTGATTGCCATCGACAAAGCCTACCCGGGCCAGGCGCGGCGGGCGGCGATGGCCTTCTGGAGCGCCCTGCCCCAGTTCACCTACACCAAGTTCGTGGTGGTGGTCGACAAAAGCATCAACATCCGCGACCCGCGCCAGGTGATCTGGGCGATCAGCGCCCAGGTGGATCCCCAGCGGGATCTGTTCATCCTGGAGGACACCCCTTTCGACACGCTTGATTTCGCCAGCGAGCGCCTCGGCCTAGGGGGCCGGCTGGCGATTGACGCCACCACCAAGCTTGGACCGGAGAAACGCCATCCCTGGGGCGAACCGCTCCGCCGGACGGCGGAGCTGGAGGCCCGCATCGATGGTCGCTGGGCCGAGCTGGGCCTGGCTGACATCGGCGGCCGTGAACCAGATCCAGCCCTGTTCGGCTACACCCTGGAGCACGTGCTGGAGCGGCTGGCGACGCGCGCGGCAGCGTCGGCCTGAGGAGCGCAGGAGGCTGCAGGGATGTTGTCGCGCCAGGCCAGCCACGCCCTCAAGGCCCTGCTGGAGCTGGCGGCGGAGCCTCAGTGCTGGCAGTCCACCCAACAGCTGGCCACAGCCCAGCAGCTGCCTCAACCGATGCTGGAGCAGTTGCTGCTGCGGCTGCGACGGGCTGGGGTGCTGGAGGCGCGTCGCGGCCGGAGGGGAGGGTTCCGGCTAGCCCGACCGGCAGCAGCGATCAGCCTGGCGGCGGTCCTGAGCGGATTGGGGGAAGCCGGCGGGCTGAGCGCTGCCGAGGTGGCAGCCAGTTCTGAAACCTCGGCCGCCGACCAGGTGACAAGCGCCCTCGAGCGGCGCCTGGAGCGGGCCCGACAGCAGGCGCTGGCGGCGCTCAGCCTGGAAGATCTGCTGTTCGACCTGCGCAGCGCCGAGGCGAGCTCCAATACCGAAACGGGACTGCTGCTGGGCTGAGGTGCCTCCCCACCGCAATCAGTTGCAACCCTCCACCGAGACCCGGTCACCGAAGCCGCGGTCGCATCGGGCCCATTGAAGAGTGATGCGGTCCGCCGCGAAGCCGGTGTTCCCGTTGCTGGGGCACGGAAGACCAATCGGGCTGATCGGGTTGGTGGCACTTTGGTGGCACTGGCGAGTACCGGCAAAATTTCCTGCACCCAGCACCCAGCACCCAGCAGCCAGCACCCAGCAGCCAACATCCAGGAGGATGAGGGAGCCATCCTCAGGCGCCAGGGCATGGGCCTACGGTTCAATCTCCCTGGACCGACACGCGTGGCGACGGTGGCAACCCTGGCCGAAGTGCTGCACGGCGGTCCCGTGACTGCGGCGGAATTGGAGCGCGTCAGCAACACGCTGACCTTCGAGCGGAACCGGCCGGGGCCGCGCTTCCTGAAATTCGCCATCTTGCTGGTGCTGGCCTCAAGCATCGCCACCTTTGGCCTGCTTGCCGACTCGGCGGCGGTGGTGATCGGCGCGATGATCGTCGCCCCATTGATGCTGCCGATCATGGGACTGGCGTTGAGCGTGAGCATCGGCAATCGCGCCGACATCATCAACACGCTGCTGGTGAGCCTGGCCGGCATCGCCATAGCGGTGAGTGTCGGCTTCGTGCTGACCCTGCCGGTGGCTTCCTTGCTCTACCCGCAGACGATCGAGCAGGTGATGGCCCGAACGGCACCACACCTGATCGATCTGATGGCCGCGCTGGCCACGGGGCTGGCCGGCGCCTTCGCACTCTCCCGCCGGGACGTTTCAGATACCTTGCCAGGCGTGGCGATCGCCGTGTCGCTGGTGCCACCGCTGGCGAATGTGGGAATCCTGCTGGCCCTGGGCGAGGCCACACTCGCGGCGGGGAGTCTGCTGCTGTTCGTCACCAACTATGTGGCGATCCTGATCACAGGCACGCTGGTGTTCATGGTGATGGGCTACAGGCAGGCTGCGGTTTCTCCCTTCGATGCCCGTTCCAGACGGCAGTCGCTGGCGATTGCCCTGATGGCGCTGGTGCTGATCGCCATCCCCCTGGGGATCACCAGTCATCGCCTGATCGTCGCCAACCAGATCGCGGTCCGCACCGCTGCGCTGACTCGGCACTGGTTAAAGGATTCCAGCTACCGGCTGCTGACGGTGGATGCCGAAACAGCAGATGGAACCGTGACCCTTCTGCTCAGTGGCGAGGGTGAACTCCCGCCCACCGAACCGATCGAAGCGCGCCTGCGGTCCGTGCTGCAGGGTCGCAGGGTGCGGGTGGAGGCACTCAGCTCCCGGTCGGTGCTGATCGGCCCACCACAGACCTGAGCGCTGCCCATCCCCATGTCGAGCGAACCGATGACCGGCCAGCAACCCGCCAGCGCCGACATTCCTCAGGCCCTGCTCGATCGTCTGGTCGGCGTTCCAGGCATGGCCCCGGGCCGGCGCCGGCTGGTGGTACTGGTGGGCCAGCTCGGCGATTTCGACAGCCTCGAATACGCCCAGGCCCTGGCAGCGGCCCTGCCGGGCCTAGAGAACGCCGATATCGGCCTGCTGCTGATCGGGATCGGCCATGAAGCGGGCGCCGAACGCTTCTGCGTCTACACCGGCCTGCCACGGGCGCTTCTGCAGGTGGATGGGGAGCCGCTGCTGCACCGGCAGCTGGGGCTCTACGCCGGTCTGCAGAGCCCGGCCGGTCCTTGGCCGGCCCTGCTGCTGATGTGCGCGGGCGTCGGCTCGCCCGGCACGCTGGCCGAGGTGCTGCGTGGCTACAGCGGTGACCGCCAGGCGCCGCCACGGCTGGAGCTGCCACTGTTCAACCTGGTGGGCCGCGGCTACCTGCGACCGTTCGAGCTGGCCACGGTGCGGTTACGCAACATGGTGGAAGTGCTGGGACGCTGGCGCACCTATGTGCCCAGTGATGCCCATCTCACCCAGCGGGGCGGAACGGTTCTGCTCGATGCCGACAACAGCGTGCTCTACAGCCACCGCGACGCCGGCATCCTCGGCTTCTCGGCCACGATGGCACGACCGCTCAGCTTCCTTGATCCCTATCTGCCAGCGGACTGAACCGTTGATGGTCAGGGGTTGAGCCGCTCCTCCCTCCAGTCTGCGGCGGCGCGCCAGCGACGGCGGGAGTGGGGATGGTCGACGAGCTCCAGCAGCTCCACCTGGGAGAGAACAATCCGCAGCAGCGCAAAGGTGTGAGGCGGCCCCGTTCCCGCCGGCAGCTCCTCCGGAAAACGGCCATCGACCTGCAGCGGTTCCCCCGGAGGCGGCCATCCCCACAGGGCACGGCCTGAGGGAGTGAGCTGGCGCCAGTGCCGCGCTCGCTCCTGGTCCAACTGCAGCTGCGGCAGCGCCAGCACCGAACCACGCAGACGGAACTGACAACGGGCACGTGGCAACAGCCAGCAGAGTTCGACCGCCGGCTGATCGATCAGGTCGGCCACCTTGGCGCTGCGCGCGTCGCTGAACAGATCCAGGGCTGCTGGCTCTGCCCAGCCTCTGAAGACCAGGGTGCGGACCCGCGGCGTGCCGTCGGCAGCGATGGTGGCCAGCTGCAGCCAGCGAGCCAGCGGGGAGCGACCCTCTCGCTCACGGGCACCGCGCAGCAGCGGCCGCCAGGGCGGCAGGGCATCAGCTGGGGCCATGGCCCGGATGGCACAGATCCGCAGCGATCATGGCTGCATGACACCCGCCATCGCCCTCAGCATCGGCGGCAGCGATTCCGGCGGCGGCGCCGGCATCCAGGCCGACCTCAAGACGTTCACCGCCCATGGCGTGCATGGCTGCTCGGCGATCAGCTGTGTCACGGCTCAGAACACGCGCGGCGTCTCGCGGGTGGACGCCCTGACCCCGGAAGCACTGGTAGCCCAGATCGAAGCGGTACTCAGCGATCTGGCGGTTGGCGCCCTCAAGACCGGCATGCTGCTCAACGTGCCGCTGATCGAGGCCACGGCCGCCGCCCTGGCACCGCTCACGATCCCGCGTCTGATCGATCCGGTGATGGTGTCGAGAGCCGGGGCGGTACTGCTTGAGCCGAGCGCCATCGATGCCTACCGGTTGCTGCTGCCCCTGGCCGAACTGCTCACCCCCAACCTGCACGAGGCCCAGCTGCTGAGCAACGTGGCCATCGCCGAGGCCAGCGATCCGGAGCAGGCGGTGCAACAGGCCGCCGAGCGCCTGCTGGAGCTGGGCCCGGCCGCGGTGCTGATCAAGGGCGGCGGCAGCCCTGAGCTGCGCGGCTGCGACTATCTGCTGCAACGGGACCAACCCGGCCGCTGGCTGACGCATGCTGCGGTCGACACACCCAACAGCCACGGCAGCGGCTGCACGCTCAGCGCCGCCATCACCGCCCACCGAGCCAAGGCCGTGCCGCTGCTGGAGGCCGTCTTAGGAGCCAAGCGCTACGTGGAGGGTGCGCTGCGGCACGCCCTGGCGATCGGTGCGGGCCAGGGGCCGCTCTGTCACTGGCACGCATCAGCGCGCTGAGCGGCGGTCAACAGCGCCGGAGCGGTTCGTTACATTCCCAACTCAAACAAGTCTCAACTCAAACAAGTCTTCACTCAAGAAACGGATCGGATCAACGACCAGCAGTCGGGCGACGCCGCGCTGGCTTGCGGCGGTCGGCCGACCGGCCTCTGAAACATCTGCACCAGCCACGGCTCCGGTCCGCGCCGCCACGGCGTCAGAGATTGGCCAGAGGGCCCTGGTGCGCCCCCTTGCCGGCGGAACCGCGCATGTATCAAAGATCGTGCACTGAGACAATGGCTGCGACTCCACCCAGACCAGGGAACACCGGAGACCTGCAGAATCATATGACGACAAATGTGGCAGGACTTAAGGCCCACAGCCCTGATCATTGCTGGATGGATTGAGGGAAAGTCGGGTGAGCGAATGGGAGCAGGCGATTGAATAGGCGTGATTGAAGTTGACATGAACCATGCTGATGAACTGGCGCAGATCAGCGCGCACGGCATTGAAGTCGATCAAGCAGTGGTGGAAGTTGATCATTAGCCATTAATTGCCCTGTCATCTCATCAATCCCCAGCAGCGGCTAGCTTCTCAGGGCTCTCTCTGCGGCAGTCATAGTTCTCGATCGCGCCACGACGCTGACGGAACTCAGGCTGATCAGGGTCTACCGCACGCCACCACCAACGTCCATCGGTGAAGCTGGGAACGCCAGCATTGTTGGTACGCGGCAGCTGCAGAATGACGCCGCGCCATTGCAGCACCACGAACGCACCGGGCACTGTTCCAGCGAGGCTGTTGGGAATGTCGGGCGCGTCGACCGCACCCGCCAAGACCTCGGCAAACAGCGGATCGCCTGCACAGAGATAGTGGTCCACCTGGATCGGAGCAGGAGCCACAGCCCAGACCGGCAGCGACAGAGCCAGAGAAAGAGGCAGCGGCAACACCAGAGACAGCAGCCAGAACCAGAAGGTCATCGACAGAAGTTCGCCCGATCCGGACTGAGGTGTGCGGAATCAATAGGATCGCCCCACCAGCGCCATCACTGCCTGTGGTTCCCAGCCAAGCCCCCTCCAGTCCGCTGCAGCTCAGTGGCGGCGGCAGCCTGCACGGCACGGTGGGGGTTCCGGGCGATAAATCGATCTCCCATCGGGCCCTGCTGTTCGGCGCCATCGCCGAGGGGGAGACCCGCATTGAAGGCTTGCTCCCCGCCGAGGATCCGCTCAGCACCGCCGCCTGCCTGCGGGCCCTAGGGGTTGAAGTGTCGGCGATCCGTGCCGGTGAGGTGGTGACCGTGCAGGGGGTTGGCCTCGATGGGTTCCAGGAACCGGCAGATGTGCTCGACTGCGGCAACTCCGGCACCACCATGCGCCTGATGCTCGGGCTGCTCGCCGGCAGGGCCGACCGCCACTTCGTGCTCAGCGGCGACGCATCGCTGCGGGGCCGACCGATGCGGCGGGTGGGGGCACCCCTGGGCCAGATGGGTGCCGTGATCCACGGACGGAAGCAGGGCAACTTCGCGCCGCTGGCGGTGCTGGGCCAGCCCCTGCAGGGCACCACCATCCACACGCCGGTGGCCTCAGCCCAGGTGAAGAGCGCCATCCTGCTGGCGGGCCTCACCGCCGCAGGGCCCACCACCGTGATCGAGCCCGCCCAGAGTCGCGACCACAGCGAACGGATGCTGCGCGCCTTCGGTGCCCAGCTGGATGTGGGCGGTCCCGGACTGACTGAAGTGACCCTCACTCCCGGCTCGAGCCTGCGCGGCCAGAGCGTGATGGTGCCCGGCGACATCAGCTCGGCTGCCTTCTGGCTGGTGGCCGCCGCCATCACCCCCGGCGCCGAGCTCACCGTACAGAATGTGGGCCTCAACCCCAGCCGCACCGGCATCCTTGCGGTGCTCGAGCAGATGGGAGCGCGAATCACCGTGCTCAACCCCCGGGATGTGGCCGGCGAACCGGTGGGAGACCTGCGCGTGACGCATGGCCCCCTGCAGGCCTTCGAGATCGGCGGTGAACTGATCCCCAGGCTGGTGGATGAGATCCCGGTGCTGGCGGTGGCGGCCTGCTGCGCTGAAGGCGTGAGCCGCATCCGGGATGCCGGTGAACTACGGGTGAAGGAAACCGATCGGTTGGCGGTGATGGCCCGCCAGCTTGGGGCCATGGGCGCACGTGTTGAGGAGTGCGAAGACGGCCTGGTCATCACCGGCGTCACGGCCCTGCGCGGCGCAGCCGTGGACAGCGAGACGGACCACCGGGTGGCGATGAGCCTGGCTGTGGCCTCATTGGTGGCCGAGGGCACCACCAGCCTGGGCCGACCCGAGGCGGCGGCGGTTTCCTATCCAGGCTTCTGGGATGACCTGCAGCGACTGCGCACCTGAGGACCTGCGCCCCCGGCTCGGCGCCGACGGCAGCTTCAGCCTCTACAGCAAGCGCTTTGGCGAGGGATTCCATGGGGCGATCGGCGCCTTGAGCGAGGCCCGCCTGAAGTTCGTGGAGCCGGCTCAGCTGGAGCGCTTCAGCCCTGGACACACTCTGCTGGTGGTGGATGTGGCCTTCGGGCTGGGCACCAACAGCGCCGCCTTGCTGGAAGCCGCCTCAGCCAAGGGCCTGGCACTGGTGATCCATGGCCTGGAACTGGAGCCAGCCCCTCTGGGCACAGCCCTGGCCGCTGAATCCTTTCGTCGCCAGTGGCAGCCATCCACCCTGACGATGTTGGAGCGGTTGCTCAGCAGCGGCCACTGGAGCGACGCGGCCCATACCGCCAGCCTGCACTGGGGCGATGCCCGCCAGCGGCTGGATCCGTTGCTGCATGGGCTGCAGCTGGCAGGTCGCTGCGATCTGGTGCTCCTTGATGCCTTCTCGCCGCAGCGCTGCCCGGAACTCTGGAGTCTGGAGTTCCTCAGCCAGCTGGCTTGCCTGCTCAGACCGGACGGCCGGCTGCTGACGTACTGCAGCGCCGCCGCCGTGCGCCGCAGCCTCCAGCTCGCTGGCCTGACGCTGGCCTCGATCGCTCCCCTGACCACAGCACCCGTGCGAAGCCCAGGGCGGAACAGACCCGGCACCTGGAGCCACGGCACCGCCGCCAGCCCCACCAACCTGCCCGACCGCGGCCCCCTGCGCGGCCTCACCCCGATGGAGCAGGAACACCTCACCACCCGGGCCGCCGAGCCCTACCGCGACCCGGACGGGCGCCAGTCTGCGGACGCGATCCAGGCGGCACGCCGGCTGGCTCAAGCCGCCAGCCCTGCTGCCTCCACCAGTGCCTGGCGGCGACGCTGGAGACTGGACCATTCCGCGTAGATTCCCGCCCAGTCGAATCGTCCAGCCGATGCTCGCCGTTGCCGTACTGGCCGCTGGAAAGGGCACCCGCATGAAAAGCGAACTGCCCAAGGTGCTGCAGCCCCTCGCCGGTGCCACCCTGGTGGAGCGGGTGCTGGCCAGCTGCGACCAGCTGGAGCCCCAGCGGCGTCTGCTGATCGTGGGCCACCAAGCAGAACGGGTGGAACAGTCGCTGGCCCAGCACCCCGGTTTGGAGTTTGTGCTGCAACAGCCCCAGAACGGCACCGGCCATGCCGTACAGCAACTGCTTGGGCCCCTGGATGGTTTCGATGGCGATCTGCTGGTGCTGAACGGGGATGTGCCCTTGCTGCGCCCCGAAACGATGGAGCGACTGCTCAGCCAGCACCGCAGCCATGGCGCTGCGGTGACCCTGCTCACCGCCCGCCTCGCCGATCCCACGGGCTACGGCCGTGTGTTCGCCGACGAGGATGGTCAGGTGAGCGCCATCGTTGAGCACCGTGACTGCAGTTCAGTGCAGCGCCTCAACAACCTGATCAACGCCGGGATCTACTGCTTCAACTGGGAGCGCCTGGCGGAGGTGCTGCCCCGCCTGCGCAGCGACAATGACCAGGGTGAGCTTTACCTCACCGACACAGTGGCCATGCTCAGTAAGGCCATGCACCTGGAGGTGGCCGATGCCGACGAGATCAACGGGATCAACGATCGCCTGCAACTGGCTCAGTGCGAAGCGGTGCTGCAGCAGCGGCTGCGGGAGCACTGGATGCGGGAGGGGGTGACCTTCACCGATCCGTCCAGCTGCACGCTCAGCGAAGGGACCCGCTTCGGCCGCGACGTGGTGATCGAGCCCCAGTGCCACTTCCGCGGCGACAGCACGATCGGCTCGGGCAGCCGCATCGGCCCTGGTTGCCTGATCGAGGACAGCAGCGTGGGTGATCACTGCCAGGTGTTGCAGGCGGTGCTGCGCCAGGCCACGGTGGGACCCGACTGTTCCGTGGGGCCTTTCACCCAGCTGCGTCCCGGTACAAGCGTGGGAGCGGGCTGTCACGTGGGCAACTTTGTTGAGGTGAAGAACAGCACCCTGGCCGAGGGGGTGAAAGTGAATCACCTCAGCTACATCGGCGACGCCGACCTCGGCGCCGCCGTGAATGTGGGTGCCGGCACGATCACAGCCAACTACGACGGCGTGCGCAAGCACCGCACCGTGATCGGGGCGGGGAGCAAGACCGGCGCCAATTCGGTGCTGGTGGCGCCGATCACCCTGGGCAACAACGTGACTGTGGGAGCAGGCTCGACCCTCACCAGAGACGTGCCGAGCGGTGCGCTGGCCCTGGGCCGCGCCCGTCAGCTGGTGAAGGAGAACTGGCTCGGCCCGGTCTGATCCAGGCGTTCCAGCAGCGGAATCAACCGCTCCAGCGCCACGCCACGGCTGGCCTTGAGGAGCACCACATCGCCCGGCGTGAGCCAATCGGCCAGGGGCTCGGCCGCCTGCTCGGGCCCGTTCACCAGGGCCAGTCTGGGCAGGGAGGCCGCAGCTGCAGCCATCGCCTCCGCTTCGGCTCCATCCACCACCAGCACCAGACCATCGAGACCAAGGGCCACGGCCCGTTCGGCCACCGCCTGGTGCAGCGCCACGCTGCGCTCGCCCAGTTCGAGCATCGTGCCCAACACCGCATAGCGCCGGCCACCGCTCTGGCACGCCAGCAGATCGAGAGCCGCCAGCACCGCCTCGGGCGAGGCGTTGTAGGTCTCGTCCAACACCGTCACCCCGCCAAGGGTGAGGCGCCGGCTGCGACCGCCTGGCAGATCGACAGCGAGAGGCTGCCAACGATCGCTCGGCAGTCCCAGCTCCGCGGCCACCGCCAGGGCCAGCATCAGGTTGCGGGCCTGGTGGCGCCCCTCCAGGGGCAAGGGCAGGCTCACGCCGGCAACGGTGATGCTGGAGGCTGCCACATTCAGCTGGCCGACCAGGTCAGCGGCCGCCTCGCCCGGATCACCGGCCAAAGCAACCCGCAGCACCCGGCCGCTCCAGACTCTGGCCAACGCGGCATCCAGCAGCGGATCGCCGGCAGGGATCACGATCACGCCGGCGGGAGCGAGGCCGGCGACGATCTCACACTTGGCCGTGGCGATCGCCTCACGGCTGCCCAGCCTGCCGATGTGGGCGGTGCCGATGTTGGTGATCACCGCTATGTCCGGGGTGGCGCAGCGGCTCAGCCGCTCGATCTCCCCAAGCCCGCGCATGCCCATCTCCAGCACCAGGGCGCGGTGCTCCGGCGTCGCCTTGAGCAGGGTGAGCGGCACGCCTACATCGTTGTTCTCATTGCCACTGGACCCCAGCACCGCGCCGAGGGGGCCCAGTGCTGCCTTGATCAGCTCACGGGTGCTGGTCTTGCCTGCGGACCCGGTCACAGCCACCAGCGGTACCCCCAGCTGCTGGCGCCACAGTGCACCGAGCTGCTGGTAGGCCAGCAGAGTGTCATCCACAAGCCAGATGCTGCAGCCGGCCGCGGCGGCCTGAGCGGCCAGGACCGCCAGGTCTTCAGCAGCGAATCGGTCGCTCTGGGCGATCACGGCACGGCAGCCCGCGCCGATCGCCTCCGCCAGGAAGCGGTGACCATCAAACCGCTCTCCCACCAGCGGCACGAACAGGCTGCCCGGCTGCAGGCTGCGACTGTCGGTGCTGATCGCCCGCAGCGGCTCAGCTGCGTCGACGCCCAGGGGCGCACCGAGCTGCGGGGCTCCCCATTGCTGCTGCACCGACTCAAGATCCACGGACATCCGCTGGCAAGGGAGGAGCGAGCAGGATCATGCCTGAGCCGACGCGGGCTGCACGGGCCAGCACGCCACCCTGGCCATCCTCAAGGACCAGCCGCTCATAGCCGAGCGCCTGGGCGCGGTCTTGCCAGGCATCGGCCTGGCGCTGCCTTTCGGCCGGCTCCAGGCCCATCCAGCTCGCCGTAACCACCAGCACCAGCCGGCCTGCCCCAGGCTCGGCGCGGGCAGCCGTCAGCAACTTCAGCCGATCCTCCATACCCAGCTCCGCAAGCAACGGCTGATCGGGCTCGTCAGCCAAGGCCTCCACCGGCTGAGCTGGAAGTGGAGGGGGTAGCTGGCTAGGCCGCTGGACGGGTGCCTGCTCCCCCTCGGCTGCAGGCTGACGGGCGACACTCAACTCTGGCGAAGCTGGCGCTGACAGGTCGCTGTTCGGCAGATTCTCCGGCATCGACAGCGGCGCCGGGCCTTCAATGGAACGGGACGTTCGGGCAAGCAGCGTCGGCACACCCAGCACCAGTCCCACCGCCAGCAACAGGCCAAGCACCGGCCAGTAGAGCGGCGCCATCGCCACGGGCCAGAACGAGGGCCGGGGCAGATCACCCTGGCGGTTGCGCCGCCACAGCTCACGGGCTGACAGCCCCAGACTGGCCAGCACAGCCTTCAGGCTTCGGCCCAACCCCAGCCAGGGACTCTCGTAAAGAGCGGGTAAAGCGGAACGGGATTGCTCCTCCGGCTCGCCCATCAGCGCTCAGCCATCAGGGCTAGGGGCATCACACGATCGCGGCTGCGTCGCTCTAGCGACGTTTGAGCAGCGCTGCCAGGCCACGGCGACTCGGATCGGCGTCCTGACCCCGGGAGAACTGCTCCACCTCAGCCGGTGCCGGCGTCGGTTCCTTCACACCGCACACGTCGCGGTACATCGCGTCGTAATCCAGAGCCGAGCGTGCCCAGCTGAAATCCATGGCCATGGCGCGGCGCTGCAACTGGGCCCAGGCCACTGGATTTCGGTAGGCCTCCCAGGACCGCACAATCGCGGTGTAGAAATCGATCGGCTCGTAGCGATCAAAGCCGTAGCCCGTGCCCCGCTCAGCAGCGGGGTCGTTCGGGGGGACGGTGTCCACCAGACCACCAACCATACGTGCCACGGGGATCGAGCCATAGCGCATCGCCAGCATCTGACTGATGCCGCAGGGCTCGAAGCGGCTGGGCATCAGGAAGGCATCACTGCCACCATAAATCTGTCGAGAGAGCGCGTCGTCGTAGGTGAGGAACACCGCGAAGCGACCTGGATGCTTGGCGGCCATCTGCCAGAGCCCGCTTTCATAAGCCCGGTCGCCCGTGCCGAGCACCACGAACTGGCTGTCGGTGTAGGCCAGCACCCGGTCGGCCACCTGCAGCAGCAGATCCACCCCCTTCTGGTCCACCAGCCGGCTCACCATCCCCATCAGATAGGTCCGGGGGCTGACCGTCAGACCAAAGCGCTCCTGCAGCTGGCGCTTGTTCTCAGCCCGCGGGGCCAGGTCATCGGCCGAAAACCGGGCCGGCAGGGCCTGGTCGACGGCCGGGTTCCAGTCGTCGACATCGATGCCATTGAGAATGCCGCGCAACTTGCCGCTGATGAAATTGAGCAGACCCTCCAGATTCTCCCCGTATTCGGCTGTACGGATCTCCAGGGCATACGTGGGTGACACCGCATTGACGCGGTCGGCATAAAGCAGGGCCGCCGCCATCGTGTGGTCGCCCTGCATGTACCAGGGGCACCAGGTCATCCGGTCGAGTTTCCAGCGCCAGGGCCCCTGGTACTTGAGGTTGTGGATGGTGAAAACGGTGCTGATCTCCGGGTCCTGGTGCATCCAGACCGGCAACATGCCCGTGTGCCAGTCATGGCAGTGCAGCACCTGGGGTTTCCAGTGATGCCAGCAGAATTCAGCCGTAGCACTGGCAAAGAACGTGAAGCGCCAGTCTTCGTCATCGCCGCCGTAGATGCGTTCGGCGTCGAACACCGGATGGCCGACCAGATAAAGGGGCAGACCAGTGGTGGGATGGGTCGATTCGAACACCGCGAAATCGTTACCCATCGTGTGGCCCCGCCACACCGGTTCCGAGGGGATCGACAGCCGTGACCACAGGCGACCATACCCAGGCAAGATCACCCGCACGTCGTGCCCGAGGCTGGCCAGTGCGGGCGGGAGGGAACCGACCACGTCCCCCATGCCGCCCACTTTGATCATCGGTGCACATTCGGCGGCAGCAAACAGGACGCGCATCCAGACCCCGGGTCAGGTGGCGGCAACTGTAAGGGGGTCGGGTCAGGGCAGCACCGTCACCGGGGTGCCGAGCTCCACCAGGTCGTACAGGTCGCGCACGTGCTCATCGAACAGGCGCACGCAGCCGTGGGACACCGCCTGACCGACTGTCTCCCGCTGGGGAGTGCCGTGGAAGCCGGCACTGACGCACCCCTCCACCACCAGGTGTTCGCGACCGTTAAATCCGGCGCGGCCGAGACAATCGCGATGGAAACCGATCCAGCGACTACCCAGCGGATTGGCAGGGCCTGGAAGCACCCGCTGGCCGGTGGCCGGATGTTCCCAGGTGGGGTCGGCGACCCGCTCGATCACCCGAAAGCGACCCACCGGCGTCTCCCAGCCCGGACGACCGACCGCCACAGGGAACCGGCGCAACTCCCGGCCCTGTTCCAGCACCAGCAACTGGCGCCGAGACAGATCGAGCACCAGCTCCCGATCTGATCCGCCTGCCGCCAGAGCAGTGGCCCGCTGATCGCCAGCCTCGGGCCCCGGGGCGTGCTGGGAGGCATCCACGGGAGCAGGGCTGAGCAGGGCCGCAGCCGCGAGGCCGACCAGGGCGTGCGGCAGGACGCTGGACGAGGAGAGGAATTGGCGGGATGAGAGCCGGATCAGGCCCATGGTCGGTAACGGGGAGTGACCTCGCTTGGAGAAGGCAGGGAGTGCATGGGGATCGGGAGGAGGTGCGCCACATCCCATCAAATCCGCAGCTCAAGGTAGCCAGGGCTCGCTGGAGAAATCCGGCGGCCGCTTCTCGAGGAACGCATCGCGACCCTCCTGCCCTTCAGCCGTCCGGTAATAAAGATGGGTGGCCTGGCCCGCCAGCTCCTGGATTCCGGCCAGCCCATCGGTCTCGGCGTTGAAGGCCGCCTTGAGGCATCGGATCGCCGTGGGGCTGTGCCGCAGCACCTCCCGCGCCCAGCGGACCCCTTCGTCCTGAAGCTGCTCCAGGGGCACCACCGCGTTCACCAAGCCCATGGCCAGGGCCTCCTCCGCACCGTACTGACGGCAGAGAAACCAGATCTCCCGGGCTTTGCGCTGACCCACCACCCGGGCGAGATAGCCCGCCCCAAAACCGCCGTCGAAGCTGCCCACCCGCGGACCCGTCTGGCCGAAGCGGGCGTTCTCGGCCGCGAGGGAGAGATCGCAGAGCAGGTGCAGCACCTGGCCGCCGCCGATGGCGTACCCGGCCACCAGGGCAATCACCACCTTGGGCAGGCTGCGGATCAGGCGCTGCAGGTCGAGCACGTTCAGGCGAGGCAGGCCGTCGTCGTCGACGTAGCCACCGTCACCGCGCACGCTCTGGTCACCGCCAGCACAGAAGGCCCAACCGCCATCGGCTGCCGGGCCGGCGCCGGTGAACAGCACCACGCCGATGCGGGGGTTATCGCGCAGCCGGGTGAAGGCATCGCAGAGCTCCACCACAGTGCGAGGCCGGAAGGCATTGCGCTTGTGGGGCCGGTTGATGGTGATCCGGGCGATGCCCTCCTCGCTCAGTTCAAGGCGGATGTCCTCATAGGAACCGGCGGGCTGCCAGACAACACTCACGGCGCGTCGACCAGGGAGCTGGCCATTCTGCGCAGCGCCTGACGCCAGAGGGCATCGGCACGGCGGTCGGTGCGCAGACGCAGCAGGGCCAGGGGCTGCTCCAGCCCCCAGGCAAGGGCGGGAGCAAGTTCGGCCATGGCCGCCACGTCGCGGCTGGGCACGCCGTGCGCGGCAGCCAGGGCGACCTGATCCAGCGGCTGGGGCATGGCGAACAACTGCTCGAACGCCAGCGCGCCATCGGGCTGGGGCCGGATCGGCAGCTGCTCGAAGATCCCGCCGCCCTGGTTATCGATCAGAACCACCAGCAGACGGCCGCGCTGCTGGTGGCGCCACAGCCAGCCGTTGCTGTCGTGCAGCAAGGCCAGATCGCCGCTGAGCAGCACGGCCGCCCCGGCGGCCTCGGCCACACCGCAGGCGATCGAGAGGGTGCCATCGATGCCGGAGGCACCGCGGCAGGCATGGATCGGCCGTAGCGGTGCGACTGCGGGGGTGAAAGTCTCCCAGTCGCGCACGGGGGAGCTGTTGGCGATCACCAGCGGCAGGCCTGCCGGCAGCAGCAGGGACAGCTGGCGGGCGATCGCCGGTTCGCCCCAGGGGAGCGCTGCAGCAGCTGCCGACGGCGCCAGCAGGCAGCGATCGAGCTGCAACTGCAAGCGTTGGTCGAGAGCCTGCCAGTCAGCAGCCCAAGAGTTGCAGGCCGCAGTGGCGGGGCCGGCCAGCGAGGCGATGGGGGACTGATCGATCCAGCTGGCCAGGCCAGCCGACCACTGGCGGCTGCAACTGCCGAGTGGATCGAGACAGCGGGGATCCCCCTCACTCACCAGCAGGTGTTGGCCGCCGCAGACCTGCAGCAGGGCATGCAGCCGGCGACTGGCCGGCAATGGCCCGAGCCGCAGCACCTGAACCCCAGGCAGCAATGCCTGAATGGAGGCGGGCAGGGGTAGATCGAGCAGGTCGTATCCGGCCACCATGGCCAGACCGTCGCAGCCGCGCAGGCCACTGAGCCCATCGGCCAGCACCGGCCAGCCGCAGCGGTGCTGCCAATGCCGGAGCGCCGCCAGAAAACCACCCCAAGCCTGCGGGGAACCGCGCCAGGGTCCAGCCACCACCAGACCGGGCCGATCGGGATCGAGACCTGCCGGCTCAATGCCGGCTTGGGCCAGCGGCGCTGCGGCACCGGCTGGCGCTGAAGGGGCAGGCCTCACGGCGCTGGCCAGCGCTGCAACCCGAAGGTTCAGGGTGGTGGATCCGGGATGCAGCGGCTCCTCGAAGGGCAGGTTCAGGTGCACGGGACCCGCCGGCATGCCATGGCCGCCATGGCAGTGCAGCCAGGCCGCTTCAGCCAGGGCCACCAGCGCCGGCGGCGGCATCGACGCCAGGCCCAGTTCGTCGCCATGACCAACCCAGCGGGCACTGACCGCCAGAAATGCCTCCTGGTTGACGGTCTGATTGGCGCCGCAACCCTTCAGTCGAGCCGGTCGATCGGCGCTGAGCAGCAGCAGGGGGATCGTGCCGTGGTCAGCTTCCACCGCGGCGGGAAGCAGGTTGGCAACGGCAGTGCCGGAGGTGGTGACGACGGCCGCGGCCTGACCGCTCGCACGCCCCAGCCCTAGAGCGAAGAAGGCGGCGGAACGCTCATCGATGGCGGTGTACAGCCGCAGGACACCTTGCTGAGCCAGCAGGCCCGCGGCCCAGGCAAGGGGCGCCGAACGGCTGCCCGGGCAGAGCACCAGCTGGCCGAGACCGCCTCGGCAGAGGCTCTGCAACAGCAGCAGGGCGGCATCGAGATTGGCCGCAGCCCGGTCGGAACTGGCTGGAGCGGGATCAGCCACGGGCAGACCGGAGCACTGCAGGATGGGGACTCCATCTTCCATCGCCCTTGTCTGCCGCTCCGGATCCGGCCGATTCAGCTGGCCACAGGCCACCGGAGGCCTGGTACCGCCAGCTGCTTCCCCAGCTGCGCACCCTGCTGCTCTGGCTGGCCCTGGCCCTGCTGCTGCGCTGGGTGGTGATCGAGCCTCGCTGGATTCCCTCCGGCTCGATGCTGCCGACCCTGCACCTGCAGGACCGGGTGCTGGTGGAGAAGCTGCGCGTTCGGCTGCAACGTCCACTGCCGATCGGCACGGTGGTGGTGTTCCACCCGCCGCCGCCCCTGCAGGCCGCCGGCTATGCCGCCGATAGTGCGTTGATCAAGCGGCTGGTGGGCCTGCCAGGGGACCGGATCGCCGTGCGCGACGGGGCGTTGTGGCGCAACGGCGAGCTGCTGCAACCCGACTGGGGGGCCGAGCCGATCGCCTACACCCTGCCCGAGCTGACCGTGCCGGCGGGGACCCTGATGGTGCTCGGCGACAACCGCAACGCCAGCCTCGACTCCCACCTGTGGGGGCCCCTGCCTCAGCAGGAGCTGATCGGCACAGCCGTGCTGCGCTACTGGCCGTTATCGCGGTTCGGACCGATTCGGTTCTCCGCCACGCCGGAGACGGTGGGGCGTCCGAACCAGCTCGATTAAGGTGCAGTCTGTGACGCGGCGTACACCGAGGATGTTCAACCCGGAGTTTCTGGCCAGCGACAGCGAAGCGATCAGCGGCAACGCCCTGATTCAGTACTTGCAGGAGCAGTCGCCTGATGTGCTGCAACGGGTGGCTCGCTCGGCCAGCCCCGAGATCCAGGACATCATTCGCCACAACGTGCAGGGCCTGCTGGGAATGCTGCCCGGCGAACACTTCGAGGTAAAAGTGCAGACCAGCCGCGACAACCTGGCCGGACTGCTCGCTTCAGCGATGATGACTGGTTACTTCCTGCGTCAGATGGAACAGCGCATGGAACTGGACACCAGCCTGCTGGCCAGCGGCGGCAGCGACGATCTCGACAGTGATCCAGGACCGCTGCTCCTCTGAGCGAGCAGCTTGCCGGCATCGCTGATCAGCCCTGGGGTTGACGCGGCACCAGTCCAAAACGCACCAGGGTCTGATCAATCCGGGCAAGGGTCGACCAACTGCCGGCATCGGGTGCCCAGGCGCGTTGTTCCAAGCCATCCGCCAGCGCGCTGAGAGCGGCAGGAGAACAGGCCAGCGGAGCCTCGTAGTGGGCCGGCACCAGCCAGCGCACCTCCTCCAGGCTGGAGAGATCGCGGATCCAGGCGACCAGGGCATCGCGGCACCGCGGAAAGACCAGCCGTTCCAGCACAGGCGCCACCCGCGGCACGGGCTGCTCCCCGGGAACAAGGGCACGGAATTCGTCCTGCCAGTCGTCGCTCCAGCGGAACGGGTACAGACCGAAATAGCTGCGACGGTTGCGTAGCCCCGGGGCCAGGGCCTGGGCCAGCACCTCACCCCAACCCGGCACCTGCAGCCGTGCTGGTCGTAGGTAGGACGCAAACAGCACCAGCCGATGCCAGCCGCGCCGCCGCTGCTCCGGGGTGTCGAAGAGCGGTTGGTCTCCGCGGTCGCGGGCGTGAAACAGCAGCGGCGTCGGGTCAGCCTCGAAAAGAGCAGGCGGTTCGGCGGCGATCCCCACCAGGGCGTCGGTCACCAGCAGCGTGCCGGTGGCTCGATGCAGACAGGCCACTTCCATGAAGGTGCCGAGGCCGAGATTGAGCGGCCCCAGCCCTTGCCAGGCCAGCTCGTCGATATGGGGGAGGCCCTGCTCGAACAGCACCCTGGTGCGGGCCGCCGGAAAGCCGAGCCAGCTGGCCGGCAGGCGCAGCGGAAAACTCCACTGTCCCGGGGACACCCACACAGTCGCAGCAGGAAAGGCGCGGGCCAGGGCCGGCGTCGGCAGCTTGTGCTCCAGGCCGGAGGCGGTGGGCAGTACCAGCGTGCACACCGGGCCGAAGCGCTGCTCCAGTTCGCGCAGGGCGGCCAGCAGTTCCGCTGTCGCCGGCAGAGGGGCATACAGCAACAGGCCCTGGCGCAGGCGCACCACGGTCATTCTGATCGGCACGGCCACGTAGAACACCCCCTGGAGCTGCTCGAAGCTCCAGACCTGCCCGGGCACCAGTTCGCGCACCAGGGTGCGGCGGCGGCCGTAGGGGTAGAGGGGCAGCAGCGGCCACCAGGGCCAGTGTTGCTCGGCGTTGCGCCTGGCAGGAGGTGGGTCTGACTGCAACAACACGGCGGCCTGGGTGCGGGATGCCTGCGCTCAGGCCAGCAGTACAAGGCTGAGGCTCATCACCGCCATGCCAGCAAGCACGCCCCCGATCATCAGATGGTGATGGGAGGCAAGTCGCTGGGCCGAGGGCAGAAGCTCATCGAGGCAGATGTAGATCATCACCCCAGCCACGCTGGCGAAGACCAGTCCCAAGGCCATGTCATTGAGGCTGGAACCGAGAAAGAGGTACCCCACCAGGGCGCCGACCGGTTCGGCCAGGCCGGAGGCAAAGGAAATCCAGAAGGCCTGGCGCTTGCTGCCGGTGGCGTAGTAGATCGGCGCCGACACCGCCAGCCCTTCAGGAATGTTGTGGATCGCGATCGCGATGGCGATGCCGATGCCGAGGCGAGGGCTGGACAGGGCGCCGATGAAGGTGGCCAGGCCCTCCGGAAAGTTGTGAATGGCGATGGCCAGCGCCGAAAACAGACCGGTGCGCATCAGTTCACTGCGCGGCCGGCCCTGCAGGGCCGGAGTCAGTGCACCGCCGCCTGTGGGCAGCAGCCGATCAACCAAGGCTATGGCGGCGATACCGCCGAAGAAGGCGAGCACAGTGGCGGCATAGCCGAGCCGGTCGCCGAGTGCTGCACTGAGGGACTGACGCGCCTTCGGAAAGATTTCCACGAAGGACACGTAGAGCATCACCCCAGCGGAGAAGCTCAGGGCGAGGGTGAGCACCCTGGTGCTGGGGCGACGGTTCAGCAGGCCAAGCAGGCTGCCGACACCGGTGGACACCCCGGCCGCCAGGGTGAGCGACAGCGCGAACACCACCCGTGAGTCCATCTCCAGCAAGTCTCGCTCCGCGTGGGCTCGTGCCTTGCGTCGATGATCGCAGGGGATGGACCGCCCAACGGCTGAAGCGCCACACGCACGCAGAAAAAAGCCCCCTGCGCAGCAGGGGGGGGGGAGCACGATCAAGGCTGGATCAGCCGACCAAAGCGGCCGAAACTGAGCCAATCAGCCGATCGCAGGGGCTGTGAGAGCCACCGGGCTGGCGCTGGTGGTGGCCAGGTCAAGCGGGAAGTTATGGGCGTTGCGCTCATGCATCACTTCCATGCCGAGGTTGGCGCGGTTGAGCACGTCAGCCCAGGTGGGCAGCACCTTGCCCTGCGCGTCAAGAATTGACTGGTTGAAGTTGAACCCGTTCAGGTTGAAGGCCATGGTGCTGATGCCCATGGAGGTGAACCAGATGCCGACCACCGGCCAGGCACCGAGGAAGAAGTGCAGGCTGCGGCTGTTGTTGAAGGAGGCGTACTGGAAAATTAATCGACCAAAGTAACCGTGGGCAGCCACGATGTTATAGGTCTCTTCTTCCTGGCCAAACTTATAACCGTAGTTCTGCGATTCCGTTTCAGTGGTCTCACGCACTAGCGAGGAGGTGACCAGGGAGCCGTGCATCGCCGAGAACAGGCTGCCGCCGAACACGCCGGCAACCCCGAGCATGTGGAACGGGTGCATCAGAATGTTGTGCTCAGCCTGAAACACCAACATGAAGTTGAAGGTGCCGCTGATGCCCAGGGGCATCCCGTCGGAAAACGAGCCCTGACCGAAGGGATAGATCAGAAACACCGCGAAGGCTGCCGAGAGGGGCGCGCTGTAAGCCACGCAGATCCAAGGGCGCATGCCCAAGCGATAGCTGAGCTCCCACTGACGACCCATGTAGGCGGAGATGCCAATCAGGAAGTGGAACACCACCAGCTGATAAGGGCCACCGTTGTAGAGCCACTCATCCAGGGAGGCCGCCTCCCAGATCGGATAAAAGTGCAGGCCAATGGCATTGCTTGATGGCACAACAGCACCGGAGATGATGTTATTGCCGTAGATGAAGGATCCTGCAACAGGCTCGCGGATGCCATCGATATCGACGGGAGGTGCGGCGATGAAGGCAACGATGAAGCAGATGGTCGCGGCCAGCAGGCAGGGGATCATCAGCACACCGAACCAACCCACATAGAGGCGGTTGTTCGTGGAGGTGATCCATTGGCAGAACCTCTGCCAGCTGCTGGCACCGCCGCTGCGAACAGCAGTGGTCATGACACAGTCCTCAAAGAATGGAGGGGAACAGAACAGGTGTCTTCCCCAAGCCCTGCCAGACCATGCCCTGCCAGACCATGTCCTCAAGACCATG
>JBBASO010000047.1:0-20882 GCA_040399265.1 Prochlorococcaceae cyanobacterium
GCCTCGCTCGCGGCGGCGGCGGCGGCGGCGGCGGTGGTGGCTTTCATGGCGGTGGCCGGGGTGGTGGATATCAGAACGGCCGCGCCGGCGATCACCCGATGTACGGCGGTGGTGTGCGCAACAGCTTCAACAACGATCGGGTGAATGTGAATGTGCACAACAACTTCTACAACCGCGGCTATGGCGGCTGGCATGAAGGTTGGCGCAATGGCGGTTACTGGGGGGCCCGGCCCTGGAACGCAGGCTGGTACCGCGGCTGGGGCGGCTGGGGTTGGTGGGGGGCCAGTGCTGCAGCCTGGGGCGTGGCGGGTCTGGCCACCGGTGCTGCCATCACCAGCCTGGTGAACGATGCGGCTAATCAGCAATCGAGTGTGATTGTGGTGCCGCAGAGCACCTATTCGCTCAACTTCGGCAGCGTGGAATCGGTTGGCACCGCAGGTGTGAGCTTCAGTTACGGCGTTGGCAACACCGATCTGATCGGAGCCGCCAACTGTCAAGATGGCTTGCTCAACGGCCAAGTGCCGACCAATGCCGACCAGGCTCAGCTGTTGAACGCTGTCTGCCAGGTCGCCTATGGCAGCGGCGGCAGCTGAATCACCCCGGCATTTTTGTCGCACAGCCGCTCGGGGCAGCCATCCGCCGCGTAGATCGCATCGGCCGGCGAGAGGCAACCCCTGGCGTTCTTGCCGCGAACCTGGCTCGGGTGCAGGCGCAGCGGCTGCAGTTCCGCGTCCTGCGGTGGAACCAGCAGCGGGCAGCTGGCGCGCATGCGAATGCGCGGCTGGCCAGCCCTCGCTTCAGCTGCAGCTGACTCGCCCCCCCCGCTGAGCAGCATCCCGCTGAGCAACATCCAGCAGAGCAGGCCCGTGCCGAACTCGGTGCCGCCCAGCAGCTCCTTGCCGCCCATCAACGTCGTCAACCGCCGCTTTGCGTTCGCCATGATCAACGCTGGAACCTTGCTCCAGTCTGCTAGCTGGCGCCAGTGTTGCTTTCGCTTGCCGTACCCAGCGTCTACCCCTGCTCCAGACCCAACCATGGACGAGCACGTCTCAGCTGCTCACGGTCGCACTCCCTCGGAGGCTGCCCCTGTCTCGATGGAGGATCCGGAGCTGATCCGGCAGCTGGTGGCTGACTCCCACTGTTTTGATGGCACCGCTGCCGACCCTGAGCGCAACTGCTGGCTGGCGGTCCACCGGCATGTGCACGGGCTGTTGCCCAGTGAGTACGACATCCGGGAGGTGCCGGAGGATCTTTATCTGGCGGTGCTCGCGGCCCGACGGGCCGCTCAGAGCGATGCGGCCGGCTGAACGGCGTCTATCGGCTCAATGGCCCGGTGCCCCGGTGGCCCAGCGGCCCAGCTGAGAGCCGTAGGGACCGAAGGCATCCAGACAGGCATTGCCGCAGTGGCAACCCAGACTGATCGCCTCGATGGCACTCCAGCCCGCCGCCAGGCCGGCGGTCACGCCTGCCGCAAAACTGTCGCCAGCCCCGTAGGCATCGCACACCGGTCGAGCCCGAGGCGGCGCATGGAACGATCCGATCGGTTCCGCCAGTCCCCCAGCCGCGCCACTGGTGGCGATCCGGAGCCGGGGCAAGGGATCGAGCGGACCCGCCAGCAGCTGTTCCGCCGGATCAAGGGCACTGCCGATCAGGGCATCCAGCTGCACAGCCGCCTGGCGCAACATCGGTTCCCGCACCCGTGGGGTGGCGGTCAGCACAGCCGCTGCCCGAGCCAGGCGGAGCCCATCGGCATCCGTCGCCGTCACATACACCCCATCCATCGCTGAGAGCTCCTCCCAGGGCAGCGCATCGCTGGCTGCAGGGCTGAGCCGTTCCCCGATCACCACGATGCTGCGCTCCCCAGCCGGGTCAGTGAGGCTGACGCCCCGTCGGGTCGGGCTGTCCCGCCAGGCCACACGTACATCCAGGCCCAGGGCCGTGAGCTGCTCAAGCGCCAAGTGGCCTGCCTGATCCCGGCCAAGGGCCGTATAGAAGCGCACAGGGGCCTCGCACAGCCGGGCCAGCTGCACAGCGGCCACTGCCCCACCGCCGGCGGGAAGGTCCAGCACCTGCTGGGCTGGTTGCACCGTGCCCGCAGCCGGCAGAGCATCCACCGCCAGAAAGGTGACCACCTCCACGTGCCCCACCACCGCAAGCCGCAGCTGCGGCAAGGGGGGCAGCGCCTCCAGGGGAAGAGGATCGAAGGGCATCACCGGCGTACGAAAACCTTCACATCCATCAATGGCGATCCTCCAGCTGAAAGCCGAGGGTCAGCCAGTCGGTCAGTGCAGGCATGTTGGTCTGCAGCCACGGCTGATCACGGATTTACAGGCGCATCGACAGGGCAGAGGGAGGGCACTCAACCAGCCTTCTGCAAGGCGGGTTTTTCCTCCGGCAGGATCGCGCCTTCGACAGGGCAGACCTGCAGGCAGATGCCGCAATCGATGCAGGTGTCGAAATCAATCCAGTAGAACGCCGTGCCCTTGGTGTTGGCCCCCTTGCCTGGATGGATGCAGGCGACCGGGCAGGCGTCCACACAGTCG
Source organism: Prochlorococcaceae cyanobacterium (assembly GCA_040399265.1). Lineage (GTDB taxonomy): Bacteria > Cyanobacteriota > Cyanobacteriia > PCC-6307 > Cyanobiaceae > NIES-981. The sequence continues at coordinate 2,544 of JBBASO010000047.1, forward strand.
GCCACCCCTTCGCACACGTTGGTGACGATGGTGTGGGCCACGTGCTGCAGGCGAATGGGGCGATTTTAAGCAGCGACCCACTGCACCCGGCTGCAGCCCCGCAGGCTGGCCAGACGCTGGGCCTCTTCCATGGTCTCCAGGGGTTGGCCATGCAGTTCGGCCGCTGTTCCTTGGCCATGCAAGGCGGCCAGTGCCTGCAGCGCCGCCGCCAGCGACTGCCCGCTGGCATAGGCCACCAGCACCGGCGCACCGGTCGAGCGCTCAGCTGGCTGCTCAGGCAGCAGATCCCGCAGCGCGCCCACATCAAAGCCGAAACCGACACCGGCTGCCTCAGTGCCCGCACCGCAGAAGCGCCCGACCAGGGCGTTGTAACGGCCGCCGCTGGCCACTTCCACAGGTCCGGTCCGATCGTGACAGACAAGCTTGAGCACGAGTCCGTCGTAGAGAGCGAAATGGGGCTGGAAACTCGGGTCGAGCCGCAGTTGCACACCACGGCCGGCAGCAACGGGAGCGACGGTATCGAGAACACTGGCCAATTCATCCAGCAGCGGCAAGGGGCCGAGCCATTGCGCCAGGCCCTCCAGCACCTTGTTGGGCTCACCCCGCAGTCGCAGCATGGATTGCAACCGCTCGCTCAGGGACTCGCTCAGCGGCAGCGACTCCAGGGCGAGCGGATTGAAGCCGGTGAGGGCACTGCGGGCCGCATGGCGCTGATCAGCCGGCACCTGTTCGAGAAGAGCGGTGAGCAGGCCGTGGTGACCGACCAGCAGCTGTGCGTGCTGGTCGGCGCCGAGGCCGAGCCGCCCGCCGGCCGCCAGCAGCAGACACATCAGCTCCACATCGGCAGCCGCCGATGCATCCCCCAGCAGCTCCACACCGCTCTGCAGCTGTTCCTGAATGCGCTGATGGCCGCTGTCACCGGTGCTGGCGCGAAAGGTGACGCCATCGGCCCAGAGCCGCAGTGGCCTGGGGCGCTCAGCCATCCGTGTGGAGGCGGCTCTGGCGATCGATGCCGTCAGTTCGGGGCGCAGGCCCAACCGATCTTCGCTGGCGAGCAGCACCAGTTCCCGCCCATCGATGCCACCGCCCGCCGCGAGGGTATCGATGCGCTCGAAGCTGGGCGGATCAACCTCCTGATACCCCCAGAGCCGGTATTCCTCCGCCAGGGTTGTGCGGATCAGCCGGTTGCGTTCCACCTCCCGCGGATTGAGATCCCGGGCGCCGGCGGCTGGTTGCAGGGCCATGGCAGGGGATACCGGCGGGTGATGTGTGAGCGATCCTATGGAGCAGGTGCGGTGGTCTCAGTCCGATCGCCGGCCGTGAGATCCAGCTCGGGTGCACCGAAGCTGGCTCCTGGGAGTGGCTGGCAGGCGGCCAGGCCAGTCACAAGCTCGGCATGGAGGGCAGGCCCTGCCGCCACCAGTCGCCCTTCGTTCAGTTGAAGCGGTCCTCCCCCGTAGCCGCTCACCCGTCCACCGGCTTCCTCCAGCAGCACCACGCCAGCAGCCATATCCCAGGGCGCCAGGCCCCGCTCCCAGTAGCCGTCAAGGCGTCCGCAGGCCACGAAGGCAAGGTCCACAGCGGCCGCTCCGGCCCGCCTCACGCCGTGGGTGCGGTGCGTGAACCAGGCGAACTCGGCGTAGTTGTTGTCGAGACGACTGTGGCGGTCGTAGGCAAAGCCTGTGGCCAGCAGGGCATCGGTAAGCGTGGAGCAACGGCTCACAGCAAGCCGGCGACCATTGCACCAGCTACCGAGGCCGGGAGCGGCCCAGAAGAGCTCTTCAAAGGCCGGCACGGCCAGAGCTCCCAGAAGTGGCGTTCCCTTCCAGGTCAACCCCACGGAGGTGCCGAAAAAGGGAAACCCGTGGGCGTAGTTGGTGGTGCCATCCAGTGGATCCACACACCACTCGAGATCACCACTGCGGGGGCGGCGGCCGCTTTCTTCAGCCAGCACGCCGATCTCCGCTGTTTCCCGCTGCAGCAAGTCGAGCACGGCGCGCTCAGCGGCCAGGTCGGCCTCCGTCACCAGATCACCGCATCGGCCTTTCTCGCGCACCTGCTCGAGCCGGCCATAGAGCGCCTGCAGCTGCACCCCACCCGCCTCCGCAGCCCGTCGGGCCACATCTGCGAGCCGCTCGATCGTGCCCACATCCAGGCCCGATTCCTGCCAGGCCTGCATGCAGCCCGTGGTGGCGATGGCGTGGTCGTGGGGAGGCATCAACACAATCCGTGAGTCAGGCTCTGGGTCAGGCTCTGGGTAGGGCACAACTGCCTGGGCGCGTGCTGAGTCTGCACGGCTGCCAGATGGCATGGATGTCTGCTGGGATGCAGCAGATGCAGAGTCGTTCCAGGCGCCGATTGGGGTCAATCCTCATCCAGCGGCAGCCCCGGCCGCACCGCTCCGCGCCCGAAGTGACGACCGAACTGCAGGTCGTAGACCTCGTCTTCGTCCTGGGTCTCCACTTCGAGCGGAGCGATCGCGCGTGCCACGCAGAGGAGGCCGTAGCCCTGCTGCCGAAGCTCCCTGGAGAGCCCGAGCGCCTCGCGGTGGTCGATCTCACCGTGCAGCACGCGTACGGCGCAGGCGGTGCAGCAGCCATTGCGGCAGCTGAAGGGGAGCGGGTCGCCCTGCTGCTCGAAGCTACGGAGGATGTACTCACCCTCGGGAACCTGATGCTGGATCACCCGGCCGGTCTGGAGCCAGTGCACGGTGATCGGATAGCTGCGCGTCATGCCGAACGCAAAGCCGCTGAGCGGTCTGACGATGGGTCGACTGCTACATTGCCACCACGTTGCCCCATTTTGCCGCTGGAGAGGTGGCCGAGTGGTCGAAGGCGCAGCACTGGAAATGCTGTATAGGGGCAACTCTATCGAGGGTTCGAATCCCTCCCTCTCCGCTTACGGGAACCGGCCACAACAGCCGGTTTTTTTATGGTTTAAACCTAAAATCTTGAACTTCACCACTTGTATGATGGCAATAAAATTGATGGCAATAAAATTAATGGCAATAAAATTGATAGCAAGCGGTTGTGATCAGAGTCGCGTTTGGACAGGGCTGGTGGACATGCAAAAAAAAACCGGTCGACCCATGGGGGCTGACCGGAGACGAGGTGCATGCGCAGTAGCGGTATCGCGTAACAGTTGCAGGTGTGCTGGCTGATGATCAGCCGAAACGGCCACTCACGTAGTCCTGGGTGGCTTGCTGACCCGGGGCGTTGAAGATTTTCTCCGTGTCACTGAACTCCACCAGATAACCAACCTTGCCGGTGCCGCCTTCCACGGCTTCGGCGTTAAAAAAGGCGGTCATGTCAGCCACGCGCACGGCTTGCTGCATGTTGTGGGTCACGATGATGATCGTGTAGCTGCGCTTCAGCTCGTGCATCGTTTCCTCGATCTTGAGGGTGGAGATCGGATCGAGAGCGGAACACGGTTCATCCATCAGGATCACCTCGGGTTCGGTGGCGATGGCCCTGGCGATGCAGAGGCGCTGCTGCTGACCGCCCGAGAGAGCGAAGCCGCTCTCCTTCAGCTTGTCCTTGCACTCATCCCACACCGCTGCCTTGCGCAGTGAACGCTCCACCAGTTCATCCATGTCGCCCTTGTAGCCATTGATGCGGGCACCAAAGGCGATGTTCTCGTAGATGCTCTTGGGGAAAGGGTTCGGCTTCTGGAACACCATGCCGATGCGGCGGCGCACTTCAACCGGATCAACCTTTTTGTCGTAGAGGTCGACATTGTCGAAGATCACCCGCCCGCGCAGGCCGCAACCGGGAATCAGGTCGTTCATGCGGTTGAGGGCGCGCAGCACGGTCGACTTGCCGCAGCCTGAGGGCCCGATGAAGGCCGTGACCTTTCCTTTGGGAAGATCCATGAAGACGTTCTTCACGGCTTCAAACTTTCCGTAGGAGATCGTCACGTCCTGGAGGGACATGCAGACCTCGCCACCGCTGTTGGTGTTGGTGTTGGAGTAGGGCGCGGACTGAATCATGACCTTGTGTTTGGTGGGTGCGTGGAGATCGGTGAACGGTGAAGAACGGGTTGGAGCAGCGGCGAGATCTGGGTGGATCAGGTTTTGCGTGCCACTTTACTGATCCAGCGAGCCAGGAGATTGGCTGCGAGGATCATCATCACGAGCACAAAAGAAGAGGCCCAGGCCAATTCGTTCTGAGCTTCGTAGGGCATGATGGCGAAGTTGAAGATCAACACCGACATGGTGGCGATCGGATTGAAGATTCCCTCAGGCCAGAAGGGGGAGAACAGAGCCGTGAAGATGAGAGGAGCGGTCTCACCGGCGGCTCGGGCAATGGCCAGTACCACACCGGTGGCGATCGGCGTGAACGCGGCCGGGAGTGTGATTCGCATCACGGTCACGAACTTGGAGGCGCCAACCCCGTAGGAACCCCAGCGCAGTTCCTGGGGAACAAGCTTCAAGCCCTCGTCTGTGGTCTTGATCACGGTTGGCAGCATCAGCACAGCGAGAGCGATGCCGCCGGCCACTGCGCTGTAGCTCTGGTTGAAGAAGAGGCGTGTTGCTACAACAATGCCGTAGATGAACACACCGCAGATGATGGATGGAACGCCAGCCAGAACATCATTTCCGAAACCAACGAACTTGGCGAACCAGCCCCGTTGGGAATATTCATTGAGATAGATGCCACCACCCACGCCGATGGGGATGGCGATCAAGGAGGCGATCAAGGTAACTACGATGGTTCCGATGATTGCGTTACCGATACCGCCGCCTTCTAGCCCAGGAGGAGGAGGCAGTTCGGTGAACAGCCGCAGGCTCAGCAGCCTCCCGCCCTTGTAGAGTACAAAGGCGATCACCAGGAACAGCGGCAGGACTGCGATGCCTGCAAAAACTCCTGCAATCGAAGTGCAGATCCGGTTGATCCGATTGCGTTGCAGTGAGTGGTCAATGTTCAGGGAGCGCCGCTTGAACAGAGCGTTGGTTTGCTGAACGGTGCTGGGTTGGAAGGATGTCATGGCAGTAGAGCTCAGGTTCAGTAGCGGAGGCTTAGACGGCTGACAACCCACTTCGCAAGGATATTGACCGCAAAGGTAAGAATCATCAGGATGAGAGCCGCATACATAAGCGCTGAGACCTGAATGCCTGCCGCCTCGCCGAACTGGTTGGCGAGCATGGCAGCGATGGTGTTTCCTGGGGCCAACAGCGAAAAGCTGAAGTTGAAGGCGTTGCCGATGATCATGGTCACCGCCATCGTTTCACCCATGGCTCTTCCGAGAGCCAGCATTACCCCTCCGGTGATAGCTGAGACCGCGGCGGGGAGAATGACGCTGCTGATGGCGCCCCATCGAGTGGTACCAACACCGTAGGCACCCTGGCGAAGTTCAACGGGTACTTGATTGAGAGCATCCCGGGAGATGGCGGTGATGATCGGCAGCACCATCACCACAAGGATCAACACGGCGGGTGCCATGCCGGGGCCCTGAGGAACAGTGTCGAAAAAGGGTGTCCAGCCCAGCAGAGTGTTGAACAGCTGCAGAACGGGCCGGATGGCGGGCTCCATCACGAAAATCGCCCAGAGACCCAGCACAACCGAAGGGATGGCGGCGAGCAGCTCCACCATCAGACCCACGGCTTCACGCACCGAGCGCGGCAGGATGTCCTCGGTGATCAGGATCGCCGTGCCAAGACCAAGAGGAACGGCGATCACCAGGGAGAGCAGGGAGCTCACCAGGGTGCCGTAGATGGCGGTCAGCGCCCCGTACTCGTCGTTGACGGGGTCCCAGGCCGAGGTGGTGAGGAAGTTCAGGCCAAACTTACCGATCGCCTCCTTGGAACCGTCGATCACCACCAGGAAGATCCCCAGCAGCACAACCGCGACGATGGAGGCCAGGACAACGGTGAGCTGGCGGAAGCCTTGGTCCACCAGCTTTTCGGACGCTGGTCGGCGACGAAGTGTGTAAGCGTCCACGAACGGTGGTGGGCGGTGTGCCGTCGTCATGTAATGGTCGATCGCTGGTGGTGCCGTCTGACAGCTGGCTCATGCGCCGTCTGGCAATCGGCTTGTGCTGCAAGGTGGGTCCACGCAAGCAGCAATCGGAATTTACGAAGAGGCTCTGTTGCTCGGTTTAAGCGGCGATTAACGTCCGACGGGCCGGTAGCTTGAGGCCACCGCGCCGTTTTCGACACCACACTGTCCATGGGGCGCATCGTCGGCATCGACCTCGGCACGACCAACTCCGTTGTGGCGGTCCTGGAGGGTGGCCGCCCGGTGGTGATCGCCAGCGCTGAGGGATCCCGCACCACTCCTTCGGTGGTGGGCTTCAGCCGTGACCAGGAGCTGCTGGTGGGCCAGCTGGCCCGGCGGCAGCTGGTGCTGAACCCGCGCAACACCTTCGCCAACCTGAAGCGCTTCGTCGGCCGCCAGTGGGATGAGCTGGAGGAGGGGAGCCTGTCGGTGCCCTACACCGTGCGCGCCAACGACCAGGGCAACGTGCGCGTTGTCTGTCCTGTCACCGAGCGCGAGTACGCACCGGAGGAACTGGTGGCGAGTGTGCTGCGCAAGCTCTGCGACGACGCCTCCACCTATCTCGGTGAGCCGGTGGAGGGAGCGGTGGTTACCGTGCCGGCCTACTTCAACGACTCGCAGCGTCAGGCCACCCGCGATGCCGGTCGGCTGGCGGGCATCAGCGTGGAGCGGATCCTCAACGAACCCACCGCCGCCGCCCTGGCCTATGGCTTCGACCGCACGGCCGCGAAACGGGTGCTGGTGTTCGACCTGGGCGGTGGCACCTTCGATGTGTCGATCCTGCGGATCGCCCAGGGCGTGTTCGACGTGAAGGCCACCAGCGGCGACACCCAGCTTGGCGGCAACGACTGGGACCGGCGCATCGTTAACTGGCTGGCCGATGGTTTTCAGCGCGACCATGGGCTTGACCTCCGCCGTGACCGGCAGGCCCTGCAGCGGCTCACCGAGGCCGCTGAGAAGGCCAAGATCGAGCTGAGCGGTGTGCAGAGCACGCCGATCTCCCTGCCGTTCATCGCCACCGGCAGCGAAGGACCACTGCACATCGAAACCAGCCTGGAGCGCCGCACGTTCGAAGGGCTCTGCCCCGACCTGCTCGACCGCCTGCTCCGCCCGGTGCAGCGGGCGCTGCGTGATGCCGGGCTGGCGGCCGACGACATCGATGACGTGGTGCTGGTGGGTGGTGGCACCCGCATGCCGATGGTGCAGGAGATGGTGCGCACCCTGGTGCCGCGTGAGCCCTGCCAGTCGGTGAACCCGGATGAGGTGGTGGCGATCGGCGCGGCTGTCCAGGCCGGAATCCTCACCGGCGAACTGCGCGACCTGATGCTCAACGACGTCACACCTCTGTCGCTCGGTCTGGAGACGGTGGGCGGATTGATGAAGGTGCTGATTCCCCGCAACACGCCGATTCCGGTGCGCCGCAGCGATGTGTTCAGCACCTCCGAGGCCAACCAGAGCTCGGTGGAGATCCATGTGCTGCAGGGCGAACGGCAGATGACCGAGGGCAACAAGAGCCTGGGCCGCTTCCGTCTTTCCGGGATCCCGCCGGCGCCGAGGGGCGTGCCCCAGGTCCAGGTGTCCTTTGACATTGACGCCAATGGCCTGTTGCAGGTCTCAGCGATGGACCGCACCACCGGACGGCAGCAGAGTGTGAGCATCCAGGGCGGTTCGAATCTCAGCGCCGAGGAGATCGAGCAGCTGATCGAGGAGGCCGAGCGCAAGGCGGCTGACGATCGGCGCCTGAGGCTGGCGATCGATCGCCGCAACAAGGCCCAGACACTGGTGTCGCAGGCGGAGCGGCGGCTGCGCGATGCCAGCCTCGAGCTTGGGCCCTACGGAGCTGAGCGCCAGCAGCGTGCTGTGGAGATGGCGGTGCGGGAGGTGCAGGATCTGCTGGCTCTGGAGCAGCAAGGCAAAGCGGACCCGGGTGAACTCGAGCTGGCGGTGAGCCAGCTGCAGGAAGCCCTGTTCGGTCTGAATCGTCGGCTGCTGAGCGAACGTCGCTCCGAGCAGGGCCCTCTGCAGGGTCTGAAGAACACCCTTGGCTCGCTCAGGGATGAGCTGTTCTCCGATGACGACGACTGGGATGACTGGAACCGGCCGGCGGCGGATCCCTGGGCCCGCTCCCGCCCGGAACGGGATCCCTACGACCAGCCGCCCCGCTACGACGCCCAACCCGTCTACGGCCGCGCACCCGACGAACCGCGCAGCCGGCGCGATGGCAGGCCGCTCGAGCAGGGTACGGATTGGCAGGAGCAGCGCCGCCCCCAGCGCGAAAGCTGGGGCGACCCCTGGGCTGATCGCTGATGGGACCGGGCCGAGCCGCATCCGCCGCCGTGGATCCCTGGGCGGTACTTGGACTCGCTCCCGGCGCCGATGCTGCTGGCCTGAAGCGCGCCTTCCGCAGCCAGGCGCGCCGCTGGCATCCCGACCTCAACGGCAACGATCCTGTGGCGGAGGAGCGTTTCAAGCAGGTCAATGAGGCCTATGCGCTTCTCTCCGATCCCAGGCGCCGGCGGGCCTGGGAAGCGGGGGAGCCGGATCCCGATGGCGGGCCGATGGCTGCCGACCCATTCGCCCATGGGTTTCCCGCCTTCCAGACCTATCTCGAGCAGCTGTTCGGCTCTTCGCGCCGTTCAGCCGAACCAGCGGCAGATGATGGGGAGGAGCCTCCGCAGCCCGAGCCGCCCAGCGGCTCGGTGACGGCTGCGGAGCCCGCCTCGCCGCCGGTGCGGGCTGCCAGCCCCTCGGAAACCCTGGTGTCGCTCACACCCGAGCAGGCCCAGGCGGGCAGCCGTGTGGAGGTGGAGCTTGCCGATGGCACCGTGCTGGAGGTGTGGACCCCGCCGCTGGCTGGCGACGGCTGGCGCCTGCGCCTGCCAGGCCTTGGTGGCGGCGGGGCTGACCACTTTCTGCAGTTGCGCGTCGTCAGCGACGAAGGCCTGCGCATCGATGGGCTGCGCGTTTTGTACCAGCTGGAGATCTCGCCGGCCGAGGCGGTGCTGGGTTGCCGGGTGGTGGTGCCCACCCTGCAGGGTCCGGTGAAGCTCACCGTGCCGGCCGGATCGTCCAGTGGTCGTCTGCTGCGGCTGCGGGGGCGAGGGCTTCAGGCTGGCGACCGCCAGGGCGATCAGCTGGTCGAGCTGCGGATCGTGGTGCCGCAGGAGGCTTCGGATGCTGAACTGGCCCTGTACCGGCGGTTGCAGGAACTGACCCTGGAGCAGCAGTGAGACCCGGAGCAGCAGTGAGACACTGAAGGCTCTTACCCATCCCTGCCAGCCGAGATGCCGGTGCATGTGCTGCTGTTTGATGCCGGATCCGATCAGGAGGGCATCCACTCCCTTGAAATCCAGGGGCGCACCGTGGTGCTGCTCTTCGAGGAGCGCGATGACGCCGAGCGCTACGCCGGCTTGCTGGAAGCTCAGGACTTCCCCGTGCCCACCGTTGAAGCGCTCGACAGGGAGGACATGGAGCTGTTCTGCAACGAGGCCGGCTATGAGGCCCGGCTCGTGCCCAGTGGCTTCCTGCCCCAGAGCCCGGAGGAACGGCTGCTGATCGCCCCGCCTGAACGCAACATGGACGTGAGCAGCTGGCAGGATGCCGCTATGGCGTCGGCCAGCGCCGCCGATCAGCTCGCCTGCGACGACCCTGAACTGGAGGCGTTCCGCCGCAAGCTGGAGGGGCTGCTGTGAGCATGACTCCTTCTAATTCCACCGACCGGGGCCATCTGCTCACCGAGCAGGCCAATCCACTGAGCACCTGTCTCGATGAGCTGCCCACCGACCAGCTGGTGGAACTGTTCTGCCGCAACGATCTCGAACCCCAGCGGGCCGTTGCCGCCGCCGCGCCACAGCTCACTGCCGCCGTAGATGCGATTGCCGCAAGGCTGAGCAACGGTGGCCGGTTGTTCTACCTCGGTGCCGGCACCTCAGGCCGTCTCGGGGTGCTGGACGCGGCGGAGTGTCCCCCCACCTTCTGCAGCGACCCCAGCCTGGTGCAGGGCGTGCTCGCCGGCGGCGCGCCGGCCCTGCTGCGCAGCTCCGAGGGGCTGGAGGATCTGCGGGAGGCGGGCCGCGCCGATCTGGAGGCCGCGGGCTTCAGCGCCGCCGATTGTCTGGTGGGTATCGCCGCCGGCGGCACGACGCCCTATGTGCTGGGAGGGCTCGCCCATGCCTGCCAGCTCGGTGCGTTGGCGATTGCCATGGCCTGCGTGCCGACGGATCAGGCGCCGATGCCGTGTGAAATCGACATCCGCCTGCTCACGGGCCCCGAGCTGCTCACCGGTTCAACCCGTCTGAAGGCGGGAACCGCCACCAAGATGGCGCTCAACATCCTCTCTACCGGTGTGATGGTGCGCCTGGGCAAGGTGCACGGCAATCGCATGGTGGATGTGGCGGTCACCAACAGCAAGCTGGAAGACCGCGCCCTGCGCATCCTGGCCGATCTGGCTGGTGTGGAGCGGCAGCAGGGCCGCCAGCTGCTGACGCAGGCAGATGGGTCAGTGAAGTTGGCCCTGCTGATGGCACGCAGCGGCATGGAGCTCGCGTCGGCACGGCAGCACCTGAACCGCCATGGCCCGTCGTTGCGGGGGGCTCTGGCGGCATGCGACCCGCCGCTCAGCTCAGAGGCGCAAGCTCAGCCTGGCTGAGCACGACCCAGAGTCGGCTGGCCCGGCCACCGCGCTGCCCCAGCCCCGAGCCCACGTAAACGGCCGCATTGCCGTTGGTGCCTTGCTTGATCAGCCCGAGGCGATAGCCGATCCGATTGCCGAGGTTTGCCAGGCTGGCGCTGGAACGGAACCCCAGGGCACGAGCCGCTCCACTGGTATTCAGCGTTGGGCGATCGACCAGGGCTGCCAGATGCGCGGCGCTCAGGCAGGCCGCCTCGTTGATGGGAGGAGCAGGAGGCGTGATCGTGGTGTTGCTTCCGCCGGCCAGGCGGGCCTCCAGTGCCTCCAGACGCCGCAGGATCTGCTCGATGCTTCCGGAGCCAGGCAAGGCTGTTTGATGAGTAGCTGTTTGATGAGTAGCTGTTTGATGAGTAGCTGTTTGATGAGGAGCTGCTTGGTGAGGAGGTGCTTGGTGAGAGAGGGCAGCAGAAAGGCTTTCAGTGGGGATGGGCCGCTGGAAGATCATCATCGTCAGGGTGCCCAGGGGATAGATGCCGAGCAGCATCCAGCCCTGGCGCCCATGGCCATTGAGACACTCCTGCAGCTGCTGCGCTGGATGCTGACGAGGCGCCGCCGGTGCCGCCCCATCCGGGCGCAGACCCTGCCCTTTGTAATACCCGGGAAATTCCTGTTCGAGGTAGGTCTGGGTGAAGGGAGTCTCAGTGTGGCTGGTGTCGCCTTTCGCAGATGTGGCTTGATCTGATTCCACGTTGATGTGGATCACTTTGTATTGCCACCCCGCCACGGGATTGTTCATGGCTCGCAGGGGCCCCAGTAGGGCGCTGTAAACAGCTCGGTGCGTCGCCGGGTGGCGAGAGGCACGGCTTCCGGCGGGGTCATCAGGGCGTGGCGCAGGGCCTGGTGGGCCTGGCTGGTGGGCCTGAGGGCAGCGATGCGCTGGGCTGCGACCCTCACAATCTGCTGGGCCAGCAGGGCATTGGTTCTGAGGTTGTCGATCACCATCTCCACGGTGACCGAATCGTGATCCTGGTGCCAGCAGTCGTAGTCGGTGACCATGGCCAGGGTGGCGTAAGCCATCTCGGCTTCGCGCGCCAGGCGGGCTTCGGTGTGATTGGTCATGCCGATCACGTCGCAGCCCCAGGAGCGGTAGAGCAGGGATTCGGCACGGGTGGAAAAGGCGGGGCCCTCCATGCAGAGGTAGGTGCCACCGCGATGCAGAGAGCGCTGGTCGGGCATCTGGCTGCAGCCCGTGTCGGCGAGGATCTGGCTGAGAACGCCGCAGTAGGGATCAGCGGCGGTGACATGGGCGACGGCGCCGTCACCAAAGAAGCTCAGCGGCCGCTGGTGGGTGCGGTCGATGAACTGATCGGGCACGAGCATGTCGAGAGGCCGCACCTCTTCCCGCAGGGAGCCCACCGCCGACACAGAAAGGATCCAGCGCACACCCAGGGAGCGCAAGGCCCAGAGATTGGCTCGATAGGGCACCTCGGTGGGGGTGTAGCTGTGATGGCGGCCGTGACGAGCGAGGAAGACCACGTCGAGATCGCCGATGCGGCCCAGCCGCAGGCTGTCTGAAGGGGTGCCGTAAGGGGTCTCGAGGGTGATCTCGCGCAGGTCGTCCAGGCCTTCCATGGCGTAGAGACCACTGCCGCCGAGCACGCCGAGGCGGGCACTGCTGAGATCGGGCGTCGTGCCTGGGGCTTGGGCGGGGCTGGTTGTCATCCAGAAAACGGTTGAAGTGAACCCACCACCCCATGATGCCCCTGGGCTTGGGTGAGCAGAACGCCGCCTGGCAGGATTGGGTTCACCAACCGAGACAACAACTCGTGACCAAGGCCCTGATGGACACCGATGCCGGCAGCATCACGATCGAACTGTTTGATGCCGACGCGCCTGGCACGGTGGCGAACTTCGTGAAGCTCGCCAATGAGGGCTTTTATGACGGCCTGGCGTTTCACCGTGTGATCGAAGGCTTCATGGCTCAGGGCGGCTGCCCTAACAGCCGCGATGGGGCTCGCGGCATCGCCGGCACCGGCGGGCCCGGCTACACGATTCCCTGTGAGATCAACAGCAACAAGCACCAGGCGGGCAGCCTTTCGATGGCTCACGCCGGCAAGGACACCGGAGGCAGCCAGTTCTTCCTGTGCCACGGCGCCCAACCCCATCTCGATGGGCTGCACACCGTGTTTGGTCACACCGGCGATCTTGATGTGGTGCTGGCCCTGAAAAATGGCAGCCGCATCAACAAGGTGACGGTTGAAGCCTGAACGGCTGGCGCCGCAGAGCCGTGAGGTCCGCATCGACGCTTCACCTGAGGAAGGGGCGGCGCGGACCTCACCGGTTGTGAACAAGGGGGCTTGGCTGATCGCCTATTTCGACGGGGGCGGTTGATCGGCTGTCAACGCGAGATGCTGCGTCAGCAGCGTGATGATCAGATCGGTAAGAGATTGATCAGTTAGCAGGGCACTGCGCTTGGCACGCTTGTGGAGATCTGCTGGCAGCAGAACAGAGAGCTTCTTGACTGATTTCTCTGGTGATTTCTTAGCTGATTTCCCAGATGCCATAAGAGAGTGGCGGCCGGTAGGCGGTGGCGAAGGGTTTGATGGGGTGCTTGACAGGCTTTGAAAACGCAATTTTCAGATGAGTTCAGATGAATCGCTTGAATGTTGTCGTTTGATTACTTTGTTCTCTTCAGGTTAAGGCTGCGGGTGATGAAGCCGGGCATTAGATAGAAGTCGAGACGAGAAATCTCCAGGGGCCTCAGCAGGCAAAGCTATTAGCCTGGCCTGTATTTGTGGTTTGCATTAAAGCACAACTGATGCGTGATCTGTTCGCTGGCCTCGCCCCAGACCCGTGTCACTCCGGTGATCGCTGAGCCGCGGTCGTGATCCTGGCGAGCCTGTCGCTTGGACAGGAGTGAGATCGATGGGCCGCCGGTACATGAGGTGAACCCGCCTCGCTATCGCTGCTCCAAAGTAGCGGCTGATACATGAATGGATCAAGTTCATAAGCTGTAGGGTTTCGCTGCGCGACCAGTCCGCGACCAGTCCGCGACCAGTCCGCGACGGATTGCGAACGGTTCAGTTGGTTTGCGAACTGTTTGTCTGGGGTACTGCTTAAAACCTTCTAAGAAGATTCATAAACTGACGGCGTGTCGGATTCAGCAGCTAAGAAGCAGTTATGCTGCATTCAGCAGGAAATGCTGCATCCAGCAAAAAACGCTGTATCCAGCAGGACACAGTCTGCTTCCTGTCAAATCACATCTTCTCCCGGAAGCATGTCAATCTCCCAGGTCACAACGTCACTTGGTATCAATACGGATGCGATTGAATCTGAAACGTACGGAGCTGAGCCGATGGCGCGCATCAGTGTGAGCCTGCCCCGGAACCTGTATCGCCAGTTTCGCTTGCATGCACATGAGCAGGACACCACGCTATCTGCTCTGATGGCCAGGCTGATTCGCCAGGAGATCAGCAACGGCTAGGCCTGAAGGCCCCTTCAGGCGCAATGTTGATCGATTGGCTGAACGGCAGCCTGGACGGTGGGTGTGACTGTGACCGCAACCCGGTACGTGCCGATACCGGCCTGTGAATTCTTTAAATCTTGTAGATATTCAATAGCGGCATTCGGACCGTCAAACACCCGATGCAGTGAATCGTGGAACACCGATTGGCCGCTCCCCGTCAGCGCTTTCCTCTGGCGCTGTTGCTCCCCTGGGCTGATGCCATACACCTCCCGGTAGCTACGGCGGTTGAGACTTGTGTCGCTGAGGCCACACTCCGCCATCACCTGCGGGAGCGAGCGGCGCGCCAGAGCTGGATCCCAGAGTTGCTGACGCAACTGGCTGAGGCGGGCCAGCTTCAGCCAGCGCATCGGTGAGATGTTCAACTGTTTCTTGAAGCAGGCCTGCACGGTGCGGGGGCTGAGGGCAAGCGAATCGGCCAGTTCTTGCAGGCTGATTGGAGCATTGAGGCGCACCAGCATCGATTCGATGGCCATCATCACGTGGTTGGCGGCGTTGGCATCACTCGTTTTTGGCGGGCCGAGCAGCTGGCGCAGCTCCTGAGCCAGCCCGTTCAGAAACACCTCCGTGATCGCGGCGTGCTGCTGGGGTTCAGCGCCGACGAGCTGCTGATCAAGCCGTTCGATCCAGTGCACCAGGCTCGCTGGTGCGGCCACGCCCTGCAGCCTCTCGAGCTCGCACACCGCAATCGCCTGGGCTGCGAAACTGCGCAACAGGGCGGCGCTTTCCAGTCGTAGGTAGGTGACCTTCGAGTCGCGGTGATGGTTGATGCAGCTACGACTGGACAGATGCCAGTGCAGGGTGGGAGTGTTGGGGATGGGGCTGCCGTTGTTGAGCGGAGTGCGGCTGCTGTAGCCACCCTGCCGGTGGCTGAGCATCAAGGCGTAGAAGGCGTCGCTGAGTTCGCCGTGGTTCGTGGCCTGCCCGTGCGTGCGCACATGACGCAGGAGCAGAGTCGGCCCTTCGAGGGTCTGGATTTGGAAATGAAAGTCGTCGGTGATGGCGACGAGGTTGGCGTTGGCCGTGGAGCTGAGAAAGTGCTCGTAGAGATCAGCCTTGCCCTCCAGCAGCAGGTGCGGCACAGAACAGCCAGATGTAGTCGCCGCTCGAGGTTAGGGCCTCCCACGGCTGAAGGAGGAGGAAGATCAGAACCAGCGCCTGCGGAACCGGAGGCGACGTGCAGCCGGCAGGGGCGGCGGCATCGCCTTCACCAGCTGGCGGGCGCTGGCATCCCGGCTGAGCTGGCAGAGGGCCTCATAGCTCCGCAGGCGCCGCAGCCAGGCTTCGCCGTCGCCGCCTTGATCCGGATGCCAGCGCAGGCTGCTGCGGCGCCAGTGACGCCGCAGCTCACTGAGGCTGCAGGGGCCGCTCAGGCCGAGTTCGGCGCGACAGCGCTGGCAGAAGGGCTCCAGCTGGTTGGGTTCGAGCCAGATGCGACGACCGTCAAGATCGCTAAGCGACCAGCCGCGGCGGCGTTGACGCTGCCGATTGAGGGCCTGCTGCCGGCGTTGGCCCAACGCTTGCAGCCGCTCGCTGGTGATCGCATCGCGGCAGCTCTGGGTCATACGCTCCAGCAGGTGCAGGCAGAGCGACAGGCCGCCGCTCAGCAACCCCCACAGGGCCGCCAGGCCGAGCAGGGAAAGCAGCAGCGCGGCAACAACGGCCAAGCGTGGGGGAGTGGCATTCCCCCTATGGCAGCACGCCCAGGGCCTGCAGGCGCGGCTGGCGTTCGGCGAAGGCCGCCAGCAGGGGTGCTGCTTCGCCCTTGATGCTGCGGCCCCTGGCCTTGAGGCTCTCCAGCAGGTGCTGCTCCAGCTCCTGGCCGCCGAGCTGGCGGCGCTGGCCCTCGAGCAGCAGGGTCTCCACCAGTGAAAACCCCACACCGCCGCCGCTGGCCGGGGCGACCAGATGGGCATAGGGGCGGCCATTGCCGATCAGGCTGAGCAGCTGTTCATTGACGTGCCGGGCCCGCTCGAAATCGGCACTGGCGCAGCGGTCGAAGCCGATGCGGCCGGCGTGGAGCAGCAGGGCCAGGAGCTTGGCCAGCTCCGCCAGCTGCAGCTGGGTGTCTTCGAGTAGCTGGCCGAAGCTGCGCGGCCCGTTGGCCAGGCAGGCCTCCAGCTGCTGGTAGCGCTCCGGCACGCCGCTCACCTGGCCGAAGCTGGTTTCGAAGCGGTAGCTCTCGGTGGCGGGGGCCTCCTGCAGCCGCAGCATGATCGGGCTGAGGCGCTGGCGCAGGTCGTTGTCGGTGCTGGTGGCAACGCCGCGCAGGAAGAGATCGCGGCGGAACGACTGGTTGATCGCCAGATCCTGGAGGCTCTGGCGCAGAGCTGGATCGCTTTCGGCCAGCACCGCCGGGCGCACATTGGCCGGCAGCAGCTCCAGGAAGTTTTCCGGCAGGGTGGCGCTGGCGTGGAAGCGCAACTTGTGGGCGGCGCAGCGTTGATGCAGCTCGGCCACATACAGGGGCTGCCAGCCCTGATTGGCGTATTCCTGCAGGAGATAGGCGGCGTTCTGCGTGGGAATCTGGGCCAGCCGGCGGCGCAGGGCTGGCTGGGCGAGGGCCAGCGCCGAGGGGCTCTCTTCGCTGCCAAGCAGGCTGCTGAGGCTGGCGGCGGCCTGCTGAAAGGCCTGGGCGGCGCTGGCCTCAGCCTGGCGTTGGCGGGTGAGTTCACCGAGGTGTTGGAAGGCGCTGGCGCCGAGCCAGCCGGGAAAGGTGTTGTAGGAGCAGTAGAAGATGCCGCCTGGATTGAGGGCTGCGGCGGCCAGCTGCAACAGCGCCTGCTGGATCGGTGCCGTGATCCAGGTGGCGATGCCATGGGCGACCACGTAGTGGTGGGCAGCCGCCAGCGAGCCGGGGTCGGCGGCGAGGCTGAGGAAGTCGGCCTCCTGGAAGTTGATGTTGCTCAGCCCCAGCTGCTGGGCCAGCCGGCGGCTGTGCACGATGTGATCGGGCTGAAAATCGATGCCCGTGAAGCGGCCTTCGGGATAGGCGGCGGCGAGCAGGCAGAGGCCCAGGCCCATGCCGCTGCCGAGCTCCAGGTAGGTGAAGGGTTCGCCTTCGTGGCTGCGCGGTGGCTGGTGGCCTTTGAGCAGGGCGGCGAAATCCAGCCAGGCCGGCGCCAGCTCGCGATAAAAGCCCGCGGTGTAGGAGGTGGAGCTGAAGTAGCCGTGATCCCAGGTCATGAGGCGCAGGCGTCGTTGGCCAAGCTGCTGGATCAAAGCTGCAAGCGAGGCCGCTGTACCAGCCACGCGTAGATGCGCATCGACACGCTTGCTCTTTAGCGTCAAAGCACAATTGCAATAAAGTTGATAAACAAATTTGCGTCTATTGGCGTTGGCGACTGGGCGTAAATGCTTGGCGTAAATGGTGCTCAGGGGCCAAACTGATAGGACGTCCCCTTGGGGGTCGTGTGCTCATAAGTTCAACCTCCCCCGTTCTTCCCCTTCCATGGCTGCAACAGATTCCGCAACAGGCGTCAATAACAGCGTCGTCACGGTTGGTCAGAACCTGACTGACACCGTGACGGCCAGCTCCACGGCCACCGCCACCGCCGTCACCGTTGATGGCATTGCCACCGGCAACGCTGTTTCGACCCAGGACGTAGGCGTCCTCGACTCCACCCTGAACGTGGGCGGCAACGGCACCCTCACCGTCAACGAAACCGGTGTGGTCACCGGTTCGGCGACGACGGTGAATGCGCTAACCCAGCCCGTAACCTTTTTAGCTTTAGGTTCACCGGGTCCAGCCGTTGCTGGGGTTTACACGACATCAACAACACCAACAGTAAGTACTGGTGATCGGCTCGTAGTTACATCTGGAGCCAATGCGGGCACATATTATATAAACTTTCTTACCCCGACAACGTACACGCTTTCCGCCTCTCCCGGTGGAGCTGCGGTTACAACGAATCTCCAGTCTGAGTTAGGAAATACTGCCAACACACTGCCTGCCTCCTCCGCCTACGCCGGTTTCACCGGCAACACCGGCGGCATCATCGACTCTTCGGCCACTGGCGGCTCCGCTACCAATGATGTGGTGATCGGCGCTGCCGCCACTGTTGGCGTCACTGTTGACAACACCGCCACAGCCACCTCGGTGAACACCGATGGCGGCGCAGCTGCTACCTCCTTTATCAAGGAGAGCTACGGCCTCTTCGACGTCGGCGTGCAGGCGGGCTCGAGCGGCA
>JBBASO010000048.1:0-19542 GCA_040399265.1 Prochlorococcaceae cyanobacterium
CGATGTAGCCGCTGCCGATGATCGCCAGCCAGCGGGGCAGCCACTCCAGGCTCACGGCCTCGTCGCTGGTGAACACGGTGCGACCGTCGGTCTCGATGCCGCGCGGTACGAACGGTTCCGAGCCGGTGGCGAGAATCACATCGCGGGCGCTGACGGTGCGCTCCACGCCGCTGCCGCTTTCGCGCACCGTCACCAGCTGGTGGCCAGCCAGGCGGCCCGTGCCCCGCAGGATCGTGGCGCCGGCCCGCTCCAACGTCTTGGTGAGATTGGCGCGGATCGCTGCCACCAGCTGGTTGGCGTGGTCGGCGATCTTCTGGCGCTCGAAGCGCACCGGCGCCGCGTGGATGCCGAAGCCGGCCAGGTGCTCGGCGTCGGCCAGCTCCCGCACCCGGCCGCTGGCGGCCAGCAGTGCCTTGGAGGGCACGCAGCCCCGGTTCACGCAGGTTCCCCCCATCTCCCGGGATTCGACGATGGCCACGCGCAGGCCATGTTCAGCGGCGTGCTTGGCGGCGTCGAAGCCGCCGTAGCCGGCCCCGATCACGAGCACATCGAAATCAAACTCCGCATCAGGTCCCGACAGGGAGCCGGAGGAGGAGGAGAGGGCGATGCTCACCAGACCACTGTTCAGCTGCCCGGCATTCTCTCCCCTCACCCCGCCGCTGCCGAATGGGGGCCATGGGTGAGCCGCTGCCGTTGCCGCTCGAGCAGCAGCGGCGCTGCGGCCACAGCCACGTTCAACGATTCCACCGCCGGTGCGTGGGGAATGGTTACCCGCCGGTCGGCCAGGGCCAGCAGAGGCTGGGCCAATCCAGCGCCCTCGCTGCCGAGCAGCAGTGCGGTGGGTCTGCTCCAGTCCAGCTGCCAGTAGGGCTCACCTCCCTGCTCCGGCGGCACGCTGGCGGCGATCTGCAGGCCTTGGTGGCAGCGCAACTTTGTCAAGCGAGCGGTGAGGGCATCCCCGGAGCCACGCCAGATCGGCAGGGCCAGAGCTGCGCCGGCCGAGGCTCGCAGCACCTTGGGCTGGAAGGGATCGGCCCCATCGGCAAGCCACAGGCCCGTCACCTCCGCCGCCAGCCCAGTGCGCATCAGGGTGCCGAGATTGCCTGGATCCTGGATGGTGTCCAGGCAGAGCCAGAGGCCCTGCTCCTCGATGTGGTCGTTGTGGCTATCGGGCAGTGCTGCCATCGGCAGGGTGAGTAACACGCCGTCTGGATGCTGGGTGGTTGCCATCGCCGCCAGCACCTCGTCACCCACCGTGCACAGCCGCCAGGGCCCTGGCAATTGCTCCAGCAGAGGCTGATGGCGCTGCAGCCAGGCCTCGCTCACCACAACCTCCGCCGGCTGCAGGCCGAGGCGCAGCACCTCCTGCAGCAGGTGCGTTCCTTCCAGCAGCAGCAGCCCCTGCTCCCGCCGCCCCCGGGCGTCGTGAAGCAGGCGGATGCGGCGCACCAGGGGGTTGCGCCGGCTGCGGATCGGGTCGTGTGACGTCTCAGCGATCTCAGGCACAGGCGCCTCAGGTCTGGTGGGAGACGGATCGTTCAGAAGCGGTCGTGACGCCGCACCTTGGTTGAAGATTCCACCTCGATCCGACCATCTTTGAGGTCTACCCCCCGCACCGCCGCCACTTCGCCGGCCAGCCCTTCGGCGCGCAAATTCTCAATTAGCTTGCCGATCAGAGCATCCTCAACAGCAGATTGGTCGAGGCCATCCGGTGTGAGACGCTCGAGAAACTTGCCGATCTTTGAGGCGACCAACTCAGACGAATTGGTGATCTTGAGAACGATCATTGGTTGAAAGTGCGGATGGGGAGACTTGAACTCCCACGACATTGCTGCCACTAGTACCTGAAACTAGCGCGTCTACCAATTCCGCCACATCCGCGTGGCTGCCACCCGCGGCGGCTTTGGCAACATACGACATCGCCACCCCGGCCTTCTGGCGGGGCGACGACGGGAGGCCAGTTCGTGCGGCGGCTGTCTAGACGGTCTCATGATTTGTTGTCATCATGCAGCCGCAAGACAGGGGCAGCAAGTCCGTGAACATCAACGCTGTCCAGGCTGCTTCATTGCCAGGCGTCATCAGGGACGGCGCAAAAACCGAGTCTTGTCAGGATTCTCATACTGCTCAGGTCTTGTCCCATCAAGGCCTTTCCTCCGCGCCTGAGCTCGGCATCAGCCGCTCCGTTGACTCCAGTCGCCCGTTCCTGCGGATCAGCGGCGGCCGACGCCTGGACGGCGAGCTGCGCGTGAGCGGCGCCAAGAACTCGGCACTGGTGCTGATGGCTGCCTGTCTGCTCACCCGCGATCAGATCCGGCTGCGCAACGTGCCCCCCCTGACCGACATCATTGGGATGTCAGGGATGCTTGAAAGCCTCGGCGGCAAGGTGCAGCGACAGCACGACACGCTGGAGCTCGATGGAGCCGGGATCAATTGCTCCACCGCTCCCTATGAGCTGGTGAACAGCCTGCGGGCCAGCTTCTTCTGTATTGGCCCTCTACTGGCTCGCATGGGCATGGCCAAGGTCCCCCTGCCTGGCGGTTGTCAGATCGGCACCCGGCCTGTGGTTGAACACGTGCGCGGTCTCAAGGCGATGGGTGCCCAGGTGACGATCGAGCACGGGATCGTCACCGCCGTGGTTCCCGGCCACGGCAGGCGTCTGAGCGGCGCCCGGATCCTGCTCGATTGCCCCAGCGTCGGAGCGACCGAAACATTGATGATGGCGGCGGCCCTGGCCGACGGCGAGACCGTGATCGAGAACGCCGCCCGGGAGCCTGAGGTGGTCGATCTGGCCGATCTGCTCACCGCCATGGGCGCCCGGATCCGGGGCGCCGGGAGCCCCACCATCACCATCGCCGGTGTGGAGCGCCTCCATGGCGCCGATTATGCGGTGATTCCCGATCGGATCGAGGCGGGCACCTTCCTGCTTGCTGCGGCCATCACCCGTTCGGCTCTGCGTGTCGCCCCGGTGATTCCCGACCACCTCGAAGCGGTTCTCACCAAGCTGGAGGAGGCCGGTTGTGTGATCGAACGCGATGGCGAAGGTCTCATCCTCACCCCTGGCCGCATCCGGGCCGTGGACCTGCGCACGATGCCCTTCCCTGGCTTCCCCACGGATCTGCAGGCTCCATTTCTGACCCTGCTGGCTACGGCGGAGGGCACCAGCATGGTGAGTGAAACGATTTTCGAGAACCGGTTGCAGCACGTGGCCGAACTGCAGCGCATGGGGGCCTCGATCCGCACCCAGGGCAACACTGCCGTGGTGGAGGGGGTCGCCCGTCTCAGCGGCGCTCCGGTGAAGGGCACCGACCTGCGCGCTTCCGCTGCCATGGTGCTGGCTGGACTGGCCGCCGATGGATCCACCGACGTGTACGGACTCGAGTATCTCGACCGCGGCTATGCCTGCCTCGAGGACAAACTCAATGCCGTTGGCGCTCACATCGAACGGGTTGTGCCCGTCGCTGAGGGCGCTGACCCTACGGACACCGAGCTGAGCATCGCCGCCTAAGCTCTCTCAAATGGGAGCGTGCCGGAATTGGTAGACGGACTCGACTCAAAATCGAGCGCCCTCGGGCATGTGGGTTCGAGTCCCACCGCTCCCATCCCCCTTGCGCCAGATCCGGACAACCCGGTGATGGACACCTACGCCCGCTTCCCGATCGAACTGGTGCGGGGACAAGGCGTGTGGGTCTGGGACAGTCAGGGAAGGCGGTATCTCGACTGTGTGGCCGGCATCGCGGTCTGCACCCTCGGGCACAGCGATCGCCAGCTGCGCCGGGCCCTCAGCCGCCAGCTTGCCCGGCTCCAGCATGTTTCCAACCTCTATTGCATCCCGGAACAGCAGGAGCTGGCCGCGGCGATCACCGCCCGCAGTTGCTTCGACCGGGTGTTTTTCTGCAATTCCGGCGCGGAGGCCAACGAGGCGGCGATCAAGCTGGCGCGCAAGCACGGCAACCTTGTGCGGGGCATCAGCGACGCAGCCGGCCCCCTGATCATCACGGCCGAGGCCAGTTTCCACGGCCGCACCCTGGCGGCTGTCACCGCCACCGGTCAGCCGAAGTATCACCTGGGTTTCGAGCCGATGGTGCAGGGCTTCCGCTATTTCCCCTACAACGACGCCGCCGCTTTTGAGGCCCTGCTGGCCGACTGCGAAGCGCAGGGCCCGAGGGTGGCGGCGGTGCTGCTCGAGCCCCTGCAGGGTGAGGGCGGGGTGCACCCCGGCGATCAGGCCTTCTTCCGCCGGGTTCGCCAGTGCTGCGATGAGCGGGGGATCCTGTTGATCTTTGATGAAGTGCAGATCGGCGTGGGCCGCAGCGGCGCCTGGTGGGGCTATGAGCGGCTCGGCGTGGAACCGGATGCCTTCACCCTCGCCAAGGGGTTGGGCGGCGGCATCCCGATCGGTGCGCTGGCTGTGAAGCGACGGTGCGATCATTTCCGCCCCGGCGATCACGCCAGCACCTTCGGCGGCAATCCGTTCGCCTGCCGGGCCGGGCTCACCGTGCTGGCCGAGATCGAGCGCCGCGGCCTGCTGGCGCATGTGCAGCGGCTGGGCCACACGCTGGAGCAGGGTCTGGCGGCACTGGTGTCGCGGCACCCCCAGCTGCTCGAGGGCCATCGCGGTTGGGGCCTCCTGCAGGGACTGGTGCTGCGCGACGGTGCGCCCTCCGCTCCCGCCGTTGTCAAGGCCGCCCTCGGGCAGGGGCTGCTGGTGGTGCCGGCCGGGCCAGCGGTCGTGCGTTTGGTGCCTCCCCTGACGATTCGCCCCCGCGAGCTTGCCCTGGCGCTGGAGCGGCTGGAGCAGGCGCTGCTCAGCCTGGTCTGAGCGGGCCGCCATGGCTGCGGATCCGTTTGCCGACCTGATCGAACCCTTCAGCCGCCGGGGGGTGGATCTCGGCCTCGATCGGCTGCGCGCCGCCCTGGCTGAGCTGGGTCATCCCGAGCGCCGCTTCGCGGCGGTACAGGTGGCCGGCACCAATGGCAAAGGGTCGATCGCCACGCTGGTGCACCGCAGCCTCCTGGCCGCGGGCCTGCGGGCCGGCCTTTACACCTCGCCCCATCTGGTGTGCTGGACCGAGCGCATCCGGATCGGTGCCGACTCGATCGCGCCAGCGGAGCTGCGCCTTCAGCTGCTGGCTGCCCGCAATGCGGCGGATCGCTGCGGCCTCACCCCGTTCGAACTGGTCACGGCCGCCGCCTTTCTGGCCTTCGCGGCGGCTGGCTGTGAACTGGTGGTGCTGGAGGTGGGTCTGGGGGGCCGACTCGATGCCACCAGCTGCCACCCCGATCGGGCCGTGATCGGCTTCGCCTCGGTGGGGCTGGATCACCGCGAATTTCTCGGCCCCGATCTGGCCAGCATCGCCATCGAGAAGGCCGGGGTGCTGCAGCCGGCTGCGATCGCCGTGAGTGCCCCCCAGTCACCGGCGGTGGCCGTTGTGCTGGAGCGCCAGGCTCGGGCCGTCGCTGCTGAGCTGCGCTGGGTGGATCCCCTCCCCCAGGCCGCCGACGGTGCCCTGGCGATCGCAGGCCGCTGGTGCGCCTGCGGCCTGGCCGGTTCGGTGCAGGCGAATAACGGTGCGGTGGCCCTGGGCATGCTCAGGGCACTGGCCGAGCGGGGCTGGCCGATCGATGAAGCCGCCATCGTCGCCGGCTTTGCCGCCGCCCGCTGGCCGGGGCGGCTCCAGCAGCTCAGCTGGCGCGGCATTCCCCTGCTGCTCGACGGGGCCCACAACCCGCCGGCCGCGGCCGCCCTGCGCCGCGAACTCGATCGCCATCCCACCCGCCATGGCCTCGCACCAGGCCGGCGCCACTGGCTGCTGGGCATCCTGGCCAACAAGCAGGGGGTGGAGCTGCTGCAGGCCCTGCTTGCGCCTGGCGACCGGGCTTGGATCGTGCCGGTGCCCGGTCATGCCAGCTGGAGCCGCCAGACCTTGGTGGCTGCGCTGCCTGGTCTGGCGGATTCACTCAGGGAGGCGCCGGACCTCCCCGCGGGGATCACGGCTGCAGCGAGTGAGGTTGCGGCGGGGGTGGAGGCAGTCGGGCACCGGCTGATCGTGGCGGGCTCGCTTTATCTGATTGGCGCGCTCTTGAGCGAGGAACGACAGCTCGCGGCGGGGCACTGACGGATCCGTTGCAGCTGGCCACAGTGGCCGCAGGGGGGCCATGCGGCCCCGTTCCCTTCCCCTGCCTGTCAAACCAATGACCATCGAACTCACCAGCGACGAACGCAACAAGCTTCTGGGCGCGCCTCTGGCCGCCGCCTTGGCCGTGATGACCGTGGACATGGGCGTGTTCTCGAGTGCCCAGGAGGCGATCGCCCTCGGCCGTGAGCTGGCCGGCGCCGCCAAGCGTTACGGCGACAATCCGCTGATCGGCGGCCTGTTCGGGGAGGAGGCCCTCAAGCAGGGCATCCGGCCGGAAAAGCTGCAGGTCACCCCGGACGATGTGCGCAATGGCCGGGTGCTGGACCGGGCCCTCGAAGAAGTCGATGAGGCCCTCGCCCTCGCCCGCGGCAAGGCGGATGCCGCTGCGGTGGAGCAGTACTGCCAGCTGATCGTGGATGGCTGCGTGGCCGTGGCTGAAGCGGCCGGCAAGGGCCTGTTCGGTTCGGGGGCGAAGGTGTCAGATGAGGAGAAGGTCGCCCTCGATCGGATCCGCCAGCACCTCGGGGTCGCTGCCGCGGCACAGTGAAGGCCGAGCCCTGTTGAACCGTTGATGCCTGCAGCTATCCCTTCCGGGCGCCCGATCCCGACCCAGACCGCTGCGTTCGCCGGGGTCTGCAGGCACCTGTCCGCCCTGCTGCTGCCGCTGGCAGCCTGCTTGCTGCTGCTGCTGCCGCCCGGTTGGGTGCCGCCGGCTCTGGCGGAATTCTCTGGGGTGGATTACACCCTCACCAACCAGAACGGCGCCGATTTTTCCGGTCAGGATCTGGCCAACACATCGTTTGCCGGCGCGGCAGGGAGGCAGGCCACGTTCGCCGGCGCCAACCTGCACGGCGCCATCCTCACCCAGGCGGCGTTCCCGGACGCCGATTTCTCTGGCGCCGATCTGAGTGGTGCCCTGATGGACAAGGTGGACTTCAGCGGCGCCGACTTCAGTGGTGCCAACCTCAGTGGTGTGATCGCTGCGGGCAGCAGCTTCACCGGCGCCACGGTCACCGATGCTGATTTCAGCGATGCGCTGCTCGACCGGACTGACCAGCGGCTCCTGTGCCGCGACGCTACGGGCACCAACCCTGTCACCGGGGTGGACACGCGCCTGAGCCTGGGCTGCTGACGCTGAACGTCATTCAGCCCCTTTCGGCCCTGGCTGGCTCCAGCCGGCCCCTTGCGGTCTCAGCGTTCCAGCCAGCCCCGCAGCTTGCCGGGATTCAACAGCCCGGCGGGGTCATAGGCGACTTTGGCGGCCACCTGATCGGCCTCCACTACCCCAAGGCCCCCATCCTCGACCGTGATCACGTGGGGGTTGAAGATCACAGCCCCGGCCTCGCGCAGCTGGTCGATCAGCCGTTGCAGGGCGTCTTCCCCCTGCCAGCGCAGCAGCGGCAGGGCCGCCAACCGGGCATTGCCCTGCTGGCGCACGCCCTCCAGATGCCAGAGCAGATCACCATTCCACCGCTGGCTCAGGCTGGTCAGCACGGGCAGCTCGGGCTGGGGTAGCAACAGCTGCAGGTAGGTCCAGTCGGGGGAGTGGGCTCGCCAGTGGAGGGTGGTGTGATTCCAGGTGAGCTCCCGCAGGGGCAGCCCTTGGCTGCCGCTCTGGGGCGCCCGCCAGATCACCCGGCCGCCATGGGCCGACAGCCAGCCCGGTAGCGCTTCCAGGCAGTCCGGCGCTGCGAGCAGGAGCAGCCGATGTTCGCCGGCGGCGGCCGCACAGCCGGTCGGCCATGGGGATCGGGCTGCGATCGGAGCCTCCAGCAGGCACAGGGCCTGCAGCAGCAGGGCGGTGCCCCCCAGCCCGGCTGCTGCCGCCACCGCTTCGGACCAGTGGTTGAAGCCCACCACCAGCTGCTGCCAGTCGATCGCTTCGCTGGTGGGCAGCCGCAGGGCGGTGAGGATGCCGTTGCAGCCGTAGGCATGGTTGAGCGGTGCGCTGGCGGCCGCATCCAGCCGCAGCAGACGCGGCTCGGGTTCCACCGTCACCACCTCCAGGCCGAGCAGATTGCCGGGATCCCGCAGAAAGCCCCAGCGCAGGGAGCCGATGCCGCCGGACCCGCCGGCGATGAAGCCGCCGATGCTGGCGGTGCGCAGGGTGCTGGGCGCCAGGCGCAGGGCGCGGCCATGGGGAGCCAGCTCCCGTTCCACCGCCGCCATCAGGGCTCCGGCCTCCACTTCAATCACGCCGCTCTCCGCCTCGATGCAGCGCAGCCGGTTCAGGCCGCTCAGGTCGAGCACCACGCCGCCGGCGAGGGGCACGCACTGCCCGTAGTTGCCTGTGCCCGCCCCCCGCAGGGTGAGGGGCACGGCGGCGCGGGCGCAGGTGCCCGCCACCAGCCGCACCTGATCCAGGGTCGTGGCGCATACCGCCAGCTGGGCTCGCTGGCCAGCGAACCGTGGCACCAGCACCGGCGAATAGGCGTGGTAGTCGCGGGAGAGGCGCCCCAGCTCGGAAGGCTGGTCGTTGCCCACCAGCACCAGGGCTGGATCGAGCTGGCGCAGCTCCGCGGCCAGTCGGTCGATGCACGCCTGTTCGGGTCTGGGGGGCAGCTCGGCCAAGACGGAAGGGGGGTCAGGTCACCCCATGCTGGCCTCCAGCAGCGCTGCAGATGGCCCCCCGTCGGGCACCGGCAGCCAGCGGCCGCTTCGCAGCACCCGCCGCTGGGGGCTGCGGGCGAGCAGATCGCTCCAGCTCCCGGCCCCGGTGAGCACCAGATCGGCCGGCCCCCCCTGCCTCAGCACCCCATCCCAGCTCAGAGCCAGCAGGCGGGCCGGCGCCGTTGTGAAGGCCGCCAGGTCGCGGCGGTCGGCCGGCCAGAGGTGACTGGTGAGCGGCGCCAGCCGGAGCAGCTCCAGCGGGTCGAAATCGCCGCCGGGGTACCAGGGGTCCTGCACGTTGTCGGCACCCACCGCCACCGTCACGCCCGCGCGCTGCAGGCTATGGATGGGAGCCTGGGGCCGCAGCAGCGGCTGCTGGCCTGAGCGGCGGCCCAGCAGCCACAGATTGGTGAGCGGCAGGGCCACCACGGAAATCCCGGCGGCGGCCAGGGCCTCGGCCAGCGGTGCCAGCTGCCTGCGGCTGAGCAGGCCGAGGCTGGCGGCATGGCTGCAGGTGATCGGCAGCGAAGTCCGGCGCTGGCGCAGCAGGTTCAGGAGCAGGCGCATGCCCCGGGCCGGTTCCCGGTCGGCCTCATCGTTGTGCAGATCGATCCCCGCGCCCAGCGCCTCCGCCAGATCCAGCAGACGGGCCAGGGCCTGGTGGTCGCGGCGGGTATGGCCGTAGGGCGGGCCGAGCACCCCCCCCAGCAGCCCCCCCGCAGCGGCCACCCAGCGGGCCAGCTCCGCGCCGGCGGGCGTGGCCCAGTGGCCGATCGGCACCAGGGCCACCAGCTGGAGCTCGACCCGGCCTGCCCAGCGTTTCCGCAGCTCCAGCAGCGCGTCCCAGCTCGATCGGGCCGCGGGCCCGCCGCTGTCGATGTGGCTGCGGACAGCGCGGAGCCCATGGCGCCAGGCTCTCTCCAGGGCCGCTTCGCCACGCGCCAGCACCAGCTCGCCGTGCCGCTGCTCCGCTTCGCGCAGGTTCTGGCTGAGGGCCCCAGCGATGGTGCCGGCCGGGTTGGGGAAGTCGGCCCAGCTGAAGCACTTGTCGAGGTGAGCATGGGGCTCCACCAGGGGGGTGAGTGCCAGGGGCAGCGGGATGCCCGCGTCGGGCAGGGGCCTGAGATCCGTGATCCGCCCGTCCCGGTGCTCCACCGCCAGCGCCACCAGCCCGTCCGCATCCACCGGCAGGCCGCTCAGTCCTGGATCGAGCAGGCTGCGGGGCAGCTTCAGCTGCAGTCGCGCGGGCGTGTTCACGGCTGCTGCTGCCTCCTGGTTTCGGAGGGGCTGGTGTCGGCCTGAAGAATCAGAAAGTGGCCGGCCACCGCCAGCACCGTGGCTCGGAAGCGGGGCACCGGCCAGCCCAGCAGCATGCCGCCGCCGAGCTCGCTCCGATACACGCTGGCCACGCCGAGATCGAGCCGACGGCTGTGGCGGCCCACCAGGCGGGCGATCGGCAGGCGTTGGTCCTGCACCAGGCGGGAACAGTCGCCGAGGGCCATGCGCATCAGCCCTGGCAGTGCATCTCCCTGGCACAGCTCCGTTTCCAGCACATCCACCAGCCGCTCGGCGGCGAACCCTTCGAATTCAGAGGGTCCGGGATTGCTGAACACCAGCGCCGTTCCCGCCAGCCCGGCTCCAAGCACGGCGAGCAGGGCGGTGCCGCCTGGACTGGACTGGAATGCGGCGGCCACGCCAGGCAAGGGGATCGTGCGTTGGTACATTGGCACCGGACCACGGCGGGCGTAGCCAAGTGGTTAAGGCAGCGGCTTGTGGCGCCGCCATTCGGGGGTTCAAGTCCCCTCGCTCGCCCTGTGATATCCCTCGGGAGCCTTCGTTTCCGGGGGATTTTTACGCCACGGGCGTCGATAGGAGTATGGAGCCGAGGTCAGAGGACAACGCGCAACCGCAGTTTTGCTCGAGAGCGCCGGGCTCAGTCAGCTGGGTCCGCGTGGCCCGGGCAGCGAGCATGCCCGAGTTGGCGGAGATTTGCAGCGGTGCAGGCTCACGCTTGTTGCTGGTATTCAGGGGCTGATTGGATTTGATTTGGTTGTTGCGACCATCGTTTTTAATGAATTTGTTGTAGCCGCCTATCCCTAGATCTTCGCTCAGTTTCAGTAGAAAGCCTTTGCTCGAGCCGATGCGACGGTTGCCGCTGATGATGTTGTCGTTTGCGAAATCTTGATTGGATATGCTGCTGCCAAATCGGTAGCCCTTGTCTTCGTCGCAGTAATCTGGGGCTCGCGAGCCTTCCCGTGAACCGAGCCAGATTCCATAGCGATATTCAAGTTGACGACCATTTTTAGGATTTTTCTCCCAGTAGCTTTTCAAGGAGTTAAGATTGAAGATATTTTCGCTAATAACATTGTTCTGGGGTTTCTGGTGGCGCACGACTCCACGTTCCCCGCAATTCCGGTACACATACACTCCGCCCCAGGGAAGATTCGTAAAGGTGTTGCCGGTAATCAGGTTGCTGCTGGAGCCGTCCACGGCGATTAGTTCGCGGTCGGCTTTAATCTTGAAGGTGTTGTTTGCAATCGAATTGTCGGCGCTTTCGGCATCGAGATAAACAGCCACGCTCTGGCTGTAGCCGGAGATCGTTGAGTCGCGCAGGCTGACCTTGGTTGCGCCCGGTCCAACGATTAGGGGGATTTTCCCATCGGCCTTGATCTTTAGGTCCGACAGAGTGATGCCGGTGGGAGCGGCTGCCTGCAGCCGTTCGGTATGCCCCAGCTGGAAGGACGATCGCTTGACGGCATTGGAGGCGCTTGAGCCGACGCCGAGGATCCGGATCGAACCGTTAATTTTCCAGTTCTTGAACGTGAAGTTTCTGGGGCGTTTCCATTCCCCTTTGCTGAATGTGGACTGAATCACCAGCTGGGTGGGCCGTCCTCCGTTGAACCAGGCACCCCTGCCGTTGAGCACCGTGTTGCTGGCTGTTTTCCAGTCCAGAACAACCACCTCCTGCTGGCTGGATGTCTTTGCTGCCTGGGCTAAGTCAGGTTGCTGCACAGTCATGCCTCGTCGTCGTCATCGCAGGCGATGCGTTAAACACTGGCTGGCGGCGGGGAACGGTGCATGGGGGGTGCGGTCCAGAACCTGGGCTGACCACGGCAAGGCCCTGACCTGAGCGGGGCAGGACATCACTGAATCAGGGCCGCCAGCAGTGGCTCCGCCCCGCCGCGCACCGCATCGGCGCAGGGCAGGCCGGTGTCTGCGGCCATAGTTGCGATGGCGGCGCTCGCGGCGTTTGTGTCGAGATGGCCGGTGTTCAGTGCCACCGCTTTCACCTGCGGCCGCAGCCCATCGGTCCTGCCCAGGGCTGCCAGGGCCTCCACGGCCGCGATCAGCTCGGGCAGGGGCGGGATCGGCAGCTCCGGCAGTCCCTTGATGTGGCGCTGGCCGGCCCGGTGCACCAGCAGCAACGCCGTGGGCTGGCTGCCGCGGATCAGGGGCAGGGTGGCGGTGGAGCCGGGGTGGGCCAGCGAACCTTGCCCTTCCACCAGCAGCACTCCGTCGGCGCCCAGCCCCTTGCCCGCCGCCAGCACCGCCGCCTCCACGGCCCCGGCGGCGTAATCGACGCGCACGGCATCGAGGGCCACCCCCTGGCCGCTGATCAGGATGCCGGCCTGGCCCGTGCCCACGAAGCGGGCGGCGAGGCCCTGGCGCTCGGCGGCCGCGGCCAGCTCCAGGCAGGCGCTCATCTTGCCCACGGCCATGTCGGAGCCCACCGCCAGCAGGCGCCGGCAGGGCAGGGCTGCCGCCCGGGCCGCCGCCACCACCAGCCCCTCGGGCTCGCGGCGCAGGTCCCAGATCCAGGCGGGATCCCGGCACAAAGACGCCAGCTCGGGGTCGTCGCCGATGCGGCTGTGCAGCCCGCTGGCCACGCTCAGCCCCGCCCGCAACGCCACCGCCAGATCCGCCCGCACCGGCTCCGGCAAGCGCCCACCCGAAGGGGCCAGCCCCACCACCGCCACCTCGGGCCCGTAGGCCAGGGCCTCCGCCAGCGACGCCACCACCGGCACATCGCGGTCGATGCCGCTCACCTCCCGCAGGCTGCGGCCGGCCTGGTCGGGATCCACCACCGCTACCACCGGCCCGCGCCGGTATCGCAGCAGGGTGAGGCCGGTCTTGCCGGAGAGATCGGCCAGACCGCCGTGCTGCAGCAGCACAACCCGGTGTTCAGGCCTCAGCATGGCGCCACACCGATCCCGCCAGCCACCGGCGGCAGCACCACGTCGCCGCGCCGCTCCAGGCCCACAAACGGGTCGTCGACCAGGTTGAGGTGGCTGTCGAGATCGGGCCAGCGCACCAGCGGCAGCAGCTGGGCCGCCGCACCGTTCAGCAGCGAACCATCGGAGTAGCAGCCGAGCATCACGCCCAGCCCCAGCCGCAGCGCCGTGCGGGCCATCAACAGGGCCTCGCCGAGACCGCCGCTCTTGAGCAGTTTGATGTTGATGCCATCCACGTGGGGCGCGAGCCGCAGCAGATCGGCCAGGTTCCAGCAGCTCTCGTCGGCCACCAGGGGCATGGGGCAGTGGGGATGGAGGGCGGCGAATCCGGCGGTGTCCGCGGCGGCATCGGCCTGGGGCGCCAGGGGCTGCTCCAGCAGCACCACCCCGGCCCGCTCCAGCGGCTCCAGCATCGCCCGGGCGGCATCGAGATCCCAGCCGCCGTTGGCATCCACCTGCAGCTCGCAGGCCACGCCGGTGCTCTGGCGCCGCTGCTCCAGAGCACCGGCCACCGCCTCCACCAGGGCCAGGTCGTGGGCCAGGCCATCAGGACTGCCCAGCTTGAGCTTGATGCGGGTGGCGGGCAGCTGCTGCCACCAGCGCTCGAGCCGCGCCAGCACCGCCGCGGGCTCCCCCAGCCCGAGGGTGACGCTGGTGGGGGCACAGGCTCCGGGATCCAGCCCCCAGAGCCGGTGCAGCGGCTGCCCCAGCCGCTGGCCCCACCAGTCGTGCAGCGCCAGATCCAGGCCGCAGCGGGCCGGCGGGCTGAGGGTGGCCAGCAGGGGCTCGAGGGCCTGGAGGGGCTCCGGCGCCAGGGGCTCCAGCTGCGGGGCCACGGCCTGCAGCTCGGCGGCGATGGCGTCGGTGGCGTAGGTGCGATGGCCGGTGTCGAAGCCGCCGCTCTCTCCGCGGCCTGTGAGGCCATCGTGTTCGACCGTCACCAGCAGGTGCTCAACGGCGCTGGTGGTGCCGCGGCTGATGGCCAGGGGCACGGCTTTGTTCAGGCGAAAGCGATGCAGGCGAAGGTGCATGGCCGCATGGCGCTGTCTTCAAGCTGGCACAGATCGGCGACGCCCGCCGCCCTGCAGGCTGCCCCCTTCACCATCCAGTCAGCGATGGCGGAAACTGGAGAGATGACGGCGACTCAACTCAGCGCACCTCCCGCGACAGCCCCCGCAGGACCTTCGCAGCGCGGCAGCTACTGGATCACCACCTTCGGCTGCCAGATGAACAAGGCGGATTCCGAGCGCATGGCCGGAATTCTGGAGGCGATGGGCTACCGACCCGGCGAGGACGAACACAGCGCCGATCTGGTTCTGTACAACACCTGCACGATCCGCGACAACGCCGAACAGAAGGTGTACAGCTACCTGGGCCGCCAGGCCCAGCGCAAGCGCACCAACCCCCATCTCACCCTGGTGGTGGCCGGCTGCGTCGCCCAGCAGGAGGGCGAATCGCTGCTGCGGCGGGTGCCGGAGCTCGACCTGGTGATGGGGCCCCAGCACGCCAATCGGCTCGACACCCTGCTGGCTCAGGTGGAGCAGGGCCAGCAGGTGGTGGCCACAGGCGAGCACCACATCCTCGAAGACATCACCACGGCGCGGCGTGACAGCACGATCTGCGGCTGGGTGAATGTGATCTACGGCTGCAACGAGCGCTGCACCTACTGCGTGGTGCCCTCGGTGCGCGGCAAGGAGCAGTCGCGCCTGCCGGAGGCGATCCGGCTGGAGATGGAGGGCCTGGCGGCACGCGGCTTCAAGGAGATCACCCTGCTGGGCCAGAACATCGACGCCTACGGCCGCGACCTGCCCGGCATCACCCCGGAGGGCCGCCGCCAGCACACCCTCACCGATCTGCTGCAGTTGGTGCACGACGTGCCGGGCCTGGAGCGGATCCGCTTCGCCACCAGCCACCCGCGCTACTTCACCGAGCGGCTGATCGATGCCTGCGCCGATCTGCCCAAGGTGTGCGAGCACTTCCACATCCCCTTCCAGAGCGGCGACGACGAGGTGCTCAAGGCGATGGCTCGCGGCTACACGGTGGATCGCTACCGCCGCATCATCGAGCGCATCCGCCAGCGCATGCCCGATGCCGCGATCAGCGCCGATGTGATCGTGGCCTTCCCAGGTGAAACCGACGCCCAGTACCGCCGCACCTTGGATCTGGTGGAGGAGATCGGTTTTGATCTGGTGAACACCGCCGCCTATTCCCCCCGGCCCAACACCCCTGCCGCCGACTGGCCGGGCCAGCTGCCGGAGGAAGTGAAGGTGTCGCGCCTGCAGGAGCTCAATGCTCTGGTGGAACGGGTGGCCCGGGAGCGCAGCGCCCGCTACGCGGGACGGATCGAGCAGATCCTGGTGGAAGGCAGCAATCCCAA
The DNA here is from genome assembly GCA_040399265.1 of Prochlorococcaceae cyanobacterium. Taxonomy (GTDB): domain Bacteria; phylum Cyanobacteriota; class Cyanobacteriia; order PCC-6307; family Cyanobiaceae; genus NIES-981. The sequence continues at coordinate 15,357 of JBBASO010000048.1, forward strand.
GAATCCCGAGCAGGTGATGGGCCGCACGCGCACCAACCGCCTCACCTTCTTCCCCGGCCAGCGGCCCGATGGCACGGCCATCCAGCCGGGCGAACTTGTGAACGTGCGGATCGAGGAGGTGCGCGCCTTCTCCCTGAGCGGCAAACTGACCTGAGTTTTGCCCAGACCGTCCACCGGCGGTCTGCCAGCGGCCCGATGCCCGAGGTTTCCCCCACCGCTCCCGCCAGCCCAGGCCCAGTTGGCGGTGGCGGCCCAGTTCCTATCGGCAGCCCAGTGCGCATCGGTCTGGTCTTCGGCGGGGCCTCCGGTGAGCATGCGGTGTCGATTCGCTCGGCTGCCACGGTGCTCCGGGGCCTGCGCGGCGGCGCCAACGCCAGCCGCTACGCCGTGACCTGCTTCTACATCGACACCGAGGGCCGCTGGTGGGGCCCCGGGCTGGCCGATGCGGTGCTGGCCCAGGCCACACCCGCCACCCCTGAACAGCTCGCCGCCGCCCTGCTGCAGGCTGGACTCCCTGCCTTCAGCCGTGGTCTGGGCGGCTTTCCGGCAGGAGCACTGGAGGTGGAGGTTTGGTTCCCGGTGCTGCACGGCCCCAACGGCGAGGACGGCACGATTCAGGGTCTCTTCACCTTGATGCAGGTTCCCTACGTGGGTTCCGGTGTGCTCGGTTCAGCTGTGGGCATGGACAAACAGGCGATGAAGGCCGCCTTCGCCGCCGCCGGCCTGCCCCAGGTGCCCTACGCCTGCGTGAATGCGGCCGAGCTCTGCGGCGATCCCGAGCCGCTGCTGGAACGGCTGGAGCAGCAGCTCGGCTACCCCTGCTTCGTGAAGCCCGCCAACCTGGGCTCCTCGGTGGGGATCAGCAAGGCTCGCAACCGCGTCGACCTGCTGGCTGGGTTGCGGGAAGCCGCCGCCCTCGATCCCCGCATCGTGGTGGAGCAGGGCGTCACGGCCCGCGAGCTGGAATGCGCGGTGAAAGGGGGCGGCGCCGCACCCCTGCAGGCCTCCGTGCTGGGCGAGATCTGCTTCGACGCCGACTGGTACGACTACGAGACCAAATACAGCGACGGCAAGAGCCACACCGTGATCCCGGCCCAGGTGCCGGATCGGATCAGCGAGCGGGCGAGGGCCATGGCGATCGAGGCCTGCCGGGCCGTGCACGCCCATGGCCTGGCCCGCGTGGATTTCTTCTACGCCGAGGGCAGTGGTGAGCTCTGGCTCAACGAGATCAACACGCTGCCGGGCTTCACCAGCCAGAGCATGTACCCGATGCTGTGGGCCGCGTCCGGCGTGGATTTGGATGTGCTCGTTCACGAACTGATCCTTGAGGCGGGAGAATGCCAGGGCTTGCCTGACGGAGAGCCAACGGCATGAGTCACGGCCTCGCCTGGTTGCCGCTGCTGCTGGTGTTTGTGTTGCTCACGTCCCTTGGCTGGCTTGAGCGGCGCCGCCAACGGCTGTTTCGCGAATGGGCGGAAGGTGCCGAGCTGGCCAAGCTCGACAGCTGCGGGGCTGCTCGGCTCAGCGATGGTGTGCTCAGCTGGGCCAGCTTTGAGGCGGGCGCTCTCAAGCCCCAAGGCGAGTTCGTGATCAAACAGCTGGAGTTGGTGGAGCTGTTGGCCTTGCGCTCCGGTGAAGCGCCCCTCACCGAGGAGTCTCAGGGAGCCTGCAGGCTCCGGCTTGTCGGTGGTGGTCAACAGAAAGATATCCTCTTCGCAGATGCGGAGCGTGCACGCCGCTGGATCGGCGAGCTGATGGCCCGCTCCCGATGCGAGCTGTGAGCGAGCAGGCCCGCCCCCTCCCCCCTGGGGCAGAACGCCGCCGGCTGCTGCGCCAGCAGCAGCGCCAGGAGAGGCTGCGCAATGGCTGGCGGGTGCTGGTGCTGCTCGCCCTGGCGAGCGGACTGGGCTACGGCCTGCTGCGCCAGGGATGGATCCTGCAGGACCCGGCCCAGGTGGAGGTGGAGGGCAGCCGGCTTGTGACGGCCACAGAGGTGATCAAGGCTGCGGGCATCCGCTTCCCCCAGCCGTTGCTCGGTCTCGATCCCCGCCGCGTCGCCGCTGAGCTGGCTGAGGCACTGCCGGTGGAGGATGTGCAGGTGAGTCGGTTGATGGCTCCGCCCAGGCTGCGCGTGGCGCTGGTGGATCGGGAGGCGGTGGCCCGAGCTGAGCGCCGCGGCCCCCGTGGCGCGGAACTGGGTTATGTCGACCGGCTCGGCAACTGGATGGGCGGGCATCAGGGCCAGGCCTTGCGGGCCTCCGGTGCCGATGCGCTGCTGGTGCAGGGCTGGCAGCCCCGCCATCGGGCCGCCGTTGCCCAGGCAGTTCAGACCAGCCGCACCCTAGGCAGCGACGTACAGCGCATCCGCATCGACCCGGCGGGAAGCCTGTGGGTGGACAGCGTCAGCCTCGGGCCGGTGCGGCTCGGCCCTGATGATTCTCAGCTTGCCCGGCGGTTGGAGGTCCTTCGTCACCTGGTGGCCACCTTGCCGGCTCAGCTGGGCGGCCGACGCCCTCAGAGCATCGATCTCGGTGATCCGGAGCAGCCGGAACTGACCCTGCCGGGCAGGGCCGCACCTCCCCCGGCGGTCGATGCGCGGCGACCCTGAGGAGCCCGGGCTGTGCTCAAACCCGCAAACGTGTGAGACTCGGATGATGCTTGGGGGCTCTACCCCACATAATGCTCCGCAAGTGAGCCGAGTAAGCACCATGGGCACTGACGGCCCGATCGCCAACGGTGCCTCACCGAATTCCCCATCCATGAGCCAGATTTCGATCCCCTCCACCGGCATCGTTCCCAGTCAGACGGCCCGGATCGAGGTGATCGGCGTTGGCGGGGGAGGCAGCAATGCCGTGAACCGGATGATCGCCTCCGACCTACAGGGCGTTGGCTACCGGGTCCTGAACACCGATGCCCAGGCCCTGATCCAGTCGGCTGCAGCGAACCGCACCCAGCTCGGTCAGAAGCTCACGCGCGGTCTCGGTGCTGGCGGTAATCCGGTGATCGGCCAGAAGGCGGCCGAAGAGTCCCGCAACGAGCTGCTGGAGACCTTGCAGGGTTCCGATCTGGTCTTCATCGCCGCGGGCATGGGCGGTGGCACCGGCACGGGTGCGGCCCCGATCCTCGCGGAGGTTGCCAAGGAGGTCGGTGCTCTCACCGTCGGTATCGTCACCAAGCCGTTCGGTTTCGAAGGCCGCAAGCGGATGCGCCAAGCCGAGGAGGGCATCGCCCGCCTCGCAGAGCATGTCGATACCCTGATCGTGATTCCCAACGACCGGCTGCGTGACGCGATCGCCGGAGCGCCTCTGAACGAGGCGTTCCGGACCGCCGACGATGTGCTGCGGATGGGTGTGAAGGGGATCACCGACATCATCACCAGGCCAGGCCTGGTGAACGTCGACTTCGCGGATGTGCGTTCGGTGATGGCTGACGCCGGCACTGCCTTGCTGGGAATCGGCGTGGGCTCTGGCCGCAGCCGTGCCAGCGAAGCTGCCCAGGCCGCCATGACCAGCCCGCTGCTGGAGTCTGCCCGCATCGATGGGGCTAAAGGTGTGGTGATCAACATCAGCGGTGGCAAGGACATGACCCTGGAGGACATGACCACCGCCTCTGAGTTGATCTACGACGTGGTGGATCCTGACGCGAACATCATCGTCGGCGCCGTCGTCGACGAGAAGCTCGAGGGTGAGATCCACGTCACTGTGATCGCCACCGGCTTCGACAGCGGTGCGCCCTACCGCCACGAGCGGCCTGCCGTGAGTTTCGCCAGCGGTACCGCCTTCAACGGTTCCATGCCAACTCCCACGCCTCCCGCCGGTGATGAGCGTGGTGCCAAGATCCCGCCCTTCCTGCTCAACCGTCAGTCCCGTGGTGGTGATGTGGACAGCTGAGCAGCTGTGCGTCAGGACAGTCTGAGCCGCAGCCTTGACGCGTCCTCAGCGATCTGATCGCTCTCGTCCGCCAAGTCGGAGCCCCTCTGACCAGGCTGCAGTTGCTGAGGGGCAGCAGGCTGGTTCCAATGTTTGAGCGGCAGGGGTGAAGAGCTGATTGATCGCGGGCTGGCTCGGCGGCGATCAATCTTATTCATCGCAATCAGTCTTGTTGACAACAATCAGTCTTGTTGACAACAACCAGTCTTGTTGACAGCGTCAATTGTTTGTCGACAGCGTCAATTGTTGTCGGCAGT
>JBBASO010000049.1:0-19491 GCA_040399265.1 Prochlorococcaceae cyanobacterium
ACCCGTCGCTATGCAGCCTGCATCCGCGACCTCGACTACTACCTGCGCTACGCCACCTACGCCATGCTGGCCGGCAACACCTCAATCCTTGATGAGCGTGTGCTGAATGGCCTGAAGGAGACCTACAACTCCCTCGGCGTACCCATCGGTGCCACTGTTCAGTCGATCCAGGCCATGAAGGAAGTGACCGCCTCGCTCGTCGGCCCGGATGCGGGAGGTGAAATGGCTGTTTACTTCGATTACATCTGTTCCGGCCTGGGCAACTGATCCAGCCAGTCTCCTCTTGCGGATCGTTTCATGCGCCTGTTCAAGATCACTGCCTGCATCCCCTGCCCTGAGAAGAGCCGCTCTCAGCGCGAGCTCCAGAACACCTACTTCACCAAGTGGGTCCCTTACGAAAGCTGGTTTGCTGAGCAGCAGCGAATCATGAAGCAGGGCGGCAAGATCCTCAAGGTAGAACTGGCCACTGGCCGCCCTCAGGTGAATGTCGGCAACTGAACCCGGCATGGCCGCTTCGGTAGCGAGAACCAGTCAGCTGCAGAGCCAGCCAACTGTTCGACTCAGTTGCACCTAACCTCGTCGTGATCGTTCCAGTGATGGTTTCAATGGATCCGGCCCCTTTTCAGGGCCGGCTTTTTTTTGAACACATGTTCGATCACCATCGCCGAACCTCTCGACAAGACGGGGGGTGGCGCGGCTCAATAGGGATTCAGACGGGCTGACCGCCTTGACCCGCTCGCTCAGCATTGCGCCCTCCAGCGCTCCGGATTCCAGACTTCCCCGACGCGGCTGGATCTGGCCCTGGCAGGACTGGCCGGCAGAAGCGCGGTTGCTGCTCGGCCTGGTCGCCCTGTGGTGCGTGGTCGGTCTGCTGGTGCTGGCCTCAGCCAGCTGGTGGGTGGCCACTCGGGAGATGGGCGATGGTGGCTACTACATCAAGCGTCAACTGATCTGGATGGTGGCCAGCTGGGGGCTGCTGGTCCTCGGAGTGCGCCTGAGTCTGCGGCGCTGGCTGCACCTGGCACCCCTGGCCCTGCTCAGCGGCTGCCTGCTGGTGGCCCTCACCCTGGTGATGGGCAGCACCGTGAACGGAGCGAGCCGATGGCTGGTGGTCGGTCCTCTCCAGATCCAGCCCTCCGAGCTGGTGAAACCCTTCGTCGTTCTGCAGGGTGCCGCGCTATTCGCCCACTGGCGCCGCATCGGCGCCGACCAGAAGCTGCTCTGGCTTGGGGTGTTCGGCCTGCTGATCCTGCTGATCCTCAAGCAGCCCAATCTCAGCACGGCCGCACTCACCGGCCTGCTGCTGTGGCTGATGGCCCTGGCCGGCGGGGTGGGGTTGCCCGTGCTGCTGGGAGCGGCCTGCGGGGGCGGTCTACTGGGAGCCGCCAGCATCGCCGTGAACGAATACCAGCGCCTGCGGGTGGTGTCGTTCCTCGACCCCTGGCGCGATGCCCAGGGCGATGGTTATCAGCTCGTGCAGAGCCTGCTGGCGATCGGCTCGGGCGGCCTCTTCGGCGAAGGGTTCGGGCTGTCGACCCAGAAGCTGCAATATCTGCCGATCCAGACCACGGACTTCATCTTTGCCGTCTTTGCCGAAGAGTTCGGATACGTGGGATCGGTGGTGCTGCTGGGATTCCTGCTGCTGTTCGGCTTCGTGGGCCTGCGGGTGGCGCTGGGCTGCCGCAGCAACCAGCAGCGGCTGGTGGCGATCGGCTGCACCACTCTGCTGGTGGGTCAGTCGATTCTGAACATCGCCGTCGCCAGCGGTGCGATGCCCACCACCGGCCTGCCGCTGCCGATAATCAGTTACGGCGGCAACTCGCTGATGTCGAGCCTGCTGGTGTGCGGATTGCTGATCCGCTGCTCGCTGGAGTCGCAGGGGGTGCCAGCAACCTCAGCGCCGAGCCGCAGGCGCCGTCAGACGGCGCGCTCCTGAACCACCGGCCGATAGGCTGATGCCATGAGCGCTATCGGCTCCCTGACAGGTGGTTGGTCCCTGGCACTGGCTGATCTGGCCCGCAGCAGCGAAGCGCTGCTGCAGCAGTCCCTGAGCCACCCTGGCCCCACCACCCTGCTGCTGCTCTTTGTGGGGGGGCTGCTGACCAGCCTGGGGCCCTGCTCCCTGTCGCTGCTGCCGGTGACCCTCGCCTACCTGGCTGGATTCAGCGACACGCTCCAGCCCTTGCCCGGCCCCACCCGCGCCTGGCTGCGCAGCCTCAGTTTCGCGGCCGGCATCGTGGCATCGCTGGTGCTGCTGGGCCTGAGCAGCGGCCTGCTGGGGCGGATCTACGGCCAGATCCCCGGCCTTGTACCCACGTTGGTGGCGCTGCTGGCTCTCACCATGGGGCTGAATCTGCTCGGCGTGCTGCGCCTGCGGCTGCCCGCCGGACCTGACCCCGAGCAGTGGCGGCGGCGGGTTCCGGCGCCCCTGGCGCCACTGGCGGCCGGGCTGGCCTTCGGGTTGGCCGCCACCCCCTGCACCACGCCGGTGCTAGCTGTGCTCCTTGGATGGATGGCCCAGGCAGGCCGCCCGCTGGCTGGGATGGTGCTGCTCACCAGTTTCGGTGCCGGCCAGGTGGTGCCCCTGCTGCTGGCAGGCACCGCTGCGGCCAGCCTGCCCAACTTGCTGCGGCTGCGCCAGCTGGGTCAATGGGTGCCACCGATCAGCGGTGTGGTGCTGATCACCACCGGCGTTCTCACCCTGGTGGCGAACTGGACCTGAGCGCGCTGTTCAGCCCCCCGAAGCCTTCCTCTGCACACGCATGTCCGACTCCACCACCAGGGCTCTGAGCCGGCTGGCCGCCTGGATTTCCGATCTGCGGCTGGCGATCGCCCTGTTGCTGGTGATCGCCATCGCCAGCGGCGTGGGCACGGTCATCCCACAGAAGGAAGCCGAAGGGCTCTACCACCAGCTCTATGACCAGCAGCCCTGGCTAGGGCTGCTGAACGGCAACGCCGTTCTGGGACTGCAACTCGACCACGTCTATTCCAGCGGCTGGTTCCTGGGCTTGCTGGCCTGGCTGGCTCTGGCTCTGCTGCTATGCAGCTGGCGGCGCCAGTGGCCGGCGCTGCAGGCCGCACTGCGCTGGATCGATTACCGCTCGCCGCGGCAACTCAGCAAGCTGAGCGTGGCCGAGACTCGCACCTGCGCAGACGCCGGGGCCAGCCTGGATCAACTGGAACAGCTGCTGCGCGGCCAGGGCTGGCAGGTGCGCCGCCAGGAGCAGCGGCTAGCGGCTCGACGGGGCCTGCCGGGCCGGGTCGGACCGCTGCTGGTGCACGCCGGCCTGGTGGTGCTGATGCTGGGTGCCGCTTGGGGAGTGCTGGGGGGGCAGCGGGCTGAGCAGTTTCTGGCGCCGGGTCGCTCCCTGGAACTGATGGACAGCCGCGGCCGCAGCGAACTGACCCTGGCCCTTGATGCCTTTGCGGTGGAACGGGATCCGGCGGGACGGCCGGAGCAGTTCCGCTCCGATCTGCGCATCCTCGAAGGCAACGGCGACGCCGAGAGCACCCTGCTGCGCCAGGCCCGCATCAGCGTGAACCATCCCCTGCGCTTCCGTGGCGTGACGTTCTACCAGGCCGACTGGGCTCTGGCTGCGATCAGCGTTCAGCTGGGGCGAAGTCCGGTGCTGCAGTTACCGCTTCAGAGCTTTCCCCAGCTGGGAGAGCAGGTCTGGGGGCTGGTGCTGCCGACCCGACCCGATGGCAGCGCCCCGGTGCTGCTGAGCCTGAGCAGCGAGGCGGGTCCGGTGCAGTTCTACGGGGCCGACGGAAGCCTGCTCGCCACCGCCGCTGTGAATGGTGAAGCGGTGGACGTTCGGGATCTGCCGATCCGCGTGGAGGCGGTGCTGCCCGCCAGCGGCATCCTGCTGAAGCGCGACCCTGGCGTGCCGCTGGTGTACGCCGGATTCGCCATTGCCCTGATCGGGGGGGGGCTGAGTCTGCTCGCCACGCGCCAGCTGTGGGCGATCGCCGAACGGCACGGGGCCGGAAGCGAGATCGATCAACGCGATCAACTGCATGTGGCTGGGCTGTGCAACCGCAATCTCACCAGCTTTGCGGCCGAACTGCCCCAGCTGCTGAGCGGCCTTCAGCAAGGCTGACGCAGGCCATGGCTGACCCGCACCACCGTGTGCACGTTGCCGCGGGGATTGAAGTCGGCCTCCAACTGCACCCACACCGGCTCGCAGGCATCCACAACGTCGTCAAGGATGCGGTTGGCCACCTCCTCATGGGAGATCGCTCGATCGCGGTAGCTGTTCACGTAGAGCTTGATCGCCTTGAGCTCCATCACCCGCGGTCCTGGCTGGTAGAGCAACCGCAGCGTGGCGAAATCGGGATAGCCCGAGAACGGGCAGAGGCAGGTGAACTCCGGCAGGGTGATGGCGATCTCATAGGGGCGCCCAGGGCGGGGGTTCTCGAAGCAGATCAGTTCGGCAGCGGCGATCTCCCGTTCGCCATAAAGCGGGGTGCGGGTGACCTCGGAGCGCGACGGATCAGATACCGCCGGGGATGGCTCCGGCATGAATGACCCAGGCATGGTCAATGCAGATGGAGACAAAGGCTGATCCTATGGTTTGCGGCCTGCGGCCGTAGCAACCGCTACGACAACCCCCGATCAACTCAGGTCTGATGGGGTGGTTTCTCGCGTCGGATCGCCCAGCCGAACCGGCGGGGCGGGCATCCTGAGAGACTGTCCTCAGTCCAGCTGCTTCCATGAAAAAAGTCGAGGCCATCATCCGTCCCTTCAAGCTCGAGGACGTCAAGATCGCGCTGGTGAATGCGGGAATCGTCGGCATGACGGTGAGCGAAGTGCGCGGCTTCGGCCGCCAGAAGGGCCAGGTGGAGCGCTATCGCGGCTCGGAGTTCACGGTTGAGTTCCTGCAGAAGCTCAAACTGGAGATCGTGGTCGATGACGACAAGGTCGACACCGTGGTGGTGGCGATCCAGGACGCCGCCCGCACCGGCGAGATCGGCGACGGCAAGATCTTTGTGAGCACGATCGATTCAGTGATCCGGATCCGAACCGGCGATCGCGACAGCGGCGCCATCTGAACGCGCCGCAGTCGGATCTCCGGGTATGAGCCTGGCGCGCTGCATTCAGCAGCCCGCCAGGGTGCTGACGACTAGCTCGGCGATCGACGCGAGGTTCACTCCGGGCTCGCCACCGTGGCGAAGCCACAGCAGATACTCGTGATTACCGGCAGGTCCGGTGATTGGTGATGCCACCAGGCCAGCGGGGGTAAGCCCCAACCCCGTCGCTGCTGCCACCACGCCGGAAATAGCGTCACCATGGGCGGCCGGATCGCGCACCACGCCGCCTTTGCCGACGCGCGCCTTGCCCACTTCGAACTGGGGCTTCACCAGCAGCACCAGGTCGGCAGCGTGCGGTTTGAGGAGCCCCAGCAGAGCCGGGAGCACCAGGGCGAGAGAAATGAATGACACATCCGCCACGGCCAGGTCGGGCCGAGGATCATCCTGGCCGTACAGCAGCTCTGGCGTGAGGTGGCGCAAATTAGTACGCTCCCGCAGCACCACCCGGGGGTCCTGACGCAGGCTCCAGGCTGTCTGGCCGTAGCCCACATCGATGCCGTAGATGCGCGCAGCTCCGCGCTGGAGCAGGCAATCGCTGAATCCGCCGGTTGAGATCCCCCCATCCAGGCAGATGCGGCCCTCGATCACGATCGGGAAGGCAGTGAGCGCCGCCTCCAGCTTCTCGCCACCCCGAGACACGAAGCGGGGCGGCAGCGCCACGGCGATTGGCAGGCCGCACAACACCTCCATGCCGGGTTTGTCGAGCAGGCGATCCCCCTGGCGCACGCGCCCAGCACGGATCAGCTGCTGAGCCTGCTGGCGACTGGCCACCAGACCCTGCTCCACCAGTTCCAGATCGAGGCGTTGCTTGCGAGCCACCCTTTGATCAAACCACACGCAAAACGGAACAGATTCCAAGAAAGCGGGCCCTGCGCCCGAACCAACCAGAGGATGGCGCGAGATCCAACCCGGTGCATGGCACCCCCCCACTGCTCCGCCAAAGGCCTGCTCCGCCCGAGCGTTGCAGTCCAGGCGGCCATTTCAGCCGACCTTCCCGACGCACTGCCCGACAACGTGCTGGAACTGCTCCAGCCGGGGGCCTTCGTGCGGTTGCGAAACCAGCCCACCGACCTGCCTCCATTCCAGGTGATCCACTGCCGCGGCGGCCGCTGCTGGGTGCGGCAGCAGGCCTGGGGGCCCCAGGTGCACTGGGAAGTGGAACATCGAAGCCTGACGACGGCGGTCTGATCGGCAACCAGGTGCTGGTGGGCCGAACCACCAACAGCTCAACCGCCCACAACAGCTCCGCCTACGATCAGGGCATGGCGCGGGCGGGGCGTTGCCGCAGAGCGAATCAACTTCACCAGCCGCATCACCGCCCGAGAGCACGGAAGAGAGGATTCACGGCGGGTTCCTGCACCTGGCCAGCCGGGAATTAAGCCAAAGACTGGCCGTTCCAAACCCTACCCTTCACGATTGCTTGCTGGGGGCCATCTATTTCCGCAAAGCCGGTGATCAGGCTCAGGCTCTTCGCCTGCTTGAGCTGCATCAAGCTAGCCCATTGTTTGAAACAACATACAACCGCATTCTCTCGATCTGCCACAATCTCAATTTCACATCAGCGCAGCAGTCTGCTGAACAGGCGCTTGATCACTGGGCTGACAGCTGGACAGCTGAGCAACAGCAATACGCCAAAGACATTCACCAGATCACATCCAGCCTCAGCCGCCATGGGCGCTTCCCAACAGAGCTGCGACTCGACCTGCTGGAACGCAACCGCTACCACAATCTCGACAGCCGTGAACATACTCCCTGCACTGGCATCATCGATCGCAACAACCGATACGGTCGCCTGGTTGAAGCTGTCTTCGATCCAGCCAGCGCCACCTGGCTGGAGAGCAAAACCGGGCATGCCATCGGCGAACTCCTGCAACCCAATCACGACTTCCGAAGCTTCTTCGGCGGGGCGCGGCCATGGCTGGCGCAGGGCAGCAGTCGAGCTGATCAAGACGGAGATCAGATTCAGAACGTCTGCATATTCATTGAGTCGAATCCACACTTTGGTCACTTCCTGACCCAGTCTGCCTCGTTCGCCAGTGCTCTCAGCCATGCCCAGCACTTCACGGGCGACGCCGACATCTCAATCACAATCCTGAGCAAGGGAACCCTGCCTGACTGGGCCAAAGCGCTACTGGCAGCCAGCTGCCCGAACCCGCTGCAATTCAAACTGATGGATGGCCAACGCCGCCTGCATGTTCAGCAGCTCGCGGTGGCACCTCCGACCTGGATTGAATGGCATTATGCACATCAGAACCACCAGCGCCTGTTCCGTCAGGCCGCCTGGCGGTGGCTGGCCAGCACAGCGCCCAGCACAACGCCCAGTGCACTACCCAGTGCAGCAAAAACCCCAGATGGCAGCGGGCCAAGCATGGAAGCCCGTGGCCATAGACGCCTGTATTTCAGTCGCAGTCGACTGCAGAAATGCCTGCGCAGATCCGTAAATGAAGATCAACTGGAAGAGACATTGGGCAGGTATGGATTTGAGATCATCCATCCGCAGGAGCTGCCACTGCAGGACGTAGCACGACTGGTGAACGAAGCTGCCCTGATTGGCGGCGCGATGGGCAGCGCCATGCACAATGTGCTGTTCCGCTTGCCGGGGCCTGCGCTGGCCACCCTGAACTTTGCCCACCATTTACCCGGCATCAACAATGCAATGATTGAGCATTGCAGCTTCATTGATCACAACTTCTACAGTCGCAGCTGCGAGGAACTGGAGGGCCAGCCCGGCGAACCCGCCTGCCTGCACTTTGATCTAAAGCGCTGCATCGAAAGCGTTGAACAAGTGCTCGACAGGTTAGAGAGCCTGGGCTAATAATCGCTCATATAGTGGCAGCAACTGCTCGATCGCACTGGTTTTGCTGGCATCCGGCAGTGACTGCGGATGGGGATGCTCGCGACACAGCTGGCAGAGGATCTCTGCCAGCGCCTCTGCGTCGCCGGGTGGCACGATCGAACCGTTGAGTCCTGGCCTGATCGGATCAGCCAGAGCACCAATTTCACTGGCCACCACCCACAAACCAGCGCTTAGGGCTTCCCGGGTGACCAGACCAAAGCTTTCCGGCCAGATCGATGGGGCCAGAAGCACATCATGTTCTGCGTAGAACACCTGCATTGCATCCATCGGCACCGACGGCACCCATCGCACCGGCGTTCCATTCCAGTCGAGGGTATAGGTCTGGCCTGGCGGCAGGGTGGCGTCAATCACCGTGAGGCTGGCCCCGCCTCCCTCGCCGGTCAGCGAGCGACTGAACAGAGCGGCCTGGAGCACGGCGTAGCCCTTGTGCACGGCCTGGCCCCCCACAAAACACAGCCGCAATGGCTCGCTGGCTGAACGAGGCCGGCGCGGCTGATGCGACATCATCGGTTGCCAATCGTTCTCCACCACTCTGATGTCAGCCACGCCACCGCGGCGGTAAACGGCCGCGAAGGCTGGCGACACGGCCAGCCTGGCGGACGCTCCCGCCAAAACCCGAGCCAGCAGCTGCCGGCGCTCGTGAGCGGCGGCCAGACTCTGTGCCGGCCGGCTGGCTCCGTCTTCTAAATGGCCGAGCGGGTCAGCCGGATCAATCGGCTGTCCGGTCACGGTGGTCAGGAACTGCTGCGGACTGAGCCACCAGCCGTCGTGCAGGCTCACCACATAAGGAATTCCCCGTTCTGCGGCCACCTGCAACGGCGCCACCGTGAGCATCTGCAGGCAGTGGGCATGAATCAGATCAAACCCCTCGCTGTCAAACCACTGGCGACAGAATTCGACCATCGACTCGCTCTGAACCTTGATCCAGAACCTGGAGGGCAACGCCACACGCACGACGCGGGCACCATGCCAATCGTGGCAATCGATAGCCAGGGGATGATCTCCGCCGTCTGCAGTCTCATCGGTGGAGTGGGCATCTACCGCAGCAGGAGGCAGCTGCCAGGGCTGATGATCTGCGCAGAGCACGGTCACCTCAAAGCGATCGCCGGCCCGCTGCAGCGTCTGCAACACCTGATCCTGGGCTACCCGCGTCGCCCCTCCCATCGACTGGGGGGCGAAGAAGACATTGATCACCAGCAGACGGCGGCGCCTGGGCGGTGCCGGCCGATCGGCCGAGGCGAGCGGATTGATCAGCGGCAGCCAGCCGGCATCCGCCTGCGACGGGGCAAACAGCTCGCGCGCCAGGGCATGGGCCCGGGTCGCCATGGCCTGACGGAGGGCCGGGTTCACGATCAGCCGTTCAATCTGTTGCTCCCACTGTTCAGTTCCGCGGGCGAACAGCACATCACGATCCTGCTGAAGGATCTCGGTATAGGTGGCGGTGGGGCTGAGCACGGATGCCAGTCCCAGCAAGCTGAACTCCATCCAGCGGATCGCGCTTTTCGCATCCGTGAACGTCCCGGGCTCGAGCACCACCAGGCCGATCGATGCCTGAGCCAGCTGGCTCAGATAACGCGGATAGTCTGTATAAGGCAAGCACTGAATCCGCTCGGCAAACGACAGCAGGGGCTGGGGAATCGGCACATGACCGAGCAGATCCAGCCGCAGTGATGGGTGCCGTGCCAGCAGCCGTGCCAGAGCTGGAGCCAGCTCCTCCTGCCAGGCCTGCTTGTGCGCCGTGGTGCCGCTGGCGAAGACCAGCCGCAGCGGGTCTGACTGTTGCTCCCCTGGGCGGGAGGCGCGCGACCAGAGTGCGGCGGGAGCCAGATTCGGCAAGATCCACACCGGCTGGTGCCAGGCCGGCTGGAGCTCCCGCCAGCGACGAGCCAGGCTGGCGGTGGACACGATCAGCCCATCGCTCTGGGCCATCGCCGCTGCATACAGGGGCACATCCAACACAAGACTCCGATGCTGGGCTGGGGTGATCGTGCCGCCATAGGTCGCCAGGGGAGGCGGACACAGCTCCGGATCAAACAGCAGGTCATCAATGTCGTAAAACACAGGAAGCCCGAATCGGCGGGCTGCGGCGATGGTGCGCAGCACCGGATGGATCGCCGGCAGGCGGCACACCACAACAGCCTCCGCCCAGAGCAGCGACCGGGTGACTGTCCACGACTCCAGTTGCTCCTGCCACAGCACCTGCACCTGGCAGCCCAACCGTTGCAGCTGGTCCTGTTTCTGCTCGACCCGATACAGAACGCACTGGGGCAGATCGGCACTGGCCAGCAGCAGCCAGCGACGGCGCTCCCCCGGGCGCTGGCGGGCCGGGGGCTGCTGATCCAGCCTGGCGACGGCTTCACTGGCCTCCACAAGAGCCTCTGCAGCGCGGCGACGCAGATGGAAGGCCGTAGCGGTCTGCCCGGGAAGCGCCACCAACCGGCTGGGGCCATCCAGCATCTGGCGGCTCAGAACCTGGAGGTGCCGGTCCAGCAGGTGGCGAACCTCGGCATCGGCGGGTGACTGCAGCAGCCGCTGCCGACCAGCCTCGATGGCCTGGGGCAGCCAGCCGAGACTGAAGGTCAGATCGCCATGACCGGTACGGATCCGCCGGGCGAATGGGCTGAACGGGCTGTGGGACGGCTCCGGCAGTCGCTCGGCGATGGACGCTTCCAGCTCCCGGGTGCACACCCCGGGGGGAACCACGGCGAGGATGCAGCGGAGCAGCAGCCAGCCCAGCTCAACGGCCTGAAGCCGGCTGGGTGCACGGCCCAGCAGCAACCTGAAAGCAGGTTCCAGCACCGGTTGCCAGAGGGATTGCTCCCCCGCGCAGGGGGGAAGCCAGAGCGTTTCCCGCAGTTCACTGGCCAGACGCTGGGCTGCCTGCGGATCGCCGGGCTGCAACAGCTCGAGCACCAGAGAGAGCAGCAGCGCCGGGCGGCGCGGCAGCGGCTGGCTGCCACCAGAGGGGCTCGCTGAGCGGTGCATGGATCGCTGGGTCAGAGCCGCCAGCAGCTTGCGCGCATCCCCAAGCTCGCCGGCCAGCAGGGCTGCGCCGGCCTGGGCACACCAGATCTGCAGGAGCCACTGGGGGAGCGGTCCCTGCGCCAGTGCTGCCCGGATCGCTGTGGCACCAGGCTCTGCGCCCTGGTCGAGCGCCAAGCGCACCCGGGCGTGATGCAGCAGGGCCAGCGCCGCCGGCCAGCCAGCACGGCGCTGCAGGGCCTGAGCCAGGGCCGCCACCGCCAGTCGGTCCTGCCCCAGTTCGAGGGCGGCACGACCCTGTTCGTACCAGCTATCCGCCTGCCTGGGGTCAAGGCCGCAGCTGCGCTGCTGGGCGAGGAGGGCGGCAGGCCACTGACCCGCTCGGGCCAGGCAGTAGCCGAGCAGGTAATGGCCATGGGCCCTGCCCGTGTCGATCTCCAATGAGCGCTGCAAGGGGGAGAGCGCTTCGCCGCTGCGGTTCAGACCGACGAGCGCTTTACCGATCGCATACAAGAGATAGGCCGCCTCAGCGGAAAGGCCGGGCACCAGGGGCAGCAAAGCGGTGGCTCTGTCCAGCAACGCGTCGCTGTCGCTGCGCTCCTCCAGCGGTGCGAGTTCGGCACGGAGTTGGGCCAGTTGCATAGAAATGAATCCAGTCCCGGGCCGGGCGCCTTATGTTTGCAGCCACCGCTGCGGGAGGGGGTTTCTCAATGGCCACGGATGCTCAGACCATCGCCCGCGAACTGGCCCTGGGGCTGCTTCTGAAGCAGTGGGAACCGCGCCATCTCAACCCCAGCCGAACCGGCAGCTCCGAGATCCTGATCCAGCACTGCCTGGAGGAAGCGATCGCCGTTCGCGAAGCCAACCAGCCCGATCTGAGCCTGGAGCTGCTGCAGGCCGCGGCGGAGAAAGGATTAGAGAGCCCCTGGCTGCTCGACAATCAGGCCAGGGCGCTGGTGAATCTTGGGGAGCGGCAGGTGGCCTGGGAGCTGTGGCAACGGCTTCTCGATCACGACGAGACCGCCGTCGCCCAGACCGCCCGGGAGATGACCGATCTGCTGGAGTCGACTCTCCTGCAGAGCCTCGGCTCGATCTGCACGCAAGCGGGTTGGGTGCCGCAACACCTGCAGGCGTCTGTGGAGAAGCCCGTGCTGGAGAGAGTGCTCCTGGAAATCATCGAAGCGCGCCAGCAGAACGCCGCCCGCTTGTCGCTGGACATGATCGCTGAGGTCCTCGACCAGGGCTGGCGCAACCCCTGGCTCCTGCACCACAGGGCCCATGCCCTGGTGGAGCTGCAGCAGCTGGGCGAAGCGCTGGAGATCTGGCACGAGCTGAAGGACCATCCCCATGCCGGCCTCGCCGGGGCCGCCCTGGAACGCGCGGAGCTTTACCAGGGGAAACTGGTACAACAGCAACTGCTTGAACGCTGTGCATCGCTCGTGCGCGATGGGGACCGTGAGCAAGCTCAAGCCCTTCTGCTGGATGCACTGATCAGGACGCCGGACGCAGACCCCCTGCGCGACCAGCTCGGGCAACTACTGCCAAGGGCTGCCGATGCTCTCGACGACGCGAATCTGAGACAGAACGAGATCCAACTCGCCATTCACGAACATCTGCTTGACGTTCTTGAGCAGAAGATGATCCAGGCTCAGCAACGCTGATTCGTCGCACAATGCAGAGCCACTGGCACCATCACCAATGACTCGATGCTGCCAGATTTCTCCACAAGATTCGCCACTAGAAAGTGACCGAGATGCTCGCTCGAGCACATTGATCATTGGCAAATCAGCCTGCGCGTATTAGAATCAGATTATTTTGAGCGCCTGAGCGGCGGCCAGCCAGCCTCCTCTCAAGAGACGAATCCTGCCCCTGCAGGCCCTGCAGCCGTCATCTGATCAGCCGGACTGCCGGTTTCAACCATCCTTTCAACTCCTGACCATGGTCGTTCTCAACTGGAAAACAGGCATCGGCAACATCACCCTTGATCCGGGGAGTTCGATCCTGGTGCCTTTCCAGGACCTGCCAGGACTGCGACCGGTGCCACTGCCCGCAGACACGATCGCGCAGCCGGATGAATACGGGATTTACTTTAAGGTCGAAAGCATTGATCCCCTCACCAGTGCTGTCGTCTTCAAGGTGGACAGTGATGGATTCAAAATACCGTTTGGTTTTACACCCTACACAATAGGAAATCTGACAGACGATGACCTGGCAGTCATCGGCTACCCACCCGAGGCGCGGGAAGACGGCACTTACGTCAATGCCCTGAATCTCACCACAATCCGCCTGGGAGGAGGCAATGACACCTTCACACTGACTGGCAAAGGGATCACTCAGTCGCCCAGCGCAGAGGTCAGCAAAGAAGCGAGCCAAGGCTATATCTTTCAGTCCAACATCTTCGCCGGCTCAGGCGACGATGTCGTGCGCGTTTTGATGCCGTGGCAGTCTGTCTTTAAAGGCGGCAGCAATACGCCCTATTACGATGCCATCTTCGGCACCGATCCTGGCGGCGGCACGGCCATCACGCTGAGCGACGATCTCACCTTGGAGGAGATGAGCTTTGGTGATCTGATCGAACTCAAGGGCTCACGGTTTGATTGGGACATCGAATTCAAGGATGGTAACGGCGATGGGGACGTAAACCTCGCCTCAATTCTTGACGAACGCGATTATATTGCCGTCTCCAACAATAATCGCATTTATGGGTTTGAACGCCTTCTCTTCGGCGACATCCTATTTGATCTGGTTCTGGCACGCCAGCAGGACAGCAATTGGGTGTATGGCCAGCCTGATTACTATCTGAATGGGTCTGAAGACAAGGCGCCTGAACTCAACTCCACGATCAGCCAGGGTTCAGGCCTATGGGAAGCCTTTCGCTTCAACCGCACAAAGCTTGAGGGCATCACCGGCACCGCCACCAATCCGATCTCCGTTCACACCGGCAATGCCGGCGACACGCCCTTCCTGGTGGGCGCGCTGCGGTTTGCTTCGCTGCAGACAGAAGACGGCGACGACATCGCAGAGATCGGTAGTGCCGATCAGGCCACGGTTGATCTCGGCGAAGGGTCGGATCAACTGAAGGCGAATGTCGCGTTCTCCCGCTCCACCGCCGTAGGCGGTGCGGGCGACGACAACATCATCCTGACTTCCATCAGCAATTCGACCATCTCGGGCGGCTCCGGTGCCGACATTGTGGATGTGCGCGCCTCCGCGACCGACTCCGCCTTTGACGGTGGTGCCGATGCCGGCGACACCCTGCTGCTGCCAGGCCCCTTTGCGGACTACGCCCTGTCTGCAAGCAACAGCGGCGGGGTGGTGACCTTCACCGATGCCTTCGGCAACAACTTCACAGGCTTCCAGTCGATCAAGTTCAGCGACATCAACCTGGATGCCCTGCAGACCCTCAGTCTCACCGGCCCTGCAGCGCCGGTGGCTGAAGGGGCGACTGCCGACTACACCATTGCCCTCGGAGCCAGCGGCCTCGGAGCCAGCGGTCTGGCCCGGGGCGAGAGCGTGGCGTTCACGCTGCAGCTCGGCAATGGCACCGCACAGGTCTCCTCAGATCTGGCCGCCCTGGTGCAGAGCTCCCTGCAAGCAGCAGCCGGGATCGTGCTGCGCAACGTGAGCGTAGATGCCGGCACAGGCCTGATCCGTGCCGTTGCTTCGGCCAGCCGGGATTTCAGCCCTGCGGCCACCATCGCCACCCTCGCGTTGCCGGTCTCGGTGGATCTGCAGACCGAACCGGATGAAACCTTCTCGGTCACCCTCACCGACTTCGTGCAGGCGCAGACGGTCACCACCACCATCAGCAATGTGCTGCCCGTCACCATCAGGCTGAGCGGTCCGACTTCAGTCACCGAAGGGCAGACAGCCAGCTACGCGGTGGGGCTTGATGGCGTCGGTCTCGCCGCCGGTCGCAGCGCGACCTTCGTCCTCGATTCCATTGGCGGCACAGCCACCGAAGGGCAGGACTTCGCCGCCCTGATCGCCTCCAGCCTGCAGAAGGCCGATGGCATCACCCTCAGCGGTATCTCCGCCGCCGCCGACGGCGCCGTCACCGTCACCGCCACCAACACCAGCGGCGGCGACCTGGCCGTTGGCGCGACGCTGCTCACCGTGTCGCTGCCGATCACCACCGACGCCACGGTGGAGGGAACGGAACGCTTCAGCATCACCCTCGCCAGCAGCACCGCCGTGGTGAGCGGCGCCCTGGTCACCACCACGATCAGCGATCTGGTGCCCACACCCACCCTGGCGCTCAGCGGGGTCACGGCGGCCACCGAGGGCAAGTCGGCCGCCTATGCCGTGGCGCTCGCCGGCAGCAGCAGCGATCTGCTCGCCGGCCAAAGCATCACCCTCACCCTCGATTCCGCCAGCGGCTCCGCCACAGAAAACCTCGACTTCGCCGCGCTCATCTCTGCGGGCCTCACCGCCGGCAATGGCATCACCTTCGGCGCCATCGCCACCGATCCCGTCTCCGGTGCGGTCACCCTCACAGCCACCAACACCAGTACCGGCACCCTGGCGGCTGGGTCGCAGTTGCTCAGCTTCTCGGTTGCCGCCGCCGCCGATGCCATTGCCGAGACCGATGAAGCCTTCACCATCAACCTCACCAGTTCCAACGCATCAGTAAGCGGCGGTTCCATCAGCACAACCATCCGCAACGTAGGCGGTCTGATTGATGCCAGCACGACGAAAGGATCCAATTCCCTTTCACCAGCCCAGTGGATCGAGCTGAACGGAGCTGCGCCCGGTGCTCCCCACTTCGAAGGGATCGCCGGATCAGAAAAAGATCCGATCTTGGTGAGCACAGGCGATACCGACGACAGCATCAGGCTTAACGATGCGATCGCCTTCGCCACTCTCGATACCGGTGGCGGGAAAGATCTAATTCAAGTGCTATTTCCCACTCCGCGAGATTCCGTCACGCCGTTTGTCCAGTTTGGTCATGGCGCCTACAAGGCCACCATCCGAACCGGAGACGGAAACGATGTCATCAATATCCAGTCGTTCGAGAACAGTGAATATATTCGCTCCACGCCTCAGGATCCTCCCGCCTACAACCGGCCTGACTACTACGACTCGATCGTCGATGCCGGCAGTGGCAACGACTACGTGTATGGCTTTTTACCCTACAAAACCCAGTTTCTTGGTGGCGACGGGATCGACACCCTCTTCCTTTATGGACGGTATAGCGACTGGAGCGTTCAGAAGATTGACCCAACCGGCGATGGCCTGGAGCTCAGCGATGCCTCCAGCGATTTCACCACCTGGAATGCATCCACCAGCCTCAGCAACACCGCCATCGAGAACACTGTTCGAGGATTTGAATTCATTCAGTTCAACGACATCCTTCTCGATCTAGTTGAGAGGCTAAACATCACGCCAGCTGCGGCAGTCGTCGATGAGGGCAGCACAGCTGCCTATGGAATTGACCTCGCTGGCGATGGCCTGCAACAGGGCCAAAGCGTGGCATTCTCTCTCCAGCTGAGCAACGGCAGCGCCCAGTTCGCCACGGATCTGGCCGCGCTGGCTCAAAGTTCACTCCAAGGGGTCAATGGGATCGCCCTTCAGGATGTGAATGTTGATGCGGCCACCGGGATGATCCGGGGCGTGGCATCGGCCACGAAAAACTTTTCCGCCGGATCCAGGATCGTCAACCTGACGCTGCCGGCTCTGGCCGACCTCATTGCAGAAACAAATGAAGACTTTGATCTAACCCTGGGAGGCTTCATTCAACCCCAGACGGTGACCACAACGATCCGTAACCGGGGTCAGGCTGTCATTCGCCTGAGCGGCCCATCCAATGTGCTTGAAGGTGCAACCACCGCTTCCTTCACCGTCTCCCTCGGCAATGGAATCGGTCTCGGGGCCGGTGCCAGTGTGACCTTCACGATCGATTCTGCCAGTGGCACAGCTACGGAAGGGCCCGACTTCGCAGCTCTCACCGCCGCCGGGCTCACCGCCGCAACGGGCCTCTCCCTCAGCCCCATCAGCATCGATCCCGCCACCGGCGCGATCACCATCACTGCCACCAACACCAGCGGTGCCGATCTCGCCGCTGGCTCGGCGCTCGTCTCCTTTGGCATCAATACCACCAACGACCTCATCTCCGAGGCCAACGAATCCTTCTCTCTCAACCTCACTGGCCCAGCCGGTGTGACCGTGGAAGGGCCCGCCAGCCTCACCACCTCCATCACCGATGACGACGCACCAGCCCTCAAGCTCAACGTCACCGGCGCCTCCTCCCTCGCAGAAGGGGCCAACGCCTCCTATTCCCTCGCCCTCGATGGCGTTGGTCTTGGTGTTGGGCGTTCCGTTTCCTTCACCCTCGATTCAGCCAGCGGCACCGCCGCGGAAGGGGTGGACTTCGCTGCTCTCATTGCCGCCGCGCTGACCGCCGCATCCGGCATCACCCTCAGCGCCATCAGCACCGCTGCCAACGGCACGATCACCGCCACTGCCACCAACACCAGCGGTGCCGATCTTCCAGTTGGCTCCTCGATCCTCTCCTTCTCGCTCGCCGCCAACTCCGATTCGATCTTGGAAGGCACCGAGACCTATTCCGTTTCCCTGGGCGGCGCCAACGGTTCCGGCTCCATCACCACCGCGATCAACGACACCAACACCGCCGTGATCAGCCTGGGCGGTTCGGCCTCCGTGCTGGAAGGCGCCAATGCCGGCTACGCCGTCTCCCTCGATGGCGTAGGCCTCAGTGCCGGCCAAAGCATCACCCTCACCCTCGATTCCGCCAGCGGCTCCGCCACAGAAAACCTCGACTTCGCCGCGCTCATCTCTGCGGGCCTCACCGCCGGCAATGGCATCACCTTCGGCGCCATCGCCACCGATCCCGTCTCCGGTGCGGTCACCCTCACAGCCACCAACACCAGTACCGGCACCCTGGCGGCTGGATCTCAACTGCTCAGCATCTCGATCCCCACCACGGGTGATTCATTCGCGGAAGGCTCGGAAACCTTCTCCGTCTCCCTCACCAGCACCAACGCCTCGGTGAGCACCGGATCAATCACCACCTCCATCACTGACAACGATCCCCTCGCAGTTCGGATCACCGGGCCCGCAACCGTTGCTGAGGGCACCCCCGCATCCCCCTACACCGTCTCCCTCGGCTCCGCCGTCGGCCTCGGTGCCGGCCGCTCGGTCACCTTCTCTCTCGATTCCGCCTCCGGCTCCGCCACAGAAGGGCTCGACTTCAACGCTCTGGTCGCCGCCGGGCTCACCGCCGCAACGGGCATCAGCCTCAGCAACATCAGCACCGCCGCCAATGGTTCGATCACTGTCACCGCCTCCAACAGCAGCGGTGCCGATCTCGCCGCTGGCTCGGCGCTCGTCTCCTTTGGCATCAATACCACCAACGACCTCATCTCCGAGGCCAACGAATCCTTCTCTCTCAACCTCACTGGCCCAGCCGGTGTGACCGTGGAAGGGCCCGCCAGCCTCACCACCTCCATCACCGATGACGACGCACCAGCCCTCAAGCTCAACGTCACCGGCGCCTCCTCCCTCGCAGAAGGGGCCAACGCCTCCTATTCCCTCGCCCTCGATGGCGTTGGTCTTGGTGTTGGGCGTTCCGTTTCCTTCACCCTCGATTCAGCCAGCGGCACCGCCGCGGAAGGGGTGGACTTCGCCACACTCATTGCAGCGAATCTCCAGCCCGTTGCAGGCGTAAGCCTGAGCAACATCAGTACCGATGTCCTGGGAGGCATCACCGGCAGGGCAACCAATACCGGCAGCGATGCACTGGCTGTGAATGCTGAGCTGCTCAGCTTCTCCATCGCTGCCACTGCAGATGCTGTAGCCGAGCAAGCTGAAACTTATGACGTGTTCCTCAGCAGCACCGACGCTGCCGTGAGCACAGCCTCCTTCACGACCAGCATCACCGATGCCTCGCTGCCGGTGTTCCGGCTCACAGGATCAACCGCAGTCACGGAGGGAAGCCTCGCCACCTATGGCGTCTCCCTCGATGGCGGCATTGCCCTTGGCGCTGGAAAAAGCGTCACCTTTACCCTCGATTCTCAAGGTCTCGGCGATGTCGCAGGCCTCTCCGCCACGCAAGGGAAGGATCTCGCCGCGCTCGTGGCAGCAATGATCAAACCCACTCCAGCAGGCATCACCCTCAGCAACATCAGCACCGATCCCGCCACTGGCGCGATCACCCTCACCGCCACCAACTCCAGCCCCGTGGATCTGGCTGCCGGCTCCCAGATCGTGAGCTTTGAACTGCCCACCACCAACGATCTCTTTGTGGAGGGCAATGAGACCTTCCGCGTCAGCCTCACCAGCACCACCGCCACCGTCACCGGCGCGGATCTCACCACCACCATCAACGATGACGACACACCGGTGATCAAACTCACCGGCAGCGACACCGTCGCCGAGGCAGTCACCGCCGCCTATGCCGTCTCCCTTGATGGCGTTGGCCTCGGCGCTGGTGCCAGCGTTTCCTTCTCCCTCGATTCCGCAGGGATCACCGCCACTGAAGGCTCCGATTTCGCGGCTCTCGTAGCCGGATCCCTCGTCGCAGCCTCTGCCCAACTGGG
>JBBASO010000050.1:0-19391 GCA_040399265.1 Prochlorococcaceae cyanobacterium
TCTCCGTAAACCACTCTTCGTAAACCACCGGCCGGTTCAAGCCTCGATTTGCCTGATCCGATCAGGGCTGCCTGCCTCCACGGGCGCGAATGGCCCATGCACAAAGCTGGCGGGCCCGGAGCATCGGCAGCATGCCCGCGAGGGCGAGGGCTAGCAGCGGCAGCTCCCCCCAGCGGCCGTAGGCGGTGAGGCCGGCCAAGATGGGCACCTCCACCACCCCGCTGGCCGGCACGCCCGCCGGCAGACTCCACACCACCCGGCCCCAGGGATCGATCAGCTGGCTGGGGCCGGTGTTGGCCACGCTCACCAACCAGCGGCGTGCCTCGATCGCCCGCAGCCGCGCCAGCGCCGTGAACTGCCGCTGCAGCAGCGGTGGGTAGGGGTCGAGGTTGGCGCTCGCCAGCAGCCAACCCGCCCCATCCCGCACGGCCGCAGCCAAACCTGTGCCGTCGGCGATTTCGTAGCAGATGGCTACTGCCAGAGGGCCAGCGGGCCGCTCCAGCAGGCGAGAGGGCTCACCAGGCTGCAGGCCGCCCACCGCTGAAAGACCGCTCCAGCGCAGCAGCCCCCCAAACGGCACCCACTCCCCAAGCGGCACAAGGCGGTGCTTGTCGAGGGCGCCACTGAAGCGTCGCTCTCCCGCCGCAAAGCGCAGCAGGGCGCTGCGCTGCTGCGGTTCGCCAGCAGCAGATCCGTCGGCAGCTTGATTCAGCTGCCAGCGAAAGCCGCCGGAGAGCAGCTCCACAGCCGCCGGCTCCACCAGCACTGGCTCGAGCCCCAGGGCGCCCTCCGGCAGCAGCACCAAGTCGGCTTCCGCCGCCTGCGCTTGGTTCAGTGCCTGCCGCAACAGCCGCTCCATGCGCTGCCGCGCTTGCCACTGCTGCTTCTGGCGGGTGGGAATCGCTGGCTGCAGCACCACCATCCGCTCGGTGGGGGGATCCAGAGCCGCCGCCGCCACCCCGCCGGCCTGCAGCTGCCACCACCCCAGGCCATGCAACGCCAGCAGCACCAGTAACGCCAGTGCCCAGGCCCCCGGTCGCGTTCGCAACGGGCTGGCCAGCAGTCGCCAAAGGCCCCAGCCGATCAGCAGCTGCAGGGCAGCCACCAGGCCACTGCCACCAAGGCAAGCCAGAGCCGCGAGCGGCGGATCGACGGGGAGTGCGCTGCCACCGAGGCCGATCCAGAACAGCGGCCCACGGGCGAGCAACACCTCCGCCAGCCCCCAGCCGCAGCTCAGCAGCAGGGCTGCGCTGAATCGCTGCGGACCCAACCGCACCGCCACAGCGCTCCAAAGGGCCAGCAGCAGTCCCGCCAGGGCACCGCAAGCCAGCAACAGCAGTAGGCAGAGCGGCAGGCTGAGGGGCAGGGGTACACCGATCCAGTCGAGCGGATGCAGGGCAAGAAGCCAGCGATGGCTCACCAGCACCGCCGCCGCCCCCCAGGCGGCGCTCGCCCAGGGGGCGGCCGGCCGGCGTTGGAAGCTCCACAGCAGGGCAAGAGCCAGCCAAAGCAGCGGTGCCAGAGCGCTGGCTGGCAGAGGGCTCAGGGTCGGTGCGGGCGGCGCCAGTGCCAGTGAAGCCAGAGCACCGGCCGACGCACCGGCCAGCAACGACCTGCTCCGCTCACCGTACCGCCGCGCTTCGGTTTCCCCCATGGCAGCGGAGCCTAGGAAGCGTCATGGTTGAGAACGATTCCGTTCAAGGCAGTTCATGGATCCCAATAACCCATTGCAACAGCTGCTGCTGCGGGGCCTGGGCACTGGCTCCCTGGTGGCGGAGCGGCTGCGTTATGTGAGCCAGGAGTGGGTGCGCAGCGGCAAGCTCGACCCAAACCACGCCTCCGCCCTCGTCGACGACGTGCTCAAGGCCCTGCGCGGCGAGAGCCCGGGCCTGGAGGAGCAGGCCGGCCGCCAGCTGGAGCGCAACCGCGACCAGCTGCTGCAGGACCTCGGCATCCCCCTGCAGCGCGAACTCGACGAGCTGCGCGGCCGCATCGACCGGCTGGAGCAGAGCCTGCGCCAGCAGCAGGCGGGCGAGGGTTGAGCCAGCCGCTGCGCCACAATCGGGTCCCCTCCCCAACGGGCATGCGCGACATCCTGATCAGCGCCACGGTTTGCGTGGCCTGCCTCTTGCTGGCCCTGGCGAGCCAGCTGGTCAGCCCCACCACGGTGAGCGCGGGCACCCCTCCCCCGGCCACCACCACCCTCGCCGGCACGAGCCTCGCCAGCGCAGCCCCGGCCGTGGTGGCCGCCAGCTTTGAGCTCGACCCCGACGACCCCAACCCCACCCTCTTCGCCATGGCCCCCGACCCTGACAACACCCTCGCCCAGGCCAGCACCCTCGGCGGCGAGATGGCCGCCCCCAAGGAGCGCGTCACCGATAGCGGCCTGCGCATCACCGACCTCAAGCTCGGCGACGGTCCCGAGGCCCGCTCCGGCCAGACCGTGATCGTCAACTACCGGGGCACCCTGGAGAACGGCAAGGAGTTCGACAGCAGCTACGGCCGCGGCCCCTTCTCCTTCCCCCTCGGTGCCGGCCGGGTGATCAAGGGCTGGGATGAAGGCGTGGCCGGCATGCAGGTGGGCGGCAAGCGCAAACTGGTGATCCCCCCCGACCTGGGCTATGGCCAGCGGGGCGCCGGCGGTGTGATTCCGCCGAACGCCACCCTGATCTTCGAGGTGGACCTGCTGGAGATCCGCGGCTGATCCAGAGAAATCTGTAACGATCGTTAGGATGCGCCGGCCGCCTGGCATGCCGGCCGGCAACACCAAGCACCCGAACCCGTCCCATGGCTCACACGCTGCCCGCGCTGCCCTACGACCTCGACGCGCTGGAGCCCTCGATCAGCCGCGCCACCCTCGAGTTCCACCACGGCAAGCACCACAACGCCTACGTCACCAACCTCAACAATCTGGTGGCCGGCACCGACCTGGAAGGCAAGAGCCTGGACGAGACCATCACCACCGTGGCCGGCGACGCCGGCAAAGCAGGCGTGTTCAACAACGCCGCCCAGGTGTGGAACCACAGTTTCTACTGGCAGTGCATGAAGCCCGGTGGCGGCGGCCGCCCCAGCGGTGAACTGGCCGAGAAGATCAACGCCGACTTCGGCAGCTTCGAAGCCTTCGTGGAACAGTTCAAGACCGCCGGCGCCACCCAATTCGGCAGCGGCTGGGCCTGGCTGGTGCTCGATGGCGGCACCCTCAAGGTCACCAAGACCGGCAACGCCGACCTGCCCCTGGCCCACAGCCAGACCGCCCTGCTCACCATGGATGTGTGGGAGCACGCCTATTACATCGATTACCAGAACCGCCGGCCCGACTACATCACCACCTTCCTCGAGAAGCTGGTGAACTGGGACTTCGTGGCCGCCAACCTGGCCGCCGCCTGAGTTCGAGCGCCAACGGCGCGGATGAACATCCACCAGCCCCCGGATACCCCCGGGGGCTTTTTGCGATCCACGGCTGGCTCAGCCGGAGCAGACTGACCTGGTTTGCAGCGTGCTGGCCAGCACCCTCAGAACCGTGAATGGGCAGGAGGCCAAGACCCATCTCTCGGCGCTGCTGGCGCGGGTGGCCGCCGGAGAGCGCATCGTGCTCTCGCCATGGCAAGCCGATTGTCCAGCTTGTGCCCCTCGATCCCAGGCCCCGTCGCCAGCTGGGCTTCCTGCAGGGCAGCGTGGCAGAGGAGTTTTTTGAACCCTTGCCCAACGACGCCTTCAGCGCGGTTGCGGATCTGGCGCTGCTGAGCTGAGCACCGCCTCCGGTGCGATCCACATTGCATCGCCGTAGGAAAAAAACCGGTACTGATGCTCGATCGCTTCGGCGTAGAGCGCCAGCAGACGCTCGCGGCCGATCAGGGCACTCACCAGCAGCAGCAGCGAGCTCTTCGGCAGGTGGAAGTTGGTGAGCAGACCCTGCACCACGGCAAAGCGGTAGCCGGGCTGGATCACCAGATTCACCGGGCCGGTGTGGGGCTGCAGCGCGCCGCCATGCAGCCGGGCCACCGCCTCCAGGCTGCGCACCGCGGTGGTGCCGATGGCGATCACCCGCCCGCCCCGCGCCTGGCAGGTCGCCACCGCCTCCACCAGCGCCGGCGTCACCTCCACCCACTCGCTGTGCAGCTGCAGGTTGCGGAGGTCTTCGGTTTCAACGGGGCGGAAGGTGCCCAGGCCCACATGCAGGGTGGTGGTGGCGATCGCCACGCCCCGCTCCCGGATCGCCGCCAGCAGCGCATCGCTGAGGTGCAGGCCCGCCGTGGGGGCGGCCACCGCTCCCGGCCGGGCGGCGTAGCGGGTCTGGTAGCGCTCGTTGTCGCTGGCGTCGTGCGCGTGGATGTAAGGCGGCAGCGGAATGGCGCCGTACTGCACCAGCAGTGGCTCCAGAGCCGCCGCATCGCCGCACTCCGGAGGAAACTGCACGACCCGGCCACCGGTGGCGGGATCGCTGCCCAGCACCTGCACCGGCAGCGGCGGCTGCCCCGCGGCCACCACCTCCAGCCCGTCGCCAGCCTTCAGCTTCTTGGCTGGCTTGGCCAGGCACAGCCAGCGCCCCGGCCCCGCCGCGACCAGCCCATCGCCGCCAGACGCGGGGGCAGACGGCTGCCAGGGCTCGAGCACCAGCAGCTCCACCGCCCCGCCCGTGGGCCGCCGCGCCTGCAGCCGCGCCCGCAGCACCCGCGTGTCGTTCACCACCAGCAGGTCGCCGGGCCGCAGCTCATCCTGCAGCTCCCACACGCTCAGGTGCCGGGCGTGGGGCGGCTTGTCCTGGCCCGGCGGATCCACCACCAGCAGGCGGGCGGCATGGCGGGGTTCCACCGGCCGCTGGGCGATGCGCTCCTGGGGCAGCGCGAAGTCGTAGCTCGACAGCCGTTGATCGGGCGCACTCGGATCAGTCATCCTCATCAGCATGCCCGGCTCAGGCCGGCACGTAGTAGCGCACCAGGGTGAACACGCGGCTGCGCTCCTGGGTGAGGGCCTGGCGCAGCTCGATCACCCCCTTGTTGAAGAGCAGGTTGTCGAACCAGCGGCGCGGGATCGCCTCGGCCGTCACGATCGTGTAGGTGCGCTCGGGATGCTGCTGCTCCACACTGGCCACGTGGGCCACGAAGGGCTGAATGAAAGAGGCGTAGGGAGCCCGGAGCACCACCAGCGGCACCACATCACCCACCCAGTGCTGCCAGTCGGCCAGCAACGGTTCCGGGTCCTCCCCGGGGGCCAGCACCCGCACCGCCTCCACCCGCTCGGCGATCGAGGCGGCATAGCGGATCGCATCCAGCACCGGCGCCGAGAGGCCGTGCTCCACCATCCCCAGCCGGCCCACATACACAATCGCCGCCGGCCGATCGCCGGCTTCGGAAGGGCGGCATGGCCGGATCGCTTCACCCGGCTCCGGCCGGCGACTGGGATCGAGAGCCACGGCGCTCTCCACCTGCAGATAGCGGTGTCGGATCGCCGACAGCAGCGCCACCAGCACGGGCAGCAGCACCACCACGATCCAGGCGCCCTCGCTGAACTTGCTGATCAGGATCACCAGCAGCACCAACGCCGTGGCCAGGGCGCCGATGCCGTTCATCGCCGCCCGGGCCCGCCAGCCCCGTTCGCGCGAGCGCCGCCAGTGCACCACCATGCCGGCCTGAGACAGGGAGAAGGCCAGGAACACTCCCACGGCATAGAGCTGGATCGCCAGGGACGTGCTGCCACGACAGAACACGATGATCAGGGCAGCCAGCAGCTGCAGCATCAGGATCCCGTTCTGAAACACCAGCCGGTCGCCTCGCCAGGCCAGCTGCTGGGGCAGGAAGCGGTCGGCCGCCAGCAGGGCCCCAAGGCGCGGGAAATCGGCGAAGGCCGTGTTGGCCGCCAGCACCAGCACCAGCATCGTGCACAGCTGCAGCAGGGCGAATAGGGGGCTGGAAGCGCCGAACAGGCGCAGCCCCAGCAGCGCCATGGTGGTGCGGTCCGGATCGGCACCCACCCCGTACAGCCAGGCCAGGCCGCTGATCGTGATGAACATCGCCGCCAGCAGTCCCCCCATCACCAGCAGGGTGAGCCGGGCGTTGCGGGCCTCCGGCGCCCGGAACACCTGCACGCCATTGGCGATGGCCTCGATCCCCGTCATCGCCGAGCAGCCCGAAGCGAAGGCGCGCAGGATCAGGAACAGGCCGAGGGGCTGCAGGGCTGCCACGGCCTGGGGCGGATCGGGCCGCAGGCCATGGTGCAGCCCCAGGTCCAGCAGACCGGCCACCCCCAGCAGCGCCACCATCACCACGAAGGCGAAGGTGGGAATGGCGAACAGCTGCCCCGATTCCCGCACCCCGCGCAGATTGGCCCAGCCCACCGCCGCCAGCAGCACCAGAGCGATCGGCACCTCCCAGGGCAGCAGCGCCGGCGCATACGACACCAGGGCATCGGTGCCGGCCATCAGACTTACGGCAGCGGTGAGCGAGTAGTCGATCAAGAGGGCGGCGGCGGCCACCAGGCTGGCCGGCCGGCCCAGGTTCTCCCTGGCCACGGTGTACGACCCGCCGCCCTGGGGGTAGGCCCGGATTGTCTGGCGGTAGGAGAGCACCACCACAGCGATCAGCAACACGATCGCCAGGGTGATCGGCAGCGACATTGCCAGCGCCGCGCTACCCGCCAGTACCAGCACCGCCAGGATCTCCTGCGTGGCGTAGGCCACCGAGGAGAGGGCGTCGGAGGAGAGCACCGCCAGGGCCTGGGCGTTGCCCAGCCGTTCGGTGGCGGCGGCATAGCGGGGGATCGGCGGGCCGAGCAGCCGGTGCCGCAGTGAGGTGGCCAATGGGGTGCGGATGCGCTTCCCCACCATGCCAAGGCGGATTGCCGGCGTCAGAGCGCCAGCGACTCCGGGTTGGTCTCGATCAGCTGGGCCAGATCCTTGAGGAAGGCGGCGGCGTGGGCGCCGTAGATGGTGCGGTGATCGCAGGTGAGGTTCACCTGCATCTGGCTGGCCACCCGGATCGAGCCGTCCTTGCCGGCCACCACGGTGGGCTGCGATGCCGCCACCGCCAGGATCGCCCCGGTGCCGGGCGGCAGGATCGCGTCGAAGCGGTCGACGCCGAACATCCCCAGGTTGGAGAGGGTGAAGGTGCCGGTGCTGTACTCCTCCGGCTTGAGCTGCTTGCTGCGGGCCCGAGCCACCAGATCGGCCCAGTTGCGCGCCAGCGCATAGATGTCGCTCTTGTCAGCGCTGGCCAGCACCGGCGTGATCAGGCCGCCATCTTCCATGGCCACCGCCACCGCCACATTCACCGCGGCGGGATAGGCCATGGCGCTGCCATCGGCGCTGGTGGCGGCGTTCACCTGGGGATGGCGGGCCAGGGTCACGGCCACCGCCTTGGCCAGCAGGGCGGTCATCGTCACGCCCTTGCTCTTCACCTGTTTGTAGAAGGCGTCAAGCCGGGTAGTGGTGATGGTGTAGCCCACCCGGAAGCAGGGCACCGCCAGGCTGGCGAGCATGTTGCGGTTCACCGCGTTCTGCAGGGTGTTGAACGCCACCGCATCACCGGGCCGCCCGAAGGCCTGACCCGCCGGCGCCCCGGGGGCAGAAACACCGGCGCCATTGCCGCCGGCTGCAGCAGGAGCAGCAGCTGGGCCGCTGCCTTCGGCCACCCGTGGCACGCTCACCGGCTGCCCGCTGGCGGCCAGCACGTCGTCGGCCTGAATG
This sequence comes from Prochlorococcaceae cyanobacterium, assembly GCA_040399265.1. GTDB lineage: Bacteria > Cyanobacteriota > Cyanobacteriia > PCC-6307 > Cyanobiaceae > NIES-981. The sequence continues at coordinate 7,682 of JBBASO010000050.1, forward strand.
CGGCCGTGGGGGCCGCTGCCGCGCAGGGCATGGAGGTCGACCCCCAGCTGGCTGGCCAGTTTCTTGGCGCGGGGCGACGCCACCACCCGGCCGCTCGCCGTCGAAGCCGGCGCCGCCACCGGAGCGGGCGCAGCAACCACCGGTGCAGGATCCGGAGCCGGAGCCGGAGCCGCGGCCACCGGAGCGACCGCCGGGGAAGGGGCGGCTGCCGCCACCGGGGCGGGGGCAGGGGGGGCTGCAGCGGCAGCCGGAGCGGCGGGTGCCTTGGCGGCGGCCTCGGCGATCTCGGCCTCGGTTTCCACAATCAGGCCGATCGTCTCCCCCACCGGCGCCGTGCCGCCCGCGGGCATCAGCACGGCCGCCAGAAAGCCCTCCTGGAAGGCTTCCACATCCATATCCGCTTTGTCGCTCTCCACCACCAGCACAGACTCACCGCGCTCAACGCGGTCGCCGGGCTTCTTGAGCCACTCCACGATCTTGCCCTCCGTCATCGTCGAAGAGAGGGCGGGCATGAAGATGTCGTGGGTGGCCAACGGGTGCGCCGCGCAGATGGGGCGGATTTTACGAGCCGCCCCGCTGCAGCTCAGAGCTCGCCTTCGATCGCCTCGATCACCCCATCGCGCACCAGCACCGCCACCTGCATCTTCGCCACCAGGTTGTCGCCCACCTGTACATCGCAGAAGCTCTCCAGCTGGCCCTGCTCCACCACCTGCTCCATCTCCAATGTGCGCACCTGGGCCTGCTGATCCAGGATCTGCCGCTTCTGCTCCTCCAGCTCGGCCCGCTTGGCGCCAACCTGCTGCTGCACCGAAGCCACCTGATCCTGCACACGGGGATCGAGGGGGTTGGCACTCTGGCGGCGGATCTCATCGATCAGCTGCTGACCCTCCTGCTCCAGCTGGGCCAGCTGGCCATCGGTGCCGCTCACGGCATTGCTGAGCTCCCGCTCCGCATCCTCCTTCCAACGAGGCGTGACCACGGCGCGCACGGTGATGGTGCGCTTGATGCTGAGCTTGCCGTCGGCCATGGAATCGCTTGTGCAGCGCACAGCGTGTCAGCCGGGCCGCCCCCGGTCAACCACCGCCGACACCGACCGTCCCCCGGTGACCCTGCCATCCTGAAGCCAGCCCGCGCCCGCCGCCATGGCCCCCTCTCCGTTCGGCGCAGCAACACAGCCAGCCGCTTCACCGCCCGGTGCAGCCCAGCCAGGAGCAGCACCGCCAGATGCCCCCCGCCTCACGCCGGCGGAGCTGCTGGCCGATCTGGCCGCCGACCTCACCAGGCCAGGCCAACTGCTGGTGGTGCAGGACCTCGACGGCGTGTGCATGGAGCTGGTGCGCGATCCCCTGCAGCGGCGTCTCGATCCCGCCTACCTGCGGAGCGCGCGGCGCCTCGACGGGCGCTTCAGCGTGCTCACCAACGGCGAACACGAGGGCCGGCGAGGCGTGAACCGACTGGTGGAGCGGGCCCTGCCCCCCCAACCGCACCCCGCCGCTTCCGGCCACTACCTACCCGGCCTAGCGGCCGGGGGCGTGCAGATGCAGTGCCGTCACGGCCGGGTGCGCACCCCCGGGGTGAGTGAACAGGAACTGGCCTTTCTGGCCGCGGCGCCCCAGCGGCTGATCGACGGTCTGCGCCCCCGGCTGGCCGGGCTGCTGCCCGATCTCAGCGCAGCGGAGCTGGAGGAGGAGCTCAGCGCGGCGGTGCACGACAACCCGCTCTCCCCCACCCTCAATCTGAACCGGCTCTTCCAGCGGGTGAGCGACCCCGAACGGAGCCTGGCGGCGGCGCTGCAGCAGCAGGCCGTGGAGCTGATGGAGCAACTGCTGAGCGAAGCGGAGCGCGAAGGGCTGGCGGGCAGCTTCTTCCTGCACATCGCCCCCAGCGTGCTCGACGGCGCCGGCCGGGAGCTGCCGGTGTGGGCAGGACCCTCAGGGCTGGGCAGCACCGACGTGCAGTTCATGCTGCGGGGAGCGGTGAAGGAGGCGGGCCTGCTGGTGCTGATCAACGAGCACATCGGCAGGCACCACGGCAGCCACCCGCTCGGCGCCGACTTCAACGCCCGCAGCGCTCCACGCGCCATCTCCGCCCTGCTGGCCATGGCACGGGAGCGCATCCCTGCCCGGCTGATGCCCCGCCTGGTGGGGGTGGCCGACACGATCACCTCCCGGTCGGGTGCTAGCCCGGGCCAGTGGCAGCGCGGCGGCAGCGACCGGGGCTTCCTCACCCTGCTGCAGGAGCTCGGCCGCCAGTTCGATCGCCCCAACCGGGTGGTGCTGGTCGACAGCAGCGGCGGCGAGGTCTGCCGTCCCTCCCTGGCGGACGGCAGCCTCAAGGGCCTCTCCGACCCCGAGGATCCGCTGCACCTCAATGCCCTGTTTCCCGGCGGACCACCCCAGTACCGCCGCTTCTTCGGCGAGCTGGCGGAACACCTGCCCGGGCCTGGTGGCGATCAGCCGACGTAGATCGCCTCGATCGCCGCAGCGTCACGGGCGGTGATCCGCTCGCGGCGCTGCTTGAGGGTCTGGGTGAGCAGTCCGTTCTCCAGGCTGAAGGGCTCCACCAGCGCCACCCCGCCGAGCCGCTCATCGGGCCGGGCGCCGGGCCGGGCCGCCAGGATCCGGTTGCACTCCCGCGTTAGCGCCCGCCGCAGGGCCGGCCCCTCGCCCGCCCCTGCGGCGAAGCCGGCGAGCGCCTCTGGGCGGGGCACGATCAGGGCGCCGAGCTGCTTGCGGTCCTGCCCCACCAGCATCACCTGCTCGATCAGCGGGCTGGCCACCAGAACCTCTTCCAGCGGCCCAGGCTCGATGTTCTCACCGCTGCTGAGCACGATCGTGTCCTTGGCGCGGCCGGTGAGCACCAGGGAGCCATCGGCGAGCAGCATCCCCAGATCGCCGGTGTCGAACCAGCCGGCGGCGTCGATCACCCGCGCCGTGGCCTCGGGCTTGCGCCAGTAGCCCGCCATCACCTGGGGCCCGCGGGCCAGCACCAGGCCCCGTTGGCCGATCGGCAGCGGCCGGCGGCTCTCGGGATCAACGATCCGGATCGCCGTGTCGGGCAGCGGCTGGCCGGAGCTGCCGCGCCGGTTGCTCCAGCGGCGCCGGCAGGTGAGCACCGGGCTGGTCTCGGTGAGGCCGTAGCCCACCAGCAGGTCGATGCCGATCGCCTCGAAGAACCCATCCACGTGAACGGCGAGGGCGCCGCCACCGCTGATCGCCGTGCGCAACCGCCCGCCCACCAGCTGCTGGCGGACCTTCGGCCACAACAGGGCCGACGCCAGACGGTGCAGCGGCCAGCGCAGGCCGGCCTGCAGCGCTGCCGCCCGGCGGCCGCCGGGCGGCTCCGGCGCCAGGGTGAGATTGCGGGCCCGGGCGCGGGCTTGACCGTAGGCGCGGCTGTTGGCCAGGGCGCGCCGGAGCAGGGTCTGGCGGCTGGCGGGCATGGCCGCCAGGGCGTCCTCAAACCCGGAGAGCAAGGCCTCCCACAACCGCGGCACGCTGATCAAGTAGTGAGGACGCACCCGCTGCAGGTCGCCGCGCAGCTGGCGCAGGGTGGTGTAGGTCTGGCGGCAGCCGCAGGCGAGCAAGAAGTATTCGGCGCTGCGTTCGTAGGCGTGCCAGATCGGCAGCACGCTCAGCACCCGGTCACCGGGCTCGGGCGTCACCGCCACCCCCAGATGGCGCACCTGATGCAAAAGGTTGGCGTGACTGAGCGGCACCCCCTTGGGCTGGCCCGTGGTGCCCGAGGTGTAGAGGATCGTGGCCAGCCGCTGCGGATCGGCGGGCGGCAGGGGCACCTTGCCACCCTCCACCAGGGCCGCCGCACCACGCTCCAACAGCTCGCTCCAGCCGAGGCAGGCCAACCCACAGGCTGGCCTGCCGCCTGAGCCACCTTCGGCGGTGCCGGTCTGGGCGCTGGGCTCCCCCTCCAGCTGCACCACGAACCGCAGCCGCTGCGGCAGCGGCCCCAGGGCCACCAGCCGCTCCAGCAGGGCGGCCGATTCCACCACCAGCGCCACGGCAGCGCAGTCGTCGAGGATGTAGTGCAGTTCTTCCAGCGGCGCGGCACTGCCGCGCACCGCATCGGCCGCGCCGATCCTCATCAGCCCCTGGTCGGCCACCAGCCAGCGGGGCCCATTCTCCGCAAACAGGGCCACAACATCGCCGCAGGCCAGCCCCAATGCGCTGAAGGCGGCAGCCACCTGCTGGATCCGCTGATGCAGCTCCTGGAAACTCAGCGTTTCCGGCACCGTGGCGTGGGGCGCCTCCAGGGCGATCTGATCGCCATACAACCGGACCAGTTCGGGCCAGAGCTGCTCCAGACCCTGGATTCCGTCCCAATCGTGATGGCGGGCCAAGGCCGTGCGATCAAGGCACCAGGCCTGGGGCGGTGCATCGTCGGGCCAGCGAACCATGGCCTCTGCAGGGCCTGGCGCACTGGTAGCAGTGGCATCCACACGTGGATCCATGGAGTCGGCAGCGGTGACGTTGGCGATCGCCAACGCCTACCAGCCTGGCAGCCGCTCGTGTGGCACAGGCGGTCGCAACCGCAACCGGAAGCGAGCCGCGAAGGCCTGCAACAGCGGCTCGCGCAGCTGGGCGGCGGTCAGCTGGGGGCGCCAGTCACACAATCGCCCCACCGGCCGATCGGCGATACCGCAGGGCACGATCGCGCCGAAGCCGGCCAGATCGCAGTCCACGTTCAGGGCCAATCCGTGCTGACTGACCCAGCGCCGGGCGCCGACGCCGATCGCCGCCAGCTTGCGCCCCTCCAGCCACACCCCGGTGAGACCGTCGATCCGCTCACCAGCCAGCCCCAGCTGGGCCAGCAGGTCGATCACCACCTGCTCAAGCGCGCGCAGGTAGACATGCAGGTCAGCGCCATGGCGCCGCAGGTTGAGCACGGGATACAGCACCAGCTGCCCGGGGGCGTGGTGGGTCACCTCCCCGCCCCGGTCAATCCGCAGCAGCGGCAAGGGTGGCGCGGCGGGATCAAAGCGGAGATGGCGCTCACTGCCACCTCTGCCCAGGGTGTAACAGGGCTCGTGTTCGAGCAGCAGCAGCGCATCCGGCCCCTCCGGGTCGTGAAGCAGCCGCTGCTGCAACTGCCGCTGCGCCTGCCAGCCAACCGCAAAGGGCAACGGCCGCCGCGCCTCGAACAGGACCGCTTCAAAAAGGATTGCGTCGAGCTGGGGGGCCATGGGGGGGCTTACCTAGCGTTGGGGGCAGAGAGCACCGGAGGCGGCTGCCATCTGATGAAACTGCTGATCCATGGCCGCAATCTTGAGGTGACCCCGGCGATCCGGGACTACACCGAAACCAAACTCACCCGCGCCATCAACCACTTTGAGGGGATGGTGAAGGAAGCCGACGTGCACCTGTCGGTGGCCCGCAACCCCCGCGTTCCCCAACAGGTGGCCGAAGTGACGATGTTCGCCAACGGCACCGTGATCCGGGCGCAGGAGCGCAGCGACAACCTCTACGCCAGCATCGACATGGTGGCGAGCAAGCTCAGTCGCCAGTTGAACCGCTACAAGGAACGGCTGCAGGACCGGCAGCAGGGCCCGGTGCACCGCTCCGCCCGCGACGAGGAGGCCGGTGCCGCCAGCCTGCCGCCCCCCGGCGCTGCCCTCACCGACGGCAGGGAGGCCGAGCTGCCCAGCCGCGGCGTGCGGCGCAAGTATTTCGACATGCCGCCGATGAGCCTCGAGGAGGCCGTGCACCAGTTGGAGCTGATCGATCACGATTTCTTCGTGTTCCGCGACAGCGACAGCGGCCACATCCAGGTGGTGTACCACCGAAATCACGGCGGCTTCGGCGTGATCCAGCCCAAGGACGCGTGAACCGGGAACAGCCCGATCTCGCCCCCCTGATCGAGCAGGCCCAGCTGGACCCGCACCGGGGCCAGGAGGCGGTGGAACGCTGCTGTGAGGAGGCACGCCACTTCGGCTTCGCCGGGGTGTGCGTCGCGTCCCGCTGGGTCGACATAGCCCGCCGGCATCTGCCCCGGGAAGGCCGAGGCGGCGGGCGCAGCCCGCAGCTGGTGAGCGTTGTGGGCTTTCCCTTCGGCGCCGTGCCGGCGGCGGTGAAGCGCATCGAAGCGGAGGCGGCGGCCGCCGCCGGTGCCGATGCCCTCGATGTGGTGCCCGATTTCGGCGCCCTCGCCGATGGCGACAGCGGCGCCCTGCTGGCTGATCTGGCCGCCATCTGTGAGCTGGGCCTGCCGGTGCGGGTGATCGTGGAGGTGGCACGGCTCGCCCCCGCCCAGCTGGCGCTGCTGGTGGAGGTGAGCCTCGATGCCGGCGTGCGCTGCCTGAAGAGCGGCTGTGGCTTCGGCCCGCCCGTGAACGCCAGCCAGATCAGCCAGCTGCGCGAGCTGGTGGGCAGCCGGGCGGGCGTGAAGGCCTCCGGAGGCATCGGCACCACCGAGCACGCTCTCAGCCTGGTGGAGGCGGGCGCGACGCTACTTGGCACCAGCTGCGGCGTGGCCCTGATTCAGGGGCAGAGGGCCTGAGGACACTGTGGCAGAACTCAACCTCGAGGGCCTTGCCCTCAGCTGCCGACCCCTCGGCGAATCCGACCGGCTGCTCACCCTGCTGAGCGAGGAGCAGGGGCTGCTTCGGCTGGCGGTGCCAGGCTCCCGCCGCCCCGGCAGCAGCCTGGCGGCGGCGGTGCCCTTAGCCCATCTGCAGCTGCAGGTGGGGCGGGGTAAGGGATTGCGCCGGGTGCGCCAGCTGCGGGTGGTGCGCAATTACAGCGGCCTGGGGCAGCAGCTGGAACCGCTGGCGGGCGCCCAGGCCCTGGCGGAGCTCTGTCTGGCGCTGGTGCCGGGCGAAAGCGCTGCACCCGGCTTCCTCGCCGCCGTGCTGATGCACCTGGGCAGACTCGAGCTGCTGGTGCGGGAGAGGGGCAGCCAGGAGGAGGCCCTGGCCGTGGCGGTGCAGGGAGCAGTGCACCTGCTCGCCCTCGGGGGGTACGGTTTGCCCCTGGGCCGCTGTGCCCGCAGTGGTGCACCCCTGCAGCCGCCACTGGGCCAGTGGGACTGGCGCTGCAGCCTGATCTGCAGCGAGGGGTTCGTGATCGGCGCCGTGCCCGGTGCCCGGCTGCTGCTCAATCCGTCCGAGCTAGCCCTGCTGCAGCGCCTGGTGCGGCCGGCCCTGCCCCGCCGGCACGACGGCGCACTGATGGGGCCGGCAGCGGTCTGGCTGCGCCTGCTGGAGCTTGTGGGGTTCTGGTGCGACGAACACCTGGAGCGCCGGCCCCGCTCCTTCCGGCTACTGAGGGGGGCCTGGGCTGGGGCATCATGAGCACGCGTCAACGCCCGGTTCGCAGCTTGAACGCCAGTCCCCCGGCAGCAGCGCAGACCGGGATCCAGGCGGTGCTGAAGCACCGCGACTTCCGTTGGCTTTGGCTGGGGCAGATCTGTTCCCAGCTGGCCGATAAGTTCTACATCGTGCTGATGGTGTTCCTGATCGCCCAGACCTGGGTGAAGGGCACACCCGAGGCCAACCCCGCCCTGGCTGAGGCCGCCTCGGCGATCAAACTGGAGCTGCCCGAAACCCGGGCCCAGATGATCACCCTGCTGGCCACCGGCATCTACGTGGCCAACACCGTGCCGGCGATGCTCCTGGGAACGGTGGCCGGGGTATGGGCCGACCGCTGGCCGAAGCGCACCGTGATGGTGGCCTCCAATGGGCTGCGTGCCCTGTTGGTGCTGCTGGCCCCGCTCGCCCTGCTACCAGCGCCCGAGTGGCTCGGCCTGAGCCTCGGCTACTGGGGTCTCGTACTGATGACCTTTCTGGAGTCGGTACTCACCCAGTTCTTCGCACCGGCCGAACAGGCCGCCATCCCCCAGCTGGTGCCGCCCGATCTGCTGCTCGCCGCCAATTCGCTTTACCAGGCCACCAGCATGGCCGCCACGATCGTGGGCTTCGCCCTCGGTGATCCGATCCTGCGATTGCTGCAGGCTGCACTGGCCCGAATCGGCATCGAGGGGGGTGAATTCCTGCTCCTGCCGCTCTGCTACGGCGGTGCGGCCCTGGCCATCGGCCGGATTCGCTGGCGGGAGGCGCCGATTCCGCAGAACCGCGGTTCGGTCTGGCAGGAGATCGGTGAGGGCCTGGCGGTGTTGCGGGACCGCCCCCGAGTCGCCGCGGCGATGCTGCAGCTGGTGCTGCTCTACAGCCTTCTGGCAGCCCTCTACGTGCTGGCGATCAGCCTGGCGTCAGCTGTGCCCGGCCTCGGTCCAACCCGTTTCGGCACCCTGCTGGCAATGAGCGGCCTGGGGCTCGCCGCGGGAGCTCTCAGCGTGGCCCAGCTCGGCCAAGGACTCAACCGCCGCCATCTGGCCACCGCAGGCCTTGGCACGATCGGCTGGAGCCTGCTGCTGCTGGGGCAGCTGCGCGGCAATCTGACATTCACCCTGCTGCTCTGCGCCGTGCTGGGGGTTGGATCGGCGATGCTCGCCATCCCTGCCCAGACCACGATTCAGGAAGAAACGCCCGAGGCGTTGCGCGGCAAAGTATTCGGACTTCAGAACAATCTGATCAACATCGCCCTAAGCCTGCCCCTAGTGATCGCCGGGGCGATCGTGAGCCGCTGGGGGCTGCTGCCTGTGCTCTGGGGCCTGGCGGCGATCGCGATCGCGGCGGCCCTGGCGGAGCAGCCCTGGCGGCGCTGTTAGTTTGTGTTCTCTGACGCACGAGGGCGGGTGGCCCACATTGCCTGGCTGGGCAAGAAGTCGCCGTTCTGCGGGAACGTCACCTACGGCCTCACCACGACCGAATCCCTGCGCAGCCGGGGACATCGGATCAGCTTCATCCACTTCGACACCCCGGCCACCAGCCAGCTCGGCCTCTCCGCCGGTGTGTTCGCCAACCGCTCCCTGCAGATCGGCTCGGATCACGGCACCTCCGCACTGATCGAGGCCATTGGAGCGGATCAGCACCACGGGCCGTCGCACCGTTCGCCGGATGCGCCCAGCAACACCGGCAGCGATATCCCGAACGATCCCGAGGTGGCTCTGCCTTATCTGGTCAAATCGCAGATGTACACCATCCCGTCGCCCGGCGCCCAGCGGGAGCTGCGGGAATCCCTGGAGCGTCTGCGCCCGGATGTTGTGCACGCCAGCCTCACCCTCTCACCACTGGATTTCCGGCTCCCCGATCTGTGCCAGCAGCTGGGTGTGCCCCTGGTGGCCACCTTCCACCCCCCCTTTGATGCGGGGCTGCGCAACATCACCGCCGGCACCCAGCAGCTCACCTACCAGCTCTATGCGCCGTCGCTGAGCCGTTTCGACCGGGTGATCGTGTTCTCCGAGCTGCAGGCCGAGGTGCTGCAGCGCCTCGGTGTGCGCCCCGAACGGCTGGCCGTGATTCCCAACGGCGTCGACCCCCAGGTCTGGCAACCAGCCACGACGCCGGGTCCGGAGCTGCGGGAGTTGCAGCAGCGGTTTAGAGGGAAGCGTGTGTTCCTTTACATGGGGCGGATCGCCACTGAAAAGAACGTGGAGGCGCTACTGCGGGCGTGGCGGCTGGTGAAGCCCGGGGGCTGCGTGCTGTTGATCGTGGGGGATGGCCCCATGCGCAGTGCCCTCGAAGCAGGAAACAACGATCCATCGGTGCTGTGGTGGGGCTATGAATCCCGGCTGGAGATGCGTGTCGCCTTGCTACAGATCGCCGAGGTGTTTCTGCTCCCGTCACTCGTTGAAGGCCTGAGTTTGTCGCTGCTTGAGGCAATGGCGAGCGGTACAGCATGCGTGGCCACCGATGCAGGAGCCGATGGTGAAGTGCTTGAGGACGGCGCCGGCATCGTCATCAGCACCCAGGGCGTCACCACCCAGCTGCGCACGCTACTGCCGGTGCTGCGGGATCAACCGGTGCTGACCGCCGAACTGGGCCGACGCGCTCGTGAGCGGGCCCTGGAGCGCTACACCCTGAACGGCAACATCAATGCCCTCGAAGCGCTCTACCGCGAATTGCCACCTCCCTCTACCACCAACACCAACGGCAACGGCAACGGCAACGGCGCCAGCATCCCTGCCTGAGCGGCCTCAATGGCTGGGATGTCCAACACACCCGCCAGCTTGCACCCTGCTGCTCCGAGTCAGCAGAGCATCCAGAGCCAGGGCTCCTGCATAGCGCCTCAGATGCCCACGAGCTCGGCACAACAGCGTGCAAATGCAGCAGCCGGTTCAGCTGCCGTAGTAATCGGACGACCGATCACCAGCTGACTTGCGCCAGCACGCACAGCCTCACCAGGGGTCATCACCCGCACCTGATCATTCACCGCGGCGGCACCGGGCCGGATCCCGGGAGTCACCAAGGCGAAAGGCTCCGCATAACTTGCACGCAGGGCAGCTAACTCCAGCGGCGAGCAGACACAGCCGCCGATACCGGCATCAGCCGCCAGCGCCGCCAGATGGCTGACATACGCCGGTAGGGGCAGGCCGAGCAACAACTCCTGCTGCAACCGTTCCTCCTTCCAGCTCGTGAGAACGGTCACAGCGAGAATTTGGGGTGGTCCGGAAAGTCCGGCCTGTTGCGCCCCGGCCGCCGCACCAGCGAGAGCCTGTTGTAACCCTTCAACGCCAGCGCAGGCGTGAACTGTGATCAACTCAGCCCCGAGGCCGGCGGCGCTGCGGCAGGCACCAGCCATGGTGGCCGGGATGTCGTGGAACTTGAGATCCAGAAAGACCCGCAGCCCCCTCTGCCGCATCTGGCTGACGATGGCAGGACCAGCCTCAGTGAACAGCTCCAATCCAACCTTCACCCAACGGAGGTCCGGCATGGACTGAACCATCGCGAGGGACCTCTCCTCCCCCATGCCATCGAGAGCCAAAATGATCCGGTCGGCTGGTTCCATGGCGAACATGCGGTGATGAGCCGAAACCCAAAATGATCAGCGATTACACCAATCTGCTGGCCTGATCACAATCCGGCTTACAAAAACATTAAAAAAGCACCCGCAATGCGGGCGCCTTTTGCTTTGCATGGCTCTGCCATGCTGGTTGAGAAAGTTTTTACCTGGCATCGACCTATTTTCTCAGGGGGCTACCCCCCAAATATCGTCGGCGCTGCAGCGTTTCACAACCGAGTTCGAGATGGATCGGAGTGGTTCCACTGCGCCATGGACACCAGGATAGTATCTTCCTCTCAGGTGAACCCTGAGAACTGCATAGGTTAGGTCTATACCTAAACTCTCTCCTCCTGTTAACCAGGATTCAAAGCTCAAGCATTCGGCCCTCTGGATTAAAAACTCGTCAGAGCTCGAACGTTGGTCAAGCCCTCGGTCTATTAGTACTCCTCCGCTTCACGCATTACTGCGCTTCCACGTAGAGCCTATCAACGGGTGTTCTTCCCGTGACCTTACTGGCTTACCGCCATGGGAATACTCATCTTGAGGTGGGCTTCCCACTTAGATGCTTTCAGCGGTTATCCTCTCCGCACATGGCTACCCAGCGTTTACCGTTGGCACGATAACTGGCACACCAGAGGTGCGTTCCTCCCGGTCCTCTCGTACTAGGGAGAAATCCTCTCAATATTCCTGCGCGTGCACCGGATATGGACCGAACTGTCTCACGACGTTCTGAACCCAGCTCGCGTACCGCTTTAATGGGCGAACAGCCCAACCCTTGGGACCGACTTCAGCCCCAGGTTGCGATGAGCCGACATCGAGGTGCCAAACCTCCCCGTCGATGTGAACTCTTGGGG
>JBBASO010000051.1:0-2453 GCA_040399265.1 Prochlorococcaceae cyanobacterium
CGGCCTGGGCGGTGCCCGGCGGGGTGCGCACGCCCCTGAGCGCCGAGGCACGGGAGTGGATTCTGGGGCGGCTGCCGGAGGCCAAGGCCACGGTGGCCACTGCGCTGGAGCTCTACAAGGGGCTGCTGGATGGGCCGCTGCAGCGGGAGCAGCGCACGTTTGGCGATTTCCCCTCGCTGTTCATGGGCCTGGTGGCGGCCGATGGCGCCTGGGAGTGCATCGAGGGGGGGATCCGCTTCATCGACAGCAGCGGCCGGATCGTGGCCGATGGCCTCAGCGAAGACGACTACGCCAGCTACCTGGGCGAGGCGGTGGAGAGCTGGAGCTACCTGAAGTTCCCGTATTACAAGCCGCTGGGCTACCCGGAGGGCATCTACCGGGTGGGGCCGCTGGCGCGGCTGAACGTGTGCGAGCGGATCGGCACGGAATGGGCCGACCGGGAGCTGGCCGAGTTCCGGCAGCGCAGCGGCACCGCGGCGAGCGGCGGCCGGATCGTGACCTCGTCGTTTGCCTTCCACCACGCCCGGCTGGTGGAGATCGTGGCCTGCCTGGAGGGCATCGAGCAGCTGGTGGTGGACGACAGCCTGATGGGCGACCGCATCCGGGCCCGCGCCAGCCTCAACGCCAACGAGGCGGTGGGGGTGAGCGAGGCGCCGCGGGGCACCCTGTTTCACCACTACCGGGTAGACGACGACGGCCTGATCACCAGGGTGAACCTGATCATCGCCACGGGCCAGAACAACCTGGCGATGAACCGCACGGTGGCCCAGATCGCCCGGGAGTTCATCACCGAGCCGGTGGCGGAAGGGGCCGAGATCCCCGAGCCCCTGCTCAACCGGGTGGAGGCGGGCATCCGCTGCTTCGACCCCTGCCTGAGCTGCAGCACCCACGCGGCGGGGCAGATGCCGCTAAGGATTGCGCTGGTGGATGCGGGGGGGAGGGTTTTGGCGGAGCGGGTGAGGGATTGAGGGGGTAGGGGGGACCAGTACCAAGACGAGGCTGGGATGTGTACTGAAGCCCAGGTACTTTGCAGCTCGGGGAACGGTGATAGGCGGGTCCGGATAAGACGCCATCGTCCTCTGGCGGCTCAGCGAAAGCCTTTGTCAGGGAAGGGTGCTCAGCGTGTTGCTATGAGGAAGCAGTGCTTATGTACTGCTGGGAAGGTCGGGAGTAGGGCCTTGTGCGGGCCTGCGTAAATATATGTTGGGCGTAAGATATGTTGGGCTTAAGAAGGAAAAGGGATCGCATGAAAATCGCAAAACTAGTAGTTGTCGCTGTAATCAATATTTGTGGTGTAGTCCTCGCAGTCTTAGTAGTAGCTGAAAACAAGACGTACGCCAATAAGGTGTTTGCAAACAAAGTAGCTTACGACAAAGTCCTGGCTTCGAGGAAATGGCATTGGCAGGCCCTGGGTTGCACTTACGCGATCGTCACTCTGAAAAAAGGTGTGAGTCATTCTCCTCCAGATACATGGTTGGCGAATGAGGCGTGGTCCAAGACTCCCGATCGTCTTACTCGCCCAATGCATCACGACGACAGAACAAATCCTGTCTCAATCTGTGTGACAGAGAGCAGGTTTTCTTCGGGCGTTGCGGCTCGACTGCAAGCCGCCGTCAGTGAGCCAGGTTCGTACTTCATTCACCTTGGTGAAACCTTTTTATTGTACTCAGAGCCGCAGAAAATCGCCGCGGTCTTTCGCTATGGAGACTGAAGAAGATGTTGGGAAATTAGCTATTGCCAATAGATCAACTGTTTGCCCAGCAAACGCATGAAGCTGACGGCGAGGAATGTCGCCGCTAATGCTTGACGTTAGACCTTCTTCACAATTTGCTCCAACAGGAGAAACACCATGGAAAGCAATCCAGTCGGTTGGTTTGAAATCTACGTTCAGGACATGCCACGTGCGAAGGCGTTCTACGAGGCTGTGTTTGAAGGCTCATTAGAAGAACTGATTAACCCTGACCCTACCGCCTTCCCCGAAATGGAGATGTGGGCATTTCCGATGTCAATGGAAGGTGCGGGCGCAGCAGGGGCACTCGTAAAAATGGTCGGATGTCCTTCTGGTGGCAGTACTTTGGTCTATTTTTGTATGAGGATAGTTCAGTTGAGATTGAACGAGTAGTAGCGCATGGAGGAAAAATATTCAAAGGGAAGATGTCAATTGGTGAGAACGGCTTTATTGCGATTGCTGTCGACACCGAAGGAAATTGGATTGGCCTTCATTCAATGCAATGAACACATCCTTTAACGCTGCGCTCCAGGCGGCGCGCCCCAGGGCTTTACGTTGAACTATGGAGATCGGAATCCGCAATCAAAGCTGGTACTCCTTGTTTAGTAGCTGAAATTGCATGCAGTCGTGCGTTTAGATGTGAGAATACAGCCATGGTTTGATTTTAGAGCTTTGAGCTTTGAGCTTTGAGCTTTGAGCTTTGAGCTTTGAGCTTTGAGCTTTG
>JBBASO010000051.1:2553-16818 GCA_040399265.1 Prochlorococcaceae cyanobacterium
GCTTTGAGCTTTGAGCTTTGAGCTTTGAGCTTTGAGCTTTGAGCTTTGAGCTTTGAGCTTTGGTGCGCAATGTTGGCCAAGGCATTATCATGTGATCAAGGCCTGGCGAATTCATGGCGTTAGCATTACGGCCTGGCGATAGTTCCGGCGCTTTGCCCCAGTTGCGTGCCTGCTTGCTCAGGCGGTCAAGCGCTGCCGGACTTCGCTTTTAGATGTCGTACCATTTCTTCTTCCGCGGTGAATAGGCTTGGCATTCGACCCATGACGACAACCACCGCTACTCTTGATGCCCTGCGCTCCGGCGAGCTGAAGGGGATCACGCGGCTGGATCTTTCCTGTGGCCTGGAGGAATTTCCGCGGGAGATCTTCGAGTTGGCCGACACCCTTGAGGTTCTCAATCTCTCGGACAACTTGTTGTCCGAGCTTCCAGATGACTTGTCGCGCCTGAACAGGTTACGGGTGATCTTCTGCTCGGAAAATCGCTTTACCCAGCTCCCCGAGGTGCTGTCCTCGTGCGTTCAGCTTGAGATGGTCGGGTTTAAGGCGAACGCCATTCACGAGGTTGTGCCTGCCGCCATTTCCCCGGGGTTGCGCTGGTTGATCCTCACGGATAATCGGGTTTCGGCTCTTCCCGACTCCATCGGCAACTGTGCGCGCCTGCAAAAACTGATGTTGGCTGGCAATCAACTGGCAGATTTGCCGGAGGCGATGCGCGGCTGCGTCGGGCTTGAGCTGCTGCGGATTTCGGCCAACCGGTTCAAGGCTTTGCCGGAGTGGCTGCTGCAATTGCCCCGGTTGACCTGGTTGGCGTTTGGCGGGAATCCGGTTTCCGCGGTGCCACATGCCCCGAGTTCGGCCGCGGGCCACCTCAAGTGGGGGGATCTGGTGATGGGTAAACAACTCGGTGAAGGCGCCTCGGGAGTGATCCACAAAGCGCACTGGCAGCCGTCGCCGCAGGAAGCCGGGCATCCCGTGGCGGTGAAACTATTTAAGGGGGCGGTCACCAGTGACGGGTTTCCAGCAGAAGAAATTGCGGCCTGTTTGGCTGCGGGCAATCATTCGCACTTGATCGGGGTCATTGGTGAACTCACTGGGCACCCAGCTGGCACCAACGGCTTGGTGATGCCGTGGGTTGACCCGGGGTTTCGGAGTTTGGCCGGCCCGCCCAATCTGGCGACGTGCACCAGGGACGTTTACGGGGACGGCCAGCGTTTCTCCCTGTCCTTGGTGCTGGATCTGGCGAAGGGCTTGGCCGCTGTTGGCGAGCACCTGCATGCCCGTGGAATTTTGCACGGGGATTTTTATGCGCACAACGTCCTTTATCGCCCCGAAGGTGGCTGCTTATTGGGGGACTTCGGCGCAGCCTCCTTTTACCCGCCTCAGGCAAGTGGGGGCGCTAATCCATTTGAGGCGCTGGAGGTGCGCGCCTTCGGCTGCTTGCTTGGCGAATTACTGGAGCGCATTGAACCCGAACATGACGTGCTCCTCCCATCATTAAAGGCACTGCAATTGCGCTGCGTGGCGCCAGTTGCAGCGAGCCGGCCCCGGTTCGCCGAGCTGGTGGCAATATTGGATTCATTGCGACATTAAGTTCGCGCTGGAGCCGGCATGAAGGCTGAGCTATACTTGTTTCATGGCATATTGAGCACTTCCTCTAGAATGAGATTAAAGATCCCGAGTCTTGGTGGGTGAGCCCGAGGTAAAGTGGGCTTCCGCTGACTTCGTGAATCAATTCATCGAAGTTGCCTGAGCTGCCCGCGCTGTCTCGGCGTCCAGTTATTTCGAGCAGGCGTTCCGCGCCATCGACGACTGCCTGCCCAAGGAGGCCGGTTGCGGCACCGACCTCCACTACACCGAGCAGACATCCTGGTTGCTGTTCCTCAGATACCTCGACGCCATGGAGGACGGCCGCGCCGCCATGGCCCTGCTGGAAGGCCGCACTGCTTCCCCGATCCTGGAGGAGTCCTACCGCTGGAACAGTTGAGCTGCACCGATGGATGCCAGCGGCCAGCTTGATCACCACGCTGCCCTCACAGGTGATGACCTGTGCGATTTCGTGAACCAGCGGCTGTTCCCCTATCTGGAGCGGTTCAAGGAGCGGGCGAGCGGCTCTAACACAATTGAATACAAGATCCCGAAAGCTTCATCTCACCAGACTGGCACGCTGATGTCTTGGTTGAGCGTCGCCAGCGACTCCTCGAGGGGACTGCCACGCGCATTCCCTGGAATGAGGCCAATGCCTAGCTGCAGCGCCAGGCTGAATGACTATCGAGATTTCATCCGATGTTTTGATTGATCTTGAGGAGGGATTCGACTTCTATCAACGCCAGTTGCAAAGTCTTGGGGCTTATTTCAACTCGTTCTTGACGTCGGATATTGAAGGGCTGAATTGCTTCGGAGGCATCCACCAGGAGCCAGCAGCAGCTGTTTCTCAACTTCGTGCTGCAGCACTGCGTGAGCAGCGGCGTGCAGGAACTGGCCCAGGAGAAATTAGCCCCCCTTGGGCATGCGCTATCGCAACTCAATCGCCGATGCCGTGGCCGACCTCGGGCAGCCCGATGAGATCGGCCGTGTGCTCGCCAGCTTCCAGCATCATCTCTATGCGCCGGCTGAGCCACACTGAGGGTCTCGCCCCCTCAACCAGGGCCGTTGCCAGTAGGAATCCATGACCGTCAACGCCATCGACGTGCTGTTGCAGCCGGACGCCACGATGCTGGGCCACGCCGAGGCCGCCAATGCCCGGCTGCTGGAGGCGTTCCCCCAGGGTTTCGCGCTCGATGAGGACCATCGGCCGCACATCACGCTGATTCAGTGCTTCGTGCTCACCGAGGATCTCGAGGGCGTGTATGGGGCCGCTGCCGGCGCCTTCGCCACGGCCAACCTGGCCGCCATCTCCCTGGAGGCCTTCAAGGCCTATTACGTGCCGGCCGATGGGGTGGGCCTCGCCGGCATCGTGACCCGCACGACGCCCGAACTGCTCCAGCTGCAGCAGGCCATCGTTGACGCCCTGGCCCCTTTCACGCTGCCCACCGGCCCGATCGAGGCCTTCACGGCCGACCATGGCAACCCCGCGTTTGACCAGGCCCTGATCGACTACGTGGCGAGTTTTGTGGGTGAGCACACGGGCGAGCGGTTCAGCCCCCATGTGACCACTGGCGTGGCTCCAACTGCCGTGCTCGACGCCATGCTCGCCGAACCGTTTGCCCCGTTCACCTTCTCGCTGGTGGGTGCCGCCGTGTATCAGCTCGGCCCGTTCGGTACGGCCGCCCGCAGGCTCAAAACACTGGCTTGAGCTGCGTCCCATGGAGCGGCGAGCCTCGTCCAATCGCCTGGTGATCGGCATCGGCAATCCTCTGCGTGGCGACGACGGCGTGGGGGCGTTGCTGGCCGAAGCGGTGGGCGGGCGCAGCGTGCACCAGCTCACCCACGAGCTGGCTGAGGAACTGGCAGCACTGGAGGCGGTGCTGTTCATCGACGCCTGGCTGGCGCCGGCTGGAGCGGCCCCCCAGCTGGTGGAGGTGCTCCCGGTTGCCGCAGCGGTGGACAGCCACCGGCTGGAGCCGGCCCAGTTGTTGGCCCTGAGCCAGGTGCTCTACGGCAGCAGCCCTCTGGCCCACCTGCTGCAGGTGCCCGCCCACGCCTTTCCCCATGGCATGGAACTCTCGCCGGAGCTGGCAGCCACTCTGCCGGCGGCACGGGCCCTGCTGCAGGGCTGGCTGGCTGCCTGTTCCAGCTCCCATGCATGAACTCAGCCTGATGGAGGCGCTGCGCGACCAGGCCCTGGCCGCGGCCAGGGCCGAGGGAGCGGTGCGTATCGCCGCGATGCGGCTGCGGGTGGGGGAGCTGGCGGGGGTGGAGGTGGAGGCGCTGCGCTTTGCCTTCCCGCTGGTGATGGAGGGCACGATCGCCGCAGGCGCCGAGCTGCAGATTGAGATCGAGCCGGCTGAATGCCACTGCGCCGTCTGCGCGGCCCCCTTCCCTGCCCCCCACGGCTGCTGCGACTGCCCCCGCTGCGGCACCATCAGCCGCCGACTGCTGCGCGGCCGCGATCTGCGCCTGCTGGCCCTGGAGGTGGAGTGAGGGGTTGAGCGGAAGGCGATGCCCTGCTCTGCAGGTGATCCACCCACACCGAGGTGTCCACCAGGATCAAGGGGTACTCCGCCGCCGCGGAATCGGCTCCAGATGCGGTTCGCTGCCGCCCAGGGCAGCCGGCGATGGGCGCTTTCCCGCTGCACCAGGGCCCGCAGGGCTTCCTTCAGCAGTGCACTGCGCTTCATCTGGCCGCAAAGGTCCTGGGCTTGGGCCAGCAGGGTGTCATCCAGGGTCACGGTGGTGCGCATGGATCGACCCAGTGATTGCATCATCAATTCAGTCATCGATTGATGCTTGGGAATCGACCACCCGCCCACGGCGCCGGGGGAGGCTTTGCTTGTGATGACCACCAACCTCCGACTCGCTGAGCCGAACGGGGATCAGAGGCTGTAGGGATGCACCACGCCCCCGAGCTCCAGCGGGAAATCGCGCACGTTGCGCGTGGCCAGGGTGAGCTCTGCGCAGCGGGCCGTGGCCAGGATGATCGCGTCCGGCACCTTCAGGCTGTGGCGCTGGCGCAGCAGCACCGACTCGCGGGCGATGGCCTGATCCAGGTTCAGCCGTGGGAAGGCGTCCAGCCAGGGTTCCACCCGTTCCTGTTCCCCCGGCCGGCAGCCCACCAGCACCTCGATCCAGGTGATCACGCTGATGCTGGGGCGCTGTTGATCCCCCAGCCAGCGCAGGGCGACGGTCTCGCCCCGCAGCACGTCAATTAACAGATTGGTGTCGAGCAGCAGCATCAGCGGCCGGCCCAGTCCTGGCGCAGGGCCTCCTGCAGGTCGAGCGACGTCTCGGGGCGATCGCGCCACAGGCCGAACACCTCCCCATGCTGGGGCTGCTGCTGCTCCAGCCACTGGCTCAGGGCTTCCCGCAGCGCCTGGGCCCGGGAGATGCCCCTCTGGCGGCACAGGGCATCGAGCTGACTCCGCTCCGCCTCCGGCAGATCCACGATGGTGCGCATGATGACGTGATCTGATAACGGCATCGTAGGGGTTGCGTTGCTGGCCAGCTGCTGCGCGACCGCGACCTGAGCCTGCTGGCCCTGGAGGTGGAGTGAGGGGCGTTGTCCCGAAGCCCTGGCCATGGGAAAATCTGACTCTGCGGGGGCTGGAGGATGAAAGTCACGGTTGAGTTGTCAGATCAGGAGATGGCGGAAGTCCTGGAGTTCACCGGGGAGCGCAAGAAGGGGCCCGCCATTCGTCGCCTGATGGCGGAGGCCCTGCAGCAGCGCCGCAGGGCCCGGATCGCCGAGCGCTTTCTCAGCGGCGAGTGGGGCGTGAACCTGGAGGGCTTTGAGGCGGATCAGGAACGAGACCGCGAGCGGGATGCGGCCCTCGCACCATGAGGCTGCTGCTCGACACCAGCCTCTGGATCGACTTCACCCGCATGCGCAGCCCACGCGCCTTGAAGGCGTTCATCGCTCCGTTCGTGCTCGATCCCGCCGCCCATCTGGCGGAGCCGGTGCGCTTCGAGCTGCTGCGTTCCGCCAGCCCCCAGGAGGCCAGGTTGCTGGAGGCCCAGTTCGCCACGCTGCCGTGTCTCCCCACACCAGCGGACCTGTGGCAGCGGGCCGCGGCCCTGGGGCAGGCCTGTCGCGCCGCCGGGCGCACGGTGTCCAGCCTCGATCTGCTGCTGGCAGCTGTGGCCTTGCACCACAGCGCCGTGTTGTTGAGTTTCGACGATGACTTCGAGGCCATCGCCGCTGTGAGCGAGCTCCAGCTGCGGCGGTTGCAGCGTCCTGTCTGAGCCAGGCTGCCAGGGGCAGCCGCCGTTCCTAGCGTGAACGTGGCCCCCACTCGAGCTGCCATGTGCCGCGACTGCGCCTGCGGACAGCCAGCACCCGAGGCCACCCTCGAACCGAACAGCGTCACCCGCGAGCTGCCGTTGCACACTGCCCTGCTGCAGCGCAACGACGCCCAGGCCGCCGCCCTGCGCCAGCGCTTTGCGGCCGCCGGCGTGCGGGTGGTGAACCTGCTCTCCTCCCCCGGCTCCGGCAAAACCGCCCTGCTGGAGGCCCTGGCCCGGCACCTGGCGGAGGGTGGCGGTGAGCCTGCCCGCCTGGCGGTGATCGTGGGCGATCTGGCCACCGACAACGACGCCCGCCGCCTGCGGGCCGCCGGCCTGGCCGCCGCCGCCATCACCACCGGCCAGGCCTGCCATCTGGAGGTGCCGATGGTGGCCGAGGGGCTGCACCGCCTGCAGCACCAGGGGGTGGCGCTGGAGCAGCTGGAGCTGCTGGTGATCGAGAACGTGGGCAACCTGGTGTGCCCCGGCGCCTACGACCTGGGCGAGAGCCTGCGGGTGGTGCTGGTGTCCACCACCGAAGGTGAGGACAAGCCGCTCAAGTACGCGCCGATCTTCCACGGCGCCGATCTGGTGCTGATCACCAAGATCGACCTGGCCGAGGTGGTGGGTTTCGACCGCGCCGCCGCCCACGCCGCCATCGCCCGCGTCGCCCCCCACGCCCGCGTGCTGGAAACCTCGGCACGCAGTGGGGCGGGCCTCGATGCCCTGCTCGAGGCCCTGGGGCTGGTCATTGCTCCCGCCACTGCTCCCGCCACTGACCCCGCTGCTGCCCGTCTCGCCGGCGCCCCTGCCCTGGTGCGATGAGCGCCGAGGCCCGCCTGCGCCTCCACTGCCGCGGGGTGGTGCAGGGGGTGGGCTTCCGGCCGCTGGTGCATCGCCTGGCCAGTGAACTGGCGCTGGTGGGGGAGGTGGAGAACATCGTCGGCGCCGTGCGGTTGGAGTTGCAGGGGGAGCGCCGCGCACTGGAGCTGCTGGTGCGGCGCTTGCCCGAGGCGCTGCAGCCCCCCGGCGCCCTGGAGCCACTGGAGCCCGAGTGGCTCCCGCCCCTCGTTCCGGCGCCCCGCGGCCTGCGCATCGCCGCCGCCGCCGCCCGCCCCCTGGGCCCCGGCCTGATCGCCCCGTCCCTCGCCGCCGACCTGGCCCCCTGCCCCGCCTGCCTGGCCGAGCTGGCCGATCCCACCAGTCGCCGCCACCGCTATCCGTTCATCAGCTGCAGCCGCTGCGGGCCGCGCTACGCGATCGCCACCGCCGAGCCCTACGCCCGCGCCCACACCACCCTGGCGGGCTTCCCGCTCTGTGCGGCCTGCCAGGCGGAGTTCGAGGATCCCGCCGACCGTCGCTTCCACGCGGAAACGATCGGCTGCCCCGCCTGCGGGCCGCGGCTGCAGCTGCTGGCGCCGGATGGAGAACCGCTGGCGGGGACCGGCGCCGCCGATCCCCTGCGGGAGGCGGCGGCGCTGCTGCGGCGGGGCTGCATCCTCGCCCTCCAGGGGGTGGGGGGCTTCCAGCTGCTGGTGGATGCCACCAACGGGGTCGCCGTGGCCCGCCTGCGCCGGCGCAAGCGCCGGCCCCATAAGCCCTTTGCCCTGCTGCTGGCCGATCTGGCCCCGCTGGAGGGCCAGGTGCGGATCACGCCGGCGGAGCGGCGCGAGCTGGAGGGGGCCGCGGCGCCGATCGTGCTGTTGCGGCGCCTGCTGCCGCCTGCTGCCACCGCTGGCTCCGTGGCGCCGGCGGTGGCGCCGGGCAGCCCCTGCCTGGGGGTGATGCTGCCGGCCTCGCCCCTGCACCTGCTGCTGGCACAGGCGGTGGGCCGGCCCCTGGTGGCCACCAGCGGCAACCCCAGCGGCGAACCCCTCTGCACCGAGCCGGCCGAGGCCCTGGAGCGGCTGGGCGCCACCGCCGACGCCTTCCTGGTGCACAACCGGCCGATCGCCCGCCCCCTCGACGACTCCGTTCTGCAGCTGATCGAGGGGCGTGCCGTGCTGGTGCGCCGCGCCCGGGGCTACGCCCCGGCGGCCCTGGATCTGCCCCGGCCGCCGGCCGCCCACCGGGCTGCCCTGGCCCTGGGGGGCGACCTCAAGGCGGCGCCGGCCCTGGCGCTGGCGGGTCGCATCTGGCTGGCGCCCCACCAGGGCGATCTGGCCTCGGCCCGGCTGCAGCAGCGCCTGGAGAGCGGCCTGGAGGACCTGCTGCAACGCCATGGCGCCGCGCTGGAGGCGCTGGTGGCCGATGCCCACCCCGGCTACGCCAGCGGCCAGCTGGCCCGCCAGGCGGCCCGGCGCCACCGGCTGTCCCTGCGGGCCGTGCCGCACCACCAGGCCCATGGCCTGGCGGTGGCCGCCGAGCACGGCCTGGCGGGGGGGCTGCTGGTGTGGGCCGCCGATGGCCTGGGCTATGGCGCCGGCCCGGGTCACCGCCTCTGGGGCGGGGAGCTTCTCTGGCTGGAGTCGGGGCGGATGGAGCGGCTGGCCTGCCTGCGCCCCTGGCCCCTGCCGGGGGGCGAGCGGGCCGCGGCGGAGCCCCGCCGCACCGCCCTGGGGCTGCTGGCGGCGGCCGGCTGGCTGCCCCATGCCGGCGCTGCCGCTACGCGCCGCGCCTTTGCCGACACCGATCGCCGGCTGCTGGAGCAGGCCCTGCGGGCCGGTCTGAACGCGCCGCTCACCTCCTCGCTGGGCCGCCTGTTCGATGCGGCCGCCTCGCTGCTGAACCTGGTGCAGGTGCTCAGCTTCGAGGGCCAGGCAGGCCTGCTGCTGGAGGGACTGGCCCGCCGCCACGGCGAAGTCCCGGCCGCTCCTGTGGCCGGGTTGCCCTGCGCCGGGTTGCTGCCCCTGCGGCCGGTGGGGGCGGAGACCCAGCCGCTGCCCCTGGGCTGGCTCGACTGGCAGCCCCTGCTGCAGGCGCTGCTGGAGGGGCTGGTGGCCGGAACGGCGCCGACGGCCCTGGCCGCCTGGTGGCATCGGAGCGTCCAGGAGGGGCTGGTGGCGGCTGCCGCCTGCGCGGCCCGCCAGCGGGGCTGCCGCCAGGTGGCGCTGGCGGGTGGCTGCTTCCAGAACGCCCTGCTGCTGGAGGGCACGGCCGCCGCGTTGCGGCGCGAGGGGCTGCAGCCGTACTGGTCGGAGCAGGTGCCGTGCAACGACGGCGGCCTGGCCCTGGGCCAACTTTGGGCAGGGCTGGGGAATGCCCCTATAACAAAAGTGAGCGGCATCGCCGACCCATGTGCCTGGCCACCCCCGGCGTGATCCTGGCGCTGTCCCCCGCTGCTCCCGGTACCGATCCCGCCGATCCCCTCTGGCGTTGCGCCGAGGTGGACTTCGGCGGAGTACGCCAGCAGGTGAGCCTGGCCTGCCTGCCCGAGGCGCGGGTGGGGGATCGGGTGCTGGTGCACGTGGGGGTGGCCCTGAGCCTGGTGCACGACGACCCATGACCGCCACCCTCTCCGCTCCCGCCGGTTCCGCGGCCTCCCCTGCGCCTGCCACCACGATCACGGTGGACGGCAACGAGGCGGTGGCCCGGGTGGCTTATCGCCTCAACGAGGTGATCGCCATCTACCCGATCACCCCCGCCTCACCGATGGGCGAGTGGGCCGACGCCTGGGCCGCCGGCGGCCGGCCCAACCTCTGGGGCACGGTGCCCGCGGTGGTGCAGCTGCAGAGCGAGGCGGGGGCCGCCGGCGCTGTCCACGGCGCCCTGCAGGCCGGGGCGCTCACCACCACCTTCACGGCCAGCCAGGGGCTGCTGCTGATGATCCCCAACCTCTACAAGTGGGCCGGGGAACTCACGCCGGTGGTGCTGCACGTGGCGGCCCGGTCCCTGGCGGCCCAGGGGCTGTCGATCTTCGGGGATCACAGCGACGTGATGGCCACCCGCGGCACGGGCTGCGCCATCCTTATCTCCGCCTCGGTGCAGGAGGCGGCCGACTGTGCCGCCATCGCCACCCGCGCCAGCCTGCGCAGCCGCCTGCCCTTTCTGCACGGCTTCGACGGCTTCCGCACCTCCCACGAGATCCAGAAGCTGGAGCCGATCAGTGATGGCCTGCTGCAGGAGCTGATTCCGGCCGCCGAGATCAGCGCCCACCGCGCCCGCGCCCTCAGCCCCAACCGGCCGGTGCTGCGCGGCACCGCCCAGAACCCGGACGTGTACTTCCAGGCGCGGGAGTCGGTGAATCGCTTCTACGACGACGCCCCCGGCCATGTGCTGGAGGCGATGGAGCGCTTCGCCGCCCTCAGCGGCCGCGCCTACCGGCCCTACGAGTACGTGGGCCCCGCCGATGCTGAGCGGGTGGTGGTGCTGATGGGCTCGGCCTGCGAGACCGCGGCCGACACGGTGGAGCGTCTCCACCACGACGGCGAGCGGGTGGGGCTGCTCAAGGTGCGCCTGCTGCGGCCCTTCTCGGCCCGGATGCTGGTGGAGGCCCTGCCGGCCAGCACCCGGGCGATCGCCGTGCTCGATCGCTGTAAGGACCCCGGCGCCAGCGGCGAACCCCTCTACCTCGACGTGGTGGCCGCCGTGGCCGAACAGTGGGAGGCGGTGCACGGGACCGGCGCAGGTGGGGCCCTGCCGCGGGTGCTGGGCGGCCGCTACGGGCTGTCGTCGAAGGAGTTCACCCCGGCGATGGTGAAGGCGGTGCTCGATCACCTCCAACCCCTGCTGGCAGGCGATGGGCTGGCCCCGGCTGATCCGGCAGTTCCCGCCCCGATCAACCACTTCACCGTTGGCATCCACGACGACCTCACCCATCTCTCCCTGCCCCTGGATCCGGATTTCGTGATCGAGGACCCAGGCACCGTGCGGGCCGTGTTCTACGGCCTGGGCTCCGACGGCACGGTGGGGGCCAACAAGGCGGCGATCAAGATCATCGGCGAGGGCACCGATCTTTTTGCCCAGGGCTACTTCGTGTACGACTCGAAGAAATCGGGCTCGGTCACGGTGTCGCACCTGCGCTTCGGGCCGCGGCCGATCCGCGCCACCTACCTGATCCAGCGGCCCAGCTTCGTGGCCTGCCATCAGTGGGACTTCGTGGAGCGCTTCGACCTGCTGGCCGGCATCGAGCCAGTCGGGGTGTTCCTGCTCAACAGCCCCCACGGCCCGCAAGGCACCTGGAGCCGCCTGCCCGATCGCCTGCGCGCCACGATCCGCAGCCGGAACCTGCGGGTGTTCGTGATCGACGCGGCCCGGGTGGCGCGCGAGGCCGGCATGGGGCCCCACATCAACACGGTGATGCAGGCCTGCTTCTTCGCGGTGAGCGGTGTGCTGCCTCGGGAGGAGGCGATCGAGCGCATCCGCGCCTCGATCCAGCACACCTACGGGCGCAAGGGTGACGCGGTGGTGGCCCGCAACCTGGCCGCCCTCGACGCCAGCCTCGACCAGCTCCAACCGCTTCCCTGGCAAGACCTGCCCGACCCGGCCCCCGGGCCGCAGCCGGAGGACCGCCTGGCGCTGGCCCCGGCCTTCGTGCGCGAGGTGATCGCGCCGATGCTCGAGCGCCGCGGCGATGCGCTGCCGGTGAGCGCCCTGCCCTGCGACGGCACCTGGCCGGTGGGCACCTCCCAGTGGGAGAAGCGCAACATCGCCGACGCGGTGCCGGTGTGGGAGGAAGACCTGTGCGTGCAGTGCGGCAAGTGCGTGCTGGTGTGTCCCCACGCCGTGATCCGCGCCAAGGTGGCCGAGCCCGCGGCGTTCGCCGCCGCCCCCGAGGGCTTCCGCACCGCCCCCGCCCGCGACCATGCCTTCGCGGGGCAGACCTTCACCATCCAGGTGGCCACCGAAGACTGCACCGGCTGCGCCCTGTGCGTGGCGGTGTGTCCGGCGCGCGACCGCAGCGAGCCCAGGCGCAAGGCGATCAACATGGCGCCACAGTGGCCGCTGCGCCAGCAGGCCCGGGCCCACTGGGACTTCTCCCTGCAGCTGCCCGAGGCGCCCCGCGGCGACCTCAACCTGCACAAGATCGGTCAGCAGCAGCTGCAGCAGCCCCTGTTCGAGTTCTCCGGCGCCTGCGGCGGCTGCGGCGAAACGCCCTACCTCAAGCTCGCCTCCCAGCTGTTCGGCGACCGGATGCTGATCGCCAACGCCACCGGCTGCAGCTCGATCTACGGCGGCAACCTGCCCACCACCCCCTGGACGGTGAACGGCGAGGGGCGCGGGCCGGCCTGGAGCAATTCCCTGTTCGAAGACAACGCCGAATTCGGCTACGGCATGCGGGTGGCGCTCGACCAGCAGCGCCGGATGGCCCTCGATCTGCTGGAGCGGTTGGCGGGCCGGGTGGCGCCGGACCAACTCCCGCCCGCCCTGGTGGCGGCCCTCGGCCATGCCGACCAGGGCGATGAGGCCGCCATCGTGGAGCAGCGCCAGCGGGTGGCCGAGCTCAAGGAGCGCCTGCAGCGGCTGCTGGCAGGGGATGGGGCCGATGCCGCGCCCCCGGCCCCAGCTTCCGCCCCCGGCGACGACCTGCGCGCCCCTGACATCCGCTCCCAGACCCGCCAGCTGCTGGAGCTGGCCGATGCCCTGGTGAAGACCAGCGTGTGGCTGGTGGGCGGCGATGGCTGGGCCTACGACATCGGCTTCGGCGGCCTCGATCACGTGCTCGCCGCCGGCCGTGACGTGAATGCCCTGGTGCTCGACACCGAGGTGTACTCCAACACCGGCGGCCAGGCCTCCAAGGCCACGCCCCTGGGGGCGGTGGCCAAGTTCGCCGCCGGCGGCAAAGCGGCCGGCAAGAAAGACCTGGGCCTGATGGCGATGAGCTACGGCACCATCTACGTGGCCAGCGTCGCCATGGGCGCCCGCGACGAGCACACCATCCGCGCCTTCCTGGAGGCCGAGAGCTACCCGGGCCCCTCGCTGATCCTGGCCTACTCCCACTGCATCGCCCACGGCATCGCCATGGCCGAGGGCATGGCCCACCAGAAGCTGGCGGTGGACACCGGCCGCTGGCCCCTGTACCGCTTCGATCCCCGCCGCGCCGAGCGGGGCGAGAACCCGCTGCAGCTCGACAGTCCCGGGCCGCGGCGGCCCCTGGCCGAGGGCATGGAGGCGGAGAACCGCTTCCGCATGTTGCGCTACAGCCAGCCGGAGCGCGCCCGCCAGCTGGCCCTCGCTGCCCAGGTCGACCTCGACCGCCGCTGGGCCACCTACCGGGCCATGGCCGCCCCGTGGCCTGCGGCCCGACCCAGCACGGCCTCCCCCGCGGAAGGCAAGCCATGACCCCTTCGCTCCCCCAGCCCGATCTGACCACCACCTACCTGGGCCTGCCCCTGCGCTCCCCCCTGGTGGTGGGAGCAGCCCTGCCCCTCAGTGAGCACGTGGAGCAGCTGCGGGAGCTGGAGGAGCATGGCGCCGCCGCCGTGGTGCTCCATTCGTTGTTTGAGGAGCAGATCGAGCAGGAGCAGCTGGCGTTGCACTGGCACGCCAGCCAGGGCGCCGAGAGCTACGGCGAGGCCCTCAGCTACCTGCCCCAGGGGGCGGCAGTGCACGAGGGGCCCGACACCTACCTGCGCCTGATCGAGCAGGCCCGCCGCCAGCTTTCGATCCCTGTGATCGCCAGCCTCAACGGCAGTCACCCTGGCCGCTGGGTGGAGACGGCCCGCCGTATCGAGGCCGCCGGTGCCTCGGCCCTGGAGCTGAATATCTATGCCCTACCCACTGATCCCGACCTCAGCAGCGCCGCCATCGAGGCTCAGGTGGAGGAGATCGTGCGGGAGGTGCGTGCCGAGGTGCGCCTGCCTCTGGCGGTGAAGCTCGGCCCGTTCTTCACCAACCTGCGGGCGATGGCCCGTCGCCTCGCCGCCGCCGGCGCCGATGGCCTGGTGCTGTTCAACCGCTTCTACCAGCCAGACATCGACATCGAGGAGCTGGAGTTGCGGCCCAACCTGCTGCTCTCCACCCCCCACGACCTGCGTCTGCCCCTGCGCTGGATCGCTTTGTTGCACGGCCGCGAGCCCCTCGACCTGGCCGCCAGCAGCGGCGTCCATCGCGGCACCGACGTGGTGCGGTTGCTGATGGCCGGCGCCAGCGTCACCCAGCTGGTGGCGGCGCTGCTGCGCCACGGGCCGGAGCGGCTGCGGGGCATCGAGGACGAGCTCAGCACCTGGCTGATGGAGCACGACTACAGCTCGGTGCGGGAGCTGCAGGGGTGCATGAGCCAGCAGCGCTGCGCCAACCCGGGCGAGTACGAGCGGGCCCAGTACCTGCGGGCGGTGCAGGGGCCCTGGCCCGGGCTGTTGCCATGAGCAATTCTGTTGCCATGAGCCAGCCCGCGGCGGTGCAGGCCCTGGCGGCGGAGCTGGCGGCGATCACCACCCGCCCCTGGACCCTGATGGAGGTGTGCGGCGGCCAGACCCACGCGATCGTGCGCTGGGGCCTCGACCAGCT
>JBBASO010000051.1:16918-18775 GCA_040399265.1 Prochlorococcaceae cyanobacterium
CGCCAGGTGGTGTTTCTGGCGGTGGGCTTCGAGACCACAGCGCCGGCCACCGCCCTGCTGGCCCGCCAGGCGCTGGCGCTGGACCTGGCGAATCTGTCGCTGCTGGTGGCCCATGTGCGGGTGGCCCCGGCGATGGCGGCGATCCTGGCCGACCCGGCCAATCAGGTGCAGGGCTTTCTGGCGGCGGGACATGTGGGGGCGGTGATGGGTCTGGCGGAGCTGGAGGCGCTGGTGGCGGCCCACCGGCTGCCGGTGGTGGTGAGCGGCTTCGAGCCCCGGGAGCTGATGGCGGGCCTGGTGGCCTGCGTGCGCCAGCTGGAGGCGGGCCGGGCTGCGGTGGAGAACGCCTATGGCCAGGTGGTGCGCCCCGCGGGCAATTCCGCGGCTCAGCGGCAGATGGCCGAGGTGTTCGCCGTGGTCGACCAGCCCTGGCGGGGGCTGGGGGTGTTGCCGGGCAGCGGGCTGGCCCTGCGGGGCCCCTACCGCCAGCTCGATGCCCGCGAACGTTTCGCTCTCGCCGGGGCGGCGAACGGCAGCGCAACCGCGGCGGCGGGGCCCTGCATCAGCGGCCTGATCCTGCGCGGGCTGGCCAGCCCGCCCGACTGCTCCGCTTTCGCTGCGGGCTGCACGCCGGAGCATCCGCTCGGCGCGCCAATGGTGTCGAGCGAGGGGGCCTGTGCCGCCTACTTCCGCTACCGGCCGCCCGTGGGAGGCCAATGACCGACCGCATCCAGCTTGCCCACGGCGGCGGCGGCAGCATGATGCGACAGCTGATCCGTCAGGAGCTGCTGCCGCTCTACGGCCACCGTGCCGGTGCGCCCGAGCCGGTGCTGCACGATGCAGCCACCCTGGCGCTGCCGAGCGGCGTCGGTGGGATGGCCTTCAGCAGCGACAGCTATGTGGTGCAGCCCCTGGAGTTTCCCGGCGGCGACATCGGCAGCCTGGCGGTGATCGGCACCGCCAATGACCTGGCGATGGCGGCGGCCCGACCCCGCTGGCTGAGTGTGTCGCTGATTCTCGAGGAGGGGCTGGAGCTGGCCCTGCTGCGCCGGGTGGTGGCCTCGATGGCCGCAGCGGCCGAGCGCTGCGGGCTGCGGATCGTCACCGGCGACACCAAGGTGGTGGGGCGGGGCCAGGCCGATGGTCTGTTCATCAGCACCAGTGGCATCGGCACGCTGGAGCAGGCGGTAAAGCTGCCGGTGCCGGTGGGTCCGGCGGCGATCCGGCCGGGCGACCAGCTGCTGCTGAGCGGTGATCTGGGCCGCCATGGTGTGGCGATTCTGGCGGCCCGCCACGGGCTGGCCCTGCAGCCGCCCCTGCTGAGCGACTGCGCGCCGCTGTGGTCCAGGGTGGAAGCCATGCTGGCCGCAGGCGTGACGCCCCACTGCTTGCGCGATCTCACCCGCGGTGGTCTGGCCGCCGCCCTGCAGGAGCTGGCTGAGGGGGCCGGCCTGGAGCTGCGCCTTCACGAGGCCGCGGTGCCGGTGTGCGAGCCGGTGGCGCGTTGCTGCGCCCTGCTCGGTTTCGAGCCTCTGCATCTGGCCAATGAAGGCCGGTTTGTGGCGGTGGTGCCGGCGGAGCAGCTGCAGACCGCCCTGGCGGTGCTGGCGCCTCACGGGGGGTGCTGGGTGGGGGAGGCGGCCGTCCTGCCGGCGGGGCTGGCGCCACGGGTGCTGCTGCGCACCGCCCTGGGCACCGAGCGCCTGCTGCTGCCCGAGAGCGGGGAGCTGCTGCCCCGCATCTGTTGAAAACGTCCCCGTTTGGGGGTGATTGCGCTGCCGGCCTGGTGCAGGGCCGGCCGGTGGTGCAGGATCCAGAACGAAATCCGATGCGGCAGCAGGAGGTTCGTTGGACCTC
>JBBASO010000052.1:0-4844 GCA_040399265.1 Prochlorococcaceae cyanobacterium
TCACCCACCGCGACATGAGCTCGCGGCTGGTGAGCTTTCTGCTGGTGCTCTGCCGGGATTTCGGCGTGCCCGGCAACGAAGGCATCACGATCGATCTGCGCCTCTCCCACCAGGCGATCGCCGAGGCGATCGGCTCCACCCGGGTGACGATCACCCGCCTGCTGGGGGATCTGCGCCAGGAGGGGCTGCTGCAGATCGATCGCAAGAAAATCACCGTCTTCGACCCGATCGCCCTGGCCAAGCGGTTCAACTGACGGGCAGCGGGTGGAGGCGGGAGATACTGGGCCCACTCGCGCGATGCCGTGTCGGGCTGGCTACTGATCCTGGCGCTGCTGCTGCTCGGGGGAGTGCTCTCCACCCTGGGCGACCGGCTGGGCAGCCGTGTGGGCAAGGCCCGGCTCAGCCTGTTCAACCTGCGGCCCAGGGACACGGCGGTGGTGATCACCGTGCTCACGGGCAGCCTGATCAGCGCCATCTCGCTCGGCCTGATGCTGCTGGTGAGTGAGCGGCTGCGCACCGGCCTGTTCGAGCTCGACCGCCTCGAAGACCGGGTGCATCGCAGCCGCCAACAGTTGGCCACCAGCCAGGCCCAGCTCCAGGCCAGCCAGGCCGAGGTGGCCGCCAGCCGCACCCGGCTGCTGGCCAGTCGGGCCGAGGTGGCGCGGGCCCTGCAGGGTCAGCAACGGGTGCGGCAGGAGCTGCAGCAGGCCGAACAGCGCTCCGCACGGCTGCGCCAGGAACTGGCTCCCCTGCAGGCGCAGCGAGCCCGGCTGGAGCAGGAGCGGGCGCGGCTCAGCGGCGAAGTGCGCCGGCGCGACGGTGAGATCCGCAACACCGAGATCAAACTGGCGGAAGTGACCCGCCGCATCGCCACCGGCTCCAAGGAACTGGAGGCGCTCGAACAGAATCTGATCGCGCTGCGCCGCGGCGATGTGGTGATCACCAGCGGCCAGCCGCTGGCCAGTGCCAAGGTGAAACTCGAGCGGCCGTCCCAGGCGCGGGAGGTGATCACAGCCCTGTTGCAGCAGGCCAACCTGAACGCCTTCCGCAAGGTGCTGCCCGACGAACCGCCGAACCGTCAGATCCTGCTCGTGCCCACCAGCGACATCAACAAACTGGAGGAGATGCTCAGCCGGCCGGGCAGCTGGGTGGTGAGCATCCGCTCCGCCGCCAACGTGCTGCTGGGCGAGAAGCAGGTGCTGGCCTTTCCCGATCTGCGGCCCAACCGGGCCGTGGTGAGCGCCGGCCAGAGCCTGGCGAGCACAACCCTGGAGGGAGATCTGCGCGATCCGGTGCAGATCGCCCGGCGCCTGAACCTGCTGCTGGCAGCGGCCTATGCCCGGGTGCAGCGGCAGGGCAGCCTCGTGGATGGCCTCCAGGTCGACCCGGGAGGGCTCAGCCGGCTGACCCGCACGCTGACCGATCGGCCTGCGGGCCAGGTGGTGCAGGTGGAGGCGGTGGCACTCAAGTCTGCGGAAACCCCAGACCCGATCAGCGTTGAGCTGCGTCTGGGCCGCCCCGGCGATAGCGACCAGCGACCAGCGCCACTGCGGCCATGAACGCTCCGGCGGCGCCACGGCTGGCCGGACTCGACCCCGGCAGCAGCAAATGCGGGCTGCTGCTGGCGGACCGCGACAGCCGCACCGTGCTGGCGGCGGCCATCCTGCCGCCGCCAGCAGCGCTGCGACAGCTGCAGCACTGGCAGACGCAGGGCATGGCGCTGGTGGTGCTGGGTGACGGCACCGGCAGCGCCACCTGGCTGCACCAGCTGCGGTTGCACGGCATCCACACCGAACAGGTGGACGAGCGCGGCACGACCCTGGCGGCCCGCCAGCGCTACTGGCAGCTGGAGGGCCGCCGCAGCTGGCAGCGCTGGCTGCTGCCGGCCGGATTGCGGTTCCCGCCCCGGGACATCGACGACGTGGTGGCGCAGCTGCTGCTGGAACGGCACCTGCACCAACCCCTGACCCGCGGCCGGATCACGGTGCGCCGGCAGCTGGCGGCGGACGCCGGTGAGCCCTAGAAACGGCCACGCACGGTGAAGGCGTAATCACCGCCGGGCTCCAGCGCGTAGTCGCTGCGCAGCAGGAAGCGCAGCAGAGCGTCCTGGATCAGGGCCCGGCCCAGGGATGGCTCGACCTGCAGGTCACCGCGATCGAATGCCCAGCGGAAGCGCCAGTGAAAGCTGCCCGCGCTGACCTCCCCCTCCAGGACCCGCTCGCTGAAGCTCTGGTGCAGCACCCTCAGGCGTGCGGTGGTGGCGGGCAGGCGTGACATCGGAGGGGGCTGGACCGCTCAGGCTGGCCCGGACTGGGCGCGAAACCCGTTCAGTCTGTTGCCGGCCCGTTCCAGACCGAGACGCTGAATCAGGGCGATGCCGGCTGCCACTTCCGTGAGCACCTCCTGCAGCAAGGGCTCCTCCGCCGCCGTGAAACGGCCGAGCACATGGCCGATCGTGCGGGCGCGGCGCTCGGCCGGATCGCTGGCCGGCGCGCCGATGCCGATCCGGAGCCTGGGGAAATCCTGCGTGCCCAGATGGCTGATGGTGCTGCGCAGGCCGTTGTGGCCGCCGGCGCTGCCACCGGCACGCAACCGCAGCCGGCCCAATGGCAGATCCATGTCATCCACCAGCACCAGCAGCTGGCCTGGCTGCAAGGAGAACCAGTCGAGGGCGGCACGGATCGAGCGACCGCTCTCGTTCATGAAGGTCTGGGGCATCAGCAGACGCAGGCGACTGGAGCCCTGGCCCACATCAGCGAACAATCCCTGCAGACGGGCATTGAACCGAAAGGAGCCGGCTTGCTGTGCGGCCAGCCGCTCGAGGGCCATGAAACCGACGTTGTGGCGTGTGCCGGCGTAACGGTCGCCGGGATTGCCAAGGCCGACCACCAGCCTGAGCTCGGGCGCGGCCGGTTCAGCCGGCTGGGGCATCGGAAGCAGTCGACTGGGAGGGCGACGACCCTTGCACTGCCGGCTCCACGCCGGGGGCCTCGAGAGCTTCTGTGTCAGCCCGTGTGGACTGGAGGGCGCCGGATTGGATCGCTTCGGATTGAACCGGATCGGATTCGACGGTGGCGATCGCCGTGCGGAACTCCTGCTCGAATTCAGACGAGGCTGACTGGAACCCCTTGAGCGTGCGCCCGAGCGTGCGCCCGAGCTCCGGCAACCGCTTGGGGCCGAACACCAGCAGAGCAATGGCGGCAATCACCGCCATCTCGGGCAGGCCGATACCGAAGACGTTCATCGCAACAGAGAACCGGGCGGGCGGAGCGGATCAGCCTGCGCCGTTCCAGTTGACCTTGATGCCTTCGAGCAGCAGCGACTGGTTGTACAGCTGCAGGATCACCAGCAGGAACACCAGGAAAAGGACCATGAACACACCCATCACAGGGGTGGTGCCCCAGCCGGGTACAACCTTGCCGTACTCGGAATTGAGCGGACGCAGCAGATCGCCGAGACGGGTGCGTTGAGCCATGACTGCTTGGGCCTCTCAGGCAGGGAATCGCGCTGTTTACTGTAAGGGCCGAGCCCGCCTCTCCGGGAGGGCTGTCGAGACTCTTGACGCTCGCCGTTCACAGCACACTCCCCTTCCTGCCCTGATGGACCCCAGCAGCACCAGCTCTCCTGCCCTGTCCGTGGCAATCACCGTGCTGGTGGTTCTGCTGGGTCTGACCGGCATGGGGATCTACCTGGCCTTCGGCCCCCCCTCTAAGGGCTTGACCGACCCATTCGACGACCACGACGACTGACGCGATCAGAGCAGAGCCGATCAGAGCAGAGGCGATCAGGGGAATCGGTGCGGCTCAATCGGATCGGAGCCGCCAGAACCCAAGCCTCCAGGGGGCCAGTTCCAGGCAGGGGGCGCTCTGAGCGCAGTCCGGCAACGGCTGATCCAGTCCATCCAGGCGCGCCTGCACCGTCCAGCCTTCGCCGATGTCGATTCGCTGGCGGCAAGGGGTGAGATTGGCGAGGCTGATCACGGCCTCGCCGCCGGCAAGGGGGCGAAGACCCAGCAGTTGCACGCCAGCCGGCAAGGCCGGCAGCCCGTAGCGCCGGCCCGCAGGCAGCGGCCGATCTCCCACCAGAGGCCGCAGCCACAGGGGCTCCCGGAAAGCCAGCGCCTGCTCGGGCACGCCAGCGGCACACCAACCGGGCGCGCAGGGCAGCAGGGCCAGTCGCTGCCGCACCCAGCCGTTGTCGGCGCCGGGATCAGGCCAGGTCGGCCCCCGCAGCAGCGACACGCCCAGCCGATCGGGGCAGGCCGACACGCCCTGGGGACCATCGAGCAGCAGCGCCAGCCCGGCAGCGGGAGCGCAGGAGGCCAGCCAGCTCACGGCCGCCACCTCCCAGCGCGCCTGCTCCCGGGGGGTGACCGCCGCGGCGGGCCGCTCCAGCACACCGCCGCTGGTGTCCGCAGCCCAGCGGTCGGCGCGCCTGCCCAGCGGCACCTCCAGGCGCAGCAGTTCATGGCGCTGACGCCAGTGCACGCTCAGCACCAGCTCCAGCCAGGGCGTACCCGCCAGCAGCCGGCCATCGAGCCGCACCGGGCTGTCGCCCACCTGGCCCCGCCAGCTGAAGCGGGCGCAGAGAGGCCCCTGCTCGTGCCACTGCGGCTCACCCTGCCAACACCAGGGCAGGGGCCGATCGCCGTAATCGGTGGCCAGATCCCAGGCGTCCCAGAACTCACCCCGATCGGCATAACGGCTCCAGGCCAGCGGCGCCGCCAGCTGGCCAGCACCGTGGCGATCGAACAGCTGCTCCACCCCGGCAGCACCGAGCTGCACGCTGATCAGCCCATTGCCCGCCCGCAGGCCTTCCACCCACACCGGCGACTCAATCGGTGG
>JBBASO010000052.1:4944-6792 GCA_040399265.1 Prochlorococcaceae cyanobacterium
CAGCTGCCAACGCGGCAGCCAGATCGGCCTCACGCAGCAAGCGCTCCAACGTGCGGTTGTGGCGCTTCTGATCGGGCCGACTGGTGGCGCAGCCGCGGTGCAGCTCCAGATACAGCTCATCGCGCCACACCGGCAACCTGCCGGCATGGGCCTCCAGATCGGCGAGATGGGAGCGCAGGCTGCCATGGCGCTGCGGAGCCGCCTCCGGCTGGCCATCCCAGAGCGCCAGCTGCTCCAGCATCTCGGCGGTGGGCCCACCGCCGTGGTCGCCCATCCCGGGCAGCCACAGGCAGCTGGCCAGGCCGGTGCCGGCCTGCCAGGCCAGCCTCTCCCGTTCCATCGCCAGCGGGTCGCCATCGGTGCCGATCGGAGCGGTCATCAGCGCCAGGGTTTCACTGCCGCAGCGGGCACGCCAGCGGAACAGCCGGTGCGGGAACGGATTGGTGGCGTTCCAGAACAGTTTGTGGGTGCAGAACCAACGCACCCCGGTCGCCGCGGCCACGGCCGGCAGGCCGGCCCCGAATCCGAAACTGTCCGGCAGCCAGGCCAGGGTGTGGCTCAGCTCGGGGAAGCGGCGCCGGCTGTCGGCCTGACCCAGCTGGAACTGGCGCAGCAGGGAGGCGGTGCTGATCAGCACGCAGTCTGTCTCCACCCAGGGGCCATTGATCGGCTCGAACCGTCCAGAGCGCACCGCCTGCTGCAACCGGTGCCACAGGGCGGGACGGTGCTGCTCCAGCCAGGCATAGAGCGCGGGGGTGGAGTGGGCGAAATGAAGCTGGGGAAACCGCTCCAGCAGATCGAGCACGGAAGCGAAGGTGCGCTCCGCCGCCTGCCAGGTGTCGGCCACCGGCCAGAGCCAGGCGAGATCGAGATGGGCATGGCCCAGCACGTGGAAGCCAGCGCCGGCAGGCGGCAGCGGCGGCTGGCCCGCCTCCTCCCGCAACCGCACCAGCTCCCGGCGGGTGGCATCCAGCACCCCGAGCGGATCGGCCGGATCGAGGGGCTCCAGTTCGAGACGGCTGTGGATCAGGGCTCCGTCGTCGTGGAGCGGGCTGCGCAGGCGCAGCTGCAGATCCAGGGCGTCCCCCTGCCACCAGCACTCCGGCAGAGTCCAGCGACAGGCCGTGTCGAACAGATCACCATGGTGCGTCGGCACATCGTCGACGAGGAGTTGCACCTGATCGGCCCACCAGCGCAGCACCAGCCGGGCGCGCAGCGCTGCTCCAGACTGCTGCAGGGTCGCCCAGGCGGGGGGGCACACCAACCGCAGCCGCAGCAGCCGCCACTGACCGCCCCGCGGCCAGATCACCAGACCACGGGCGTGCCAGTCGGGCCGATGGGTCTCGCCCCAGGGGTGCGCGAGGGCGCTCCCGCAGTCCCCATCCGGCTGAACGCAGCGCCACAGGGGCTGCAGATCCAAGCTGAACACCCCGGCAGGGGGTCCGGCCTGCGACGGGAACGTTTCAAATTGGTGAGAGAGCCCAGGGGCGGGGGCCTCGGTCATCGTTGGATAGCCGGCCAGGTCCCATAGGATGATGGAGCTGCCGGAGGGCTTGTCAGCCCTTCAGAACGGCTCGTCATTCCCTGTCACCTGCTCGCCTCCCGCAAGACCGAACCATGCTGGCTCTCAAGATCTCGGTTTATTCGGTCGTCTTCTTTTTCATCGGCATCTTTGTGTTCGGCTTCCTGGCCAGCGATCCGAGCCGCACCCCCAGCCGCAAGGACCTGGAGGACTGAGACGCTGATACCGGGAGCGGGACACCAACCCCAGCCATCCTGGGAGGCAACACCCGCTCCGGCACAGGCAGCCAGGGCCAAATCGCCTGGCCAAGGCCAAATTGCCTGGCC
>JBBASO010000052.1:6892-18224 GCA_040399265.1 Prochlorococcaceae cyanobacterium
CCTGGGCCGATGCAGCGCGACTCCAATACAGCGCCTTGCCACCCAGCCGCGCTGTGCCAAGCAGCCCCGTCCCAGTCAGCACCACTTGAAGCAGCCCGCAAGCACCGACCGCGGCTGAAACCGAGCTGAGCGAACTGCTTCTGTTCCTGACCGAACAGCTCCAATCGGTCCAGCCCTGAACCCGAGCGCTGCCGAGACCATCGATCCGAGCCCTCAATCCACGCCAGGCAAAGCACGCAAAACCTGGCCAGACCACACAGGATTCGATCGTTCCCGTCCAGATCCGGCAAGGCCAAGCCTGGGGAACAGATCCGGTCGATTTCGGTGTTGCAGGGGCCGCGGGCCGGCTTGCCAGTGCTGCAGGCCATTCCCCGCTCTGGATCAACCAGACCGACCGACCGGTTCGCTGCCATAAGGTCAGCTCGTTCAGGCTGCCCCGCCCCGATGCCCCTGCTCGAAGGCAGTCTTCCCGCACGGCTGCATACCGCCATGGGACGAGCCCGGATCGCGCCGCTGGTGCTCGCACTGATCGCTGCCCACAGCGCTGTTGCCGCCGGACCGGCGTGGGCGGAGGAAACGCCAGCGGCAGCCACCTCATTCCTGCTGTTGCGGGCTGATCAGCAGGCGGCGGATGTGGATCAGGGGCGCCTGGTGGCGACAGGCAATGTGGAGGCCCGCTTCGATGGCTGGCGGCTGCAGGCCGACCGGCTGGAGGTGATGGAGGCCAGCCGCACCGTCTACGCCAGTGGCCGGGTGCGGTTGCAGCGCGGCAATCAGACCCTGCAGGCCAGCCGGCTGCGCTACAGCCAGCTGGAAGGCAGCGGCGAGCTGGAGGACGTGTACGGGGTGATCGATCAGGAGGGAATCGAAGCGGAGCTGGAGCGGCTGCAGCCACCCGGGAGCAAACCGAAACCGGCAACACCCAAGGCTGCGACCACCACCACGGCACCGCAGCCGCTGGCGCAGCCGCAGCCAGCCTCCCCGCTCGAGCAGGACTTTGCCTGCCCGCCTCTGCAGAGCCAGCCGGGTGATCGGCCGGTGATCAACCTGCTGCCACCTGGCCGCACAGCCCTGCCCACGCTGCCCGCTCCCCGCGGCTGCCCTGGGGCAACGACGGGCCAGCGTCCTCGAAGCCTGCGCGAGGTGCTTACGGATGTGGCCCTCGAACCAGGGGGACCCGGCAGCAGCGGCAGACCCGCCGCCGACCACACCACAGCTCCAGCAACAGAACCAGCAACAGCGCAAGCCACAGAACCAGCCGCAGCCATTGCCCAGCGGGTGGCAGGAGTGCGCTTCCGCCAGAGCGTTGACACGTCGATCAAGCTGAATCTCACGGCGGTGATCGACACCGATGAGGAGGCCAGCAATGCCGGGCCCTCCGGTGCCTCCGTGATCCGCCGACCCAAACCGGGGCGAGGCGAACTGAACCGACTGCGCTTTCAGGCCGCAAACGTGGTGCTGCGCGGCAACCGCTGGACCGCCAGCGAGGTGGCCTTCACCAACGACCCGTTCACACCGGCGCAGTCGTGGGTGATCGGCGAGCAGGTGGAAGCGCGGCTGGAGCCTGAAGGCGTGACCAGGATCCAGGCCCGTCGCACCCGCATCCTGCTCAGCAACCGGCTGGCCCTGCCTGGCATCAGACGGGCCGCGATCGGCGAGGAGGGGCTGCAGTTCACCCTCGACACCGACCAGCGCGATCGAGACGGCCTCTACCTGGGCTACAACCTGCCACCGCTGCGCTTTGGCGAACGGGGCAAGCTGGAGCTGCAGCCCCAGTTCCTGGTGCAGCGCGCGATCCAGGGCCGCACCGACAGCTACACCGCCCCAGGCAGAAGCCTGGCGGGCCCCCGGGTGAACCAAAGCCTGCAGGGCGGCGATCTGTTCGGCCTAGTGGCGTTGCTCAACGCTCCCCTGGGCCGCTTCAGCCTGAAGGCAGACACCAGTTTCTCCACCTTCAGTCCGGACAACTTCACCGCCGGCACCCGCAGCATCGTGCGGCTGGGCACCCCTCTTGGTCTGCCGGGCCACACCAGTTCCCAGGGCCAGTTGTTCGGCGCCTACCGGGAGCGGGTCTACAACGGCAGCCTCGGCCTGCAGACCGTGGTGTATGCCTACGGCGGACAGTTGGAGGGCGGCCTCACCCTCAATGCCGATCCCGCCGACCGGGCCGGTGATCGGCGGCGCACCCCTTATCTCGGTCCGTGGACCATCGACTGGCGGGCCGTGGCCGGCGATTATCAGGCCGCCCTGTTCCGCAGCGATGAGCTCGACACACTCTGGCGGGCCCGGTTCAACGCCGGCTTGAACGGCAGTCTGCGGCTCTGGGAAGCGGAGCCGGAACCCGATCGGGAGGCGCTGCCGGCGCTGCGCTACTCGGCACTGCCAATCCGGCCCGGAGTCGCGCTGGATTTCGGCCTGGCCACGTCGCTGGCCCACTACGAAGACGGAGCCCGCCAGAACACCCTCACCCTCTACGGCGGGCCGGCCTTCACCCTGGGGCGGTTCCGCCAGCCCTGGTTCGACTACACCCAGGTGGCGGTGTTGCTGGGCGGCACCAAGCGCGATGGCCTCAGCCCCTTCGGCTTCGACCGGGCTGTGGACCTGCGCACGGTGAGCTTCCGCGCCGCCCAGCAGCTGTATGGGCCGCTGGTGCTGGAGGCGGGCGCCACGGTGAACATCGACGACAGCTCACGCTTCTATGGGGATGTGAGTTATTCCTACGTGGAGCTGAAGCTCCAGCAGCGCTCCTACGAGCTGGGGGTTTATTACAGCCCCTACGACGGCATCGGCGGGATCCGCATCAAGCTCAACGACTTCAGTTTCAATGGCGGTGGCACCCCCTTCGTGCCCCGACCGGCAGCTGAGCTCAAGCCGCGCTGAAGCCAGCCAGGTAGGGCAGGCGGGCGGCGGTGTCGCCCAGGGCCGCAGCGTTGGCCAGCAACTGACCGGTGGCATCCCACTGGCCGCTCACCAGCATCTGGTGGGGGCCGGGGTCGAGGTGCACCCGCCAGCGGTTAGCACCGACGAACTCACTCTCCAGCTCCACCTCCAAGGCCGCCAGATCCAGCAGCAGCTCGGCACCGGGATCGGCGGCGATCGCCTCCTGCAGGGCGCGAACCGTGTCGGGCTCGGCGCTGAGGCAGGGGATGCCCAGGGCCAGACAGTTGCCGAAGAAGATCTCGGCGAAGCTCTCGCCGATCAGGGCGCGGATGCCCCAGCG
The DNA here is from genome assembly GCA_040399265.1 of Prochlorococcaceae cyanobacterium. Lineage (GTDB taxonomy): Bacteria > Cyanobacteriota > Cyanobacteriia > PCC-6307 > Cyanobiaceae > NIES-981. The sequence continues at coordinate 10,113 of JBBASO010000052.1, forward strand.
CATCAGGGCCTGGGGGGCGTGCTCGCGGCTGGAGCCGCAGCCGAAGTTGCTGTTCACCACAAGCACCGAGGCCTCCTGGTGCTCCGGTCGGTCAAAGGGGTGCTGCCCTGCAGGCGCGTCGGCCAGCTCGCTGCGGTCGTCGGCGAAGACGCCGCGGGCCAGGTCGTCGAAGGTGACGCACTTGAGGAAGCGGGCCGGGATGATCCGGTCGGTGTCGATGTCGGCCCCCACCACGGCCACGCCGCGGCCGCGATGGTTCCGGATCGGGCCTGAGGGAAACGGGGCGGAGCTGGGCATGGCGACGGAAATCATCGGTCGGGCAGGGAGCTGGGCTGGCTGGGCTGGCTTGACTTGCGCTCAGACATTGAGCAGCTCGCGCACATCGATAACGCGGCCGGTGACGGCGGCGGCGGCCACCATCGCCGGGCTCATCAGCAGGGTGCGGCCCGTGGCGGAACCCTGGCGGCCCTTGAAGTTGCGATTGCTGGAGCTGGCGCTGATCTGGCGGCCCTCGAGCCGGTCGGGGTTCATGGCCAGGCACATCGAACAGCCGGGCTCACGCCACTCGAAGCCCGCCGCCACAAACAACCTGTCGAGCCCCTCGGCCGCGGCCGCCGCGGCCACCTGCTCGCTGCCGGGCACCACGAAGGCCCTGATCCCCGGCGCCACCTGGCGGCCCCGGGCCACGGCGGCGGCTGCCTGAAGATCGGAGAGACGGCCGTTGGTGCAGCTGCCGATGAAGCACACATCCACCGGCGTGCCGGCGATCGGCGTGCCGGGCTGCAGATCCATGTAGCGGTAGGCCTCCTCGGCCAGGGGCCGCTCCTCCACAGGGGTCTGCTCCAGGGTGGGCACCGCCTCGTCCACACCGATGCCCTGGCCGGGGGTGATGCCCCAGGTCACGGTGGGAGCGATGGCCGCGGCATCGAAGCGCACCTCATCGTCGAACTCCGCATCAGGGCCACTGGCCAGGCCGCTCCACCAGGCCAACGCCTGCTGCCAGGCCTCACCGGTGGGGGCGCAGGGGCGGCCTTGCAGGTAGTCGAACGTGATCTGATCAGGGTTCACGTAGCCACAGCGGGCCCCGCCCTCGATCGCCATGTTGCAGAGGGTCATGCGCTCCTCCATCGACAGCGCCGCGATCGCCGGACCGGCGAACTCGTAGGCGTAGCCCACGCCGCCCTTCACCCCCAGGCTGCGGATCACGTGCAGCACCAGGTCTTTGGCGAACACACCCGGCTGCAACTGGCCCTCCACCCAGATGCGGCGCACCTTGAGCTTGTTCATGGCCAGGCTCTGGCTGGCGAGCACGTCGCGCACCTGGCTGGTGCCGATGCCGAAGGCGATCGCCCCGAAGGCGCCGTGGGTGGAGGTGTGGGAATCGCCGCAGGCCACGGTCATGCCCGGCTGGCTGAGGCCCAGCTCGGGGGCGATCACGTGCACGATGCCCTGGCGGCCGCTGCCGAGGCCATGCAGGGTGATGCCGTGCGCGGCGCAGTTGGCCTCCAGGGTGGCCAGCATCTGCTCCGCCAGGGGATCGGCGAAGGGCCGCGCCTGGCTGGTGGTAGGCACGATGTGATCCACCGTGGCGACGGTGCGCTCGGGATGGCGCACGGCGAGGCCCAGATCTTTGAGGGCCGCAAACGCCTGAGGGCTGGTGACCTCATGAATCAGGTGCAGGCCGATGAACAGCTGGGTGGAGCCGCCCGGCAGCTCCGCCACCCGGTGCAGATCCCAGACCTTGTCGTAAAGGGTGCCGGCGCTCACGGATGACCCGTTCGACTGACGGCTCAGCCTAGAGCTGCACCCCGGGGCCGATACGCCTCAGATCCGGCTGGGGCACGCCCCAAAAGCCTCTCTAGAACTGAGTTGTTCCGGACAACATCAGCCGCGGCACCCCTCCCTCCTCGCCAGTGATGCGCATTGCTCAGATTTCCCCACTCTGCGAGAGCATTCCCCCCCGGCGCTATGGCGGCACCGAACGGGTGGTGCACTACCTCACCGAAGAACTGGTGCAGCGCGGCCATGCCGTGGTGCTGTTCGCCAGCGGCGATTCCCGCACGAGCGCAGAGCTGTTCCCCTGCGTGCCCGAGGCGCTGCGCCTGGGCGGCTACAACGGCGACCCCACCGTGCCGGAACTGATCCAGCTGGACCAGCTGATGGATCAGCTCGATCGCTTCGACGTGCTGCACTTCCACACCGGAGCGAGCCACTACCCCTTGATGCGACGGCTGCCGGTACCCCACCTGAACACCCTGCATGGCCCCCTGACGGCCCCCGACCGAGCCCAGCTGTATCGACGTTTCCACCAGCTGCCCCTGGTATCGATCTCCGAAGCGCAACGCCAACCGCTGCCCGAGGCCCATTGGCTCGCCACCGTTCACCACGGCCTGCCCCTGGATCTGTATCAACCGGTGCTCGCACCCGACGACTACCTGGCCTTCGTGGGACGCATCTCGCCGGAAAAACGCCTCGACCGGGCCATCGCCATCGCCGGCCAGCTGGGCCTGCCGCTGAAGGTGGCCGCGAAGATCGACAGCTGCGATGCGCCCTACTACCGCGACCAGATCGCGGACCTGATCGAGGGCAATCCCCTGGTGGAGTTCATCGGCGAGGTTGACGACGCCGGCAAGCAGGAGTTGCTGGGCAACGCCCTGGCTCTGCTGTTCCCGATCGATTGGGCGGAGCCCTTCGGGCTGGTGATGATCGAAGCCAATGCCTGTGGCACCCCTGTGATCGCCTGGCGCAACGGCTCCACACCCGAGGTGATCCGCCCCGGCCTCAACGGCGTCCTGGTCGACTCGATCGCGGAGGCCGTCGATGCGGTGCAACATCTCGACCGGCTGGATCGGCAGGCGGTACGGCTCGACTTCGAGCGGCGGTTCAGCGTGACCCGCCAGGCGGAGCAATACGAACAGCTTTACAGCCGCCTGATCGACCTCCAAGCAGACCCCGGAGCCCAGGACATCAACCGCTCCCTGCATCGCCCGTGCCCACCCCGCGACCCCCTGCTCCATGCCGCATGACGTACTCGCTCCATTTGTACTGAAGAACGGGGAAACCTTCGCGATGCTCGATGCCCGGGGCGAGATCCACCCCGACACCCATGCGGACTCGGGGGTGTTTCACCGGGGCACGCGTCACGTCAGCCGTTTGGAATGGCTGCTTTGGGGCCGTCCGGGGGCGGTACTGAACTCCACCGAACGGGGAGAACTGGGCTTGCAGGTGAGCCACCTCAGCAACGACGACGAAACCGTGCATCTGGAGCGGAGCACGGTGCTCACACCGACGGCCTGCCTGCAGCAACTCACCTTGACCAGCTATGCCCAAACCTCGTTGCAGGTACCGATCACGCTGCACGTCGACGCCGACTTTCGCGACATCTTCGAGGTGCGGGGCTATCAACGGCCGGAGCGCGGGCGCACCGTACGCAACGTCACGGCTGAGGGCTTGGAAGTTGTCTACCGCGGACTCGACGACACCGACCGCTGCACCCTCGTGCGGCTGAGTGGACCGGTGCAGGAGCTGGATGAAGCCTGCCTGCAGGTGAGCCTGCAACTCGAACCCCGCCGCCCAAGGCGGCTCTGCCTGGTGCTCGACTTCCACCCCGACGGCAGCCACCTGCCGCCCACGCCGGAGGCGGCATTTGATGCGGCCCTGGAGGCGGCGGTGGAGCGCTTCCGCGAGGCCAACCGGCTCGCGGCCAGCGTGACCACCGACAATCCCGCCTTCAATTGCTGGATCGCGCGCTCCACCTCGGATGTCCACCTGCTGGCAAGCCAGCTCGACCACGGCCTCTACCCCTACGCCGGCGTGCCCTGGTTCAGTTGCCCGTTCGGCCGCGATGGGCTGATCACGGCACGGCAGATGCTGCTGTTCGAACCCAGGCTGGCCCGTGGCGTCCTGGGCTTCCTGGCGGAGCACCAGGCCCGCCAGGAAGCCCCAGCCAACGATGCGGAACCCGGCAAGGTGCTGCACGAGGCCCGGCTGGGGGAAATGGCCGCACTGGGAGAGGTGCCCTTCGCCCATTACTACGGCAGCGTCGATGCCACCCCGCTGTTTCTGATCCTGGCGGGCGACTACCTGATGCGCAGCGGGGATCAGGCCTTCATCCGCGACCTGCATGGCGCCCTGGAGTCGGCGATGGCCTGGGTTCGCAACGCCGAGAAGCGCGCCCCCGATCGTTTCCTGCGCTATAGGTGCGCCGCCCAGGGGGGCCTGCGCAACCAGGGCTGGAAGGATTCCGACGATGCCGTTCACCACGCCGATGGTCGCCTGGCGGAAGGGTCGATCGCCCTGTGCGAAGTGCAGGCTTACAGCTATGGGGCCCGCCGGGCCATGGCCAACATCCAACAGCACTTCGGCCACGATGCCGAGGCCGAGCGGCTGCTGCAGGAGGCCAGGCAGCTGCAGCAACGCTTCCACGACGCCTTCTGGTGCGAGCGGATCGGCTCCTATGCCCTGGCCATCGACGGCCAGGGCGAGGCCTGCGAGGTGCGCGCCTCCAATGCGGGCCACTGCCTATGGACCGGGCTGGCCAGCAAAACCGCGGCCAGCGCGATCGCCCGGCAGCTGATGGCCCCCAGCAGCTTCAACGGCTGGGGAATTCGCACCCTGGATGAGGGCGAAGCCCGTTACAACCCGATGAGCTACCACAACGGCTCGGTGTGGCCCCACGACAACGCCCTGATCGCGCTGGGGCTCGCCCGCTATGGCCACACCCCGGAGGCCATGCGGGTGCTGATGGGTCTGTTCGACACCGCCCAGGCCATGCCCTTGCATCGTCTACCGGAACTGTTCTGCGGCTTCCCCCGCCAGCCCGACGAAGGGCCGACCCACTACCCGGTGGCCTGCAGCCCCCAGGCCTGGGCCAGCGGCAGCTTGTTCGGGCTGCTCGAGGCCATCACCGGCATGGGGATCAGCCACAACCCCGAGAGCGGTCGCGTGGAGGTGCTGTTCCGCAATCCGATGCTCCCGGAGCGGATCAACCTGCTGGAGATCCACGGGCTGCGGCTGGGCGAAGAGGAGATCGACCTACAGATACACCGGGGCGAGCTGGACACCGGGGTGCTTGTGAAGCGCCGCACCAGCGGCGTCGATGTAGTGATTCACAAGTAAGTGATTCACAAGTAAGTGGTTCACCGGTAACCGTTCACAGATGGGGATTCCCCAGCAGGCGTGGAAGCGGGCATTGGCGGCCACCATCGGGGTCTCGCCGCGCCGGCGCAACGGGTCCAGCACCATGGGGGAGCGCCACTCAAAACTCTTCTTCGCCATAGCAGCCCACCTGGTCGCAGGGGCGACAGCGCCGTTTCAAGGCCCTGGCGAAATCGTGCAACACCTCGTCCCCACCCTGATGCCTACCCATAGGTGTCATTGACGCGTTGCTCTGGTTGGTCCTGGAGAATCGAAAACCAGGGATCGTCAGAACGCCAACAACCTGAGCCGCAAGCGGTTGAGGGCTTCGCCAACACTGAGCGTCTGGATCCAGCTGCGGCTGCGGCTGGCCCCGAAGATCACCCCTTCGCTCCCACAGGCATCGGGCCCCGCGATGGCGATGTGAACCAGCCCAACCGGCTTGTCTGCACTGCCGCCCCCTGGGCCGGCGATGCCGGTGACAGCAATCGCCCAATCAGCCCCAGTGGCGCGGCGCACTCCCTCAGCCATCGACTGGGCCACCGGATCACTCACGGCTCCACAGGTCTTCAAGACACCTGACGGCACATTCAAGAGCTCCTGCTTGACGGCATTGGCGTAGGCAATCACTCCTCCCAAAAACACTTCCGAAGCGCCGGGCACCGCCGAGAGCGCCGCCCCGAGCCCCCCTCCCGTGCAACTCTCTGCAACCGCGAGGCTCTGGCCGCGTCGGCGCAGCAGCTGCAGAACCACGGAGGCGAGTGAGTCATCGTCGCTGCCAAAGCAAGCCATGCCGGACCGGGCGCGGATCTCAGCCTCCACAGGTGCCAGCAGAGCCTCCGCTTCGGGCGCACTGGCGGCCCGGGCGGTGAGCCGGAGCTTCACCTCGCCGGCACCGGCATAGGGGGCCACGGTTGGATTGGCCTGCTCGAGCAGATCGGCCACCTGCTCGGCCAGGCTCGATTCCGAGACGCCCCAGAACCGCAGCATGCGGCTGGCGAACACACCTTCGGCCAGGCCTGAACGGCGCAGCAAGGGCACGGCCGTGGCGCTCCACATCGCCTGCATCTCGCTGGGCACCCCGGGAAAGGTGAGGATCATGAAACCGGGCACCGGGCTCCAGACCATGCCGGGTGCCGAGCCGGTTGCGTTGGGCAGCACCGCCGCACCCTCCGGCAGCAGGGCCTGGCGACGCAGGCTCGGGGTCACGGGCCGGCCACGGGAGGTCAGCTTGGCCTGGATGTCGGCCCAAACCTCCGGCCGCTCGGTGAGGGGGGTGGCGAAGGCGGCGGCGATGGCCTCGGTTGTGAGGTCGTCGGGGGTGGGGCCGAGGCCTCCTGTGGTGATCAGCAGCCGGCAGCGACCGGCCGCCTCGCGCACGGCAGCGATCACGCGCTCGCGGTTGTCCCCCACCACCTGCTGACGGTGATGGGCGATGCCGAGAGCCGCCAGCTGCTCGGCGATCCAGCGGGCATTGCCGTTGGTGATGTTGCCCAGCAGCAGCTCGGTGCCGATGCAGAGGATCTCAGCGCTCATCGGTTCACGGCCGCGTGTCCTGGCCACCATCGGCCTTCTGCAGAGTCCTGCGGGTGTTCACCAGCACCCAGATCAGCACCGCCGTGGCCAGGGCCAGCCAGAGGAAGCGCATCTCGGCGTTCACCAGCACCAGGGCGAGGGCGGCCAGCCACTGGGTGAAGGCATAGATCACCAGCACGGTGCGACGGTGGCTGAGGCCGGTGCGCAGCAGGCGGTGATGCAGGTGCCGCCGATCCGGGTAGAAGGGTGAATGGCCCTCGCTCAGGCGGCCCATGATCACGGCCGACATGTCGGCCAGGGGCAGCGAGAGGATCAGCAGCGGTAGCAGCAGGCTGACGCTGGTGAGCCCCTTGGCGGGCCCCACGATGCTGATCGCCGCCAGGGCGAAACCGAGGAAGTAGGAGCCGCCATCGCCCATGAAGATGCGGGCGGGGTTGAAGTTGTGGCGCAGAAAACCCAGGCAGCTGCCGGCCAGGGCCGCCGCCAGCAGGCCGGCGGCGGGCTGGTGCAGGCTGAAACTCACCGACAGCAGCCCCACGGCGGCGATGCCGCTCACCCCGGCGGCCAGACCATCGAGACCATCCAGCCAGTTGATCGCGTTGGTGATGCCCACCATCCAGATCAGGGTCGCCAGCAGGCTCAGCCAGGGGGGCAGCACCAGCAGCGCCTGCGACTGCTCCCCCCAGCTGAACGGCAGCTCGATCGTGCCGATCTGCACCCCCTCGAGCCAGGCGGCCATCGACACGCCGAACTGGAGCACCAGCCGAGGCAGGGGCGGCAGGGCGAAGAGATCATCGGCCAGGCCGATCACGAAGAAGCACAGGCAGCCCGCCAGGGTGGTCCAGATCAGCTGATCCTTGCTGGGTTCGAGATCGGCGAATCCACCAAGCAGCCAGGTGAGCGTGAGGGCCAGACTGAAGCCCAGCACGATGCCGATGCCACCGAGGCGCACCATCGGCCGGGTGTGCTGCTTGCGGGCATCGGGGGTATCGGTCAGACCCCAGCGCAAGCCGAGGCGACGAACCACCGGCACGATCAGAGCGGTAAGCAGAGCCGCCACCGCGAAGGTGAGCAGGGCTGCAGCGTTGGGGCTGTAGGCGAGGGTCACCGCGAGTGGCTGGAGGAGCAGATGGAAGGTCCTTCCATCGGCGCCACCTTACGGACGCTGGGCCGATCAGGCTGGTTGCAGGGCGCGATTCGGGGCATAGAGAGGGAAGCGCTCACACAGGCCGGCCACCCGCTCGCGGCAGCGCTGCTCGATGGCGCCGTCCTCGGGGTTGAGCAGGCGATCGGCGATCACATCGGCCACCTCACGGAAGGCCTCCTGATCGAAGCCGCGGGTGGTGCAGGCGGCGGTGCCCAAGCGCAGACCGCTGGTGACGAACGGCGACTGGGGATCGAAGGGCACGGTGTTCTTGTTGGCGGTGATGTGCACATCGC
>JBBASO010000053.1:0-17690 GCA_040399265.1 Prochlorococcaceae cyanobacterium
GCGGTCTTGGCGACCTGGATCGCGCTGCTCATGCGGTGAACCTGCAGGAACGGGTGGAGATGACTGGCCTGTCGATCTGATCTGGCAGCCGCTGAGCCGGGCTCGCCGGGCAAGGCCACGCGAACAGCCGCTCCCCGCAGGGGAACGGCTGGCCGCAGAGGCATGCCTAACGAACTCGCTTCAGGGCTGCAGGCGTCGACAACAAGGAGCGAATCTGCTTCCAGGCCAATGGAGCATCATACATTGTGCAGGGTCAGCCCGAACAGGCTCGCTGCGTTGCTGCTGCTGGTATGAGCCACGTGCTGCAGTGATTCTCCGCGCAGCTCAGCCACCTTTTCTGCCACCGCCGCGACCAGAGCAGGCTCGTTGCGCTTGCCGCGGCTTGGCACCGGCGCCAGGAACGGGCAATCGGTCTCCACCAGATAGCGGTCGGAGGGGACTTGACGGGCGCAGGCATGGGTAGCGTCGGCCTTCGGAAAGGTCACGACGCCGCTGAAGCTGATGTACAGACCCAGCTCCAGGAAGGCTTCCATTTCCTCGGGAGTGCCTCCCCAGCAGTGCATCACTCCGCGGGGGCACCGTCCGTTGTCGGCGCGGCGGCGCAGTTCGGCCAGCATCGGACCTGCAGCATCGCGACAGTGGATGATCACCGGCAGATCCAGTTCTGTTGCCAGATCGAGCTGCGGCTGCAGCCCCGCCAATTGCTCTTCGAGATTCTGCTGGCGGAACAGATCCAGCCCTAGCTCGCCGATCGCCACAACCCGAGGATCGGCTTTGGCGGCCTCCCGCAGCACTTGCGGGGTGTCTGCTGACCAGTGCTGCGTGTCGAGTGGATGAACTCCCACCGAGTAACGCATCTCCGGGAAACGGTCCGCAAGGGCCCGGATCGCCGGAATCTCCGATGGCTCCACGCAGGCGTGCACCAAGGCGCCGACGCCCGCATCGCGCCAGCGCTGAGCCACTGCGTCGAGATCCGCATCAAAGTTGCGGAAGACGAGATGGCAGTGCGAGTCAACCAGCTCAATCTCTGCACCGACTGAGGCTGGCGTTGCTGGGCTCGGCTGGGCGGAATCGTGCTGGTCGATCACAGGCCGGGCGAAGCGATAGACAACGCCATGCTGGCAGGGGACCTTCAGGCCTTGGCGGCCGGCTCGGTGACCTTCTTCACCGCTGCACTCAGGCGCGATTTCTGGTGGGCGCCGGTGTTGCGGTGCAGCACCCCGACTTTCACGGCCTTGTCAATTTTGCTGAAGGCGGCACTCATGCTGACCTGCACGGCTTGCCTGGCCTCATCGCCGGGCTGCTGGCTGTAGGCGCTGCAGGCACTGAAGCAGCGCTTCATGAGCGTGCGCAGGGCCGATTTGTAGCTGCGGTTGCGCAGACGGTTGCGCTCCGCAATCTCGATACGCTTCTTTGAGGAGGTGTTATTGGCCACAGGCGGTCGTTCGCTGGATCAGCAAACAATCATCTTAAACCCAGCCCCCCCCCGGAGTCGATCTTCGGCATGGACAGCTGCCTGGTCCTGTCTGCTGGTGCTGGCCTGGAGCGTGGCTGGCGTCTGGACGCCTAGGTTCGGAGCACGTGCCCGCCGAGCCTGCAGTGGCCGCTTCAGCAGTCCCCAACAGCACCAGCATCCTCTGCCTGCGCGACCGGGCTGCAGCGATGGAGCGACTCAGAGCGATTGCCGGCAGGACCGATGGCAGTGGCATGGATGCGGCTGCCGCCAGTGTTGAAGCGATTCTCAACCAGGTTCGCAGCGAGGGGGATCGCGCTCTCCTCGCCTTGAGCGAGCGCTTCGATGGAGTGCGGCCCGAACCGCTGCGCATCCCTCCAGCAGCGCTCGCGGCCGCCTGGCAGGCCTGCGAGCCGGCTCTGCAGCGTTCGCTGGAGCTGGCACACGAACGTATCCTCGACTTTCACCGCCGCCAGCTGCCGGCTGATCTGGACGTGATCGGTCCTCATGGCGAACGGCTGGGCCGCCGCTGGCGGCCGGTGCAGAGGGCGGGCCTGTACGTGCCCGGAGGCAGGGCCTCCTATCCGAGCACGGTGCTGATGAATGCGGTGCCGGCCAGGGTGGCCGGCGTGGAGCGGCTGGTGATGGTGACGCCGCCCGGCCCTGACGGCATGCCCAATCCCACCGTGCTTGCCGCCGCTCACCTTGCCGGAGTCAGTGAGGTATACCGCGTCGGTGGGGCTCAGGCCGTGGCTGCCCTGGCCTATGGCACCGAGTCGATTCCGCGCGTCGATGTGATCAGTGGCCCCGGCAATCTCTACGTGACCCTTGCCAAGAAGGCTGTGTATGGGCAGGTGGCGATCGATTCACTCGCCGGGCCGAGCGAGGTGCTGGTGATCGCAGATCACACCGCTGCTCCAGCCCAGGTGGCCGCCGACCTTCTAGCCCAGGCGGAGCACGACCCTCTGGCAGCAGCCATCCTGCTCACCACCAGCGAGGAGCTGGCCACCGCGGTGCCCGCAGCCCTGGAGCAGCAGCTGGCGGGCCACCCCCGGGCAGAGATCACCCGGGCCGCAATCCGTGACTGGGGGCTGATTGTGCACTGCGACAGCCTGGAGACGGCCGCCGAGCTATGTGACTGCTTCGCACCCGAACATCTGGAGCTGCTGGTGGAGGATCCCGAGCCCCTGGCGGCCTGCATCCAGCACGCCGGCGCCATCTTCATGGGCCCTTTCACCCCTGAGGCCGTGGGCGACTATCTGGCCGGGCCCAATCACACCTTGCCCACCAGCGGCACGGCCCGGTTCGCAGGGGCACTGTGCGTGGAGACCTTCCTGCGCCACACGTCTCTGATCCGCTTCAACCGCGCAGCTCTGGAGGCCACCGGGCCTGCCGTGATCACCCTGGCCGAAAGCGAGGGACTGCACAGCCATGCCGAATCGGTGCGTTGTCGGCTGGCCCAGCTCCAGGGCTGAGCGGGCTGGCCAGATCAGCGATAAGACCCGGTGTACTGCCGTTCTGCCTTGGCGCCGAAATCCTCGGAGGCCACCGGGCTGACGATGGCGAAGTCATGGGTCGGTTGACAACTCATCGCGCTGCGTGCGTCCAGCTGGCGGCCGGATTCAATCCCCGTGAGATACGCACCGCATGGGCAAACGCCATGGGCTGGCGGCCAGACCACACCAGATTCGGCTTGCAGGATCCCGGCGTGTGCGTTCAGCCTCGCTTGACGAGATCCCGCACCCCGGCCACGCCATCAACGATCTCGCCAACAAGCACCTGATCGGTGAGATTCACGAACAACCCATTTTCCAGCACGCCGGGAAGGTTGTTGATCGTTTTCTCGAGGCCCTCGGGATCGCTGATGCCGCCGGCGAACTTCACATCCAGTACCAGGTTGCCCTGGTCGGTCACCACCGGGCCGGCCTTCTTCACGGCCATGCGCAGCTGGGCGTCGCCGCCCAGCACAGCCAGCTGGGCCCGCACCTGACGCCAGGCGCCGGGAAGCACCTCCACCGGCAGCAGAAAGCCCAGGTTGAGGGTGTCGACGAGCTTGGTGGAATCCACCACCACCACGAAGCGCTTCGCCCGCACGGCCACGAGCTTCTCCTGCACATGGCAGGCACCGCCACCCTTGATCAGCTGGAAGGCCGGGTCAACTTCGTCGGCGCCGTCGATGGCCAGGTCGATCCGGTCGACAGCATTGAGGCTCTGCAGCGGGATGCCGAGCTCGGCGGCCAGAACTTCCCCCTGGAAGGAGGTGGTCACGCCGGTGATGTCGCTGAGTTCACCGCTGCGCAGTTTCCTGCCCAGGGCCTGGATCATCAGTGCGGCAGTGGAGCCTGAGCCCAGACCCACCACCATGCCGCTGCGGATCTGTTCGGTGGCGGCGGCCGCCACCGCCTGTTTCATCTGATCCTGCAGGTCCGCCATGGTTCCGGCCGTTGTGGCTCGCGACCGTAGCAAGGGTTATCCCGCCTGGGGCAGGGCCGCCGGCCGGATCGACAGGGTCAGTTCCCGCTGGCCCCGGATCAGGGTGAGGGCCAGCGGCGCTCCCACTTCAGAGCGCTCCACCTGCTGCAGCAGGGTGGCCGGGTCGGCCACCGGATGTTCGGCTACCGCCACCACCAGATCGCCGCGGCGCAGCCCCGCCGCCTCGGCCGGACTGTCCGCCAGCACCCTCTGCACCAGGGCGCCATCGCGTTCCGGCAATTGCAGCAGGGCGTCGGGGTCGCGGTTGTTCTCGCGGGCGCGGCGGGCTGTGAGCGGTACCAGCTGTAGGCCCAGGTACGGGTGTACCACCGCCTTGCCGCTGGCCAGCTGGTCGGCGACGCGGCTGGCGAGGTTGATCGGGATGGCGAAGCCGAGCCCGGCGCCCGGGCCCGAGCGCACCAGGGTGTTGATGCCGATCACCTGGCCGGCCGCATCGATCAACGGCCCGCCGGAATTGCCGGGATTGATTGCAGCGTCGGTCTGGATCAGGTCGAGGCGCTTGTCGGAAAAGCCCAAGCTGTTGATGTTCCGGTGCAGGCTGCTCACGATGCCGAGTGTGACGGTGCGCTCCAGTCCGTAGGGACTGCCCATGGCGATCGCCCAGTCCCCCACCTCCAAGGTCTCCGAGTCCCCCAGTGGTGCGTCCTTGAGGTTGTGTACGCCGCGCACCCGCACAACGGCCAGATCGGTCACACCGTCGACCCCCACCACCTCCCCATCCAGCTGCCGGCCATCGGCCAGCGTCACCTCGACACTGTCGACCTGGTCCACCACGTGGGCATTGGTGAGCACCAGGCCGCGGCCGGCGTCGATCACCACACCGGAGCCCTGGCCCCTCTCCCGACGGCTGCCCTCCGGGTCGCCGAACAAATCGCGCAGCAGCGGATCCAGCAGGGCGGGATCGAAGGGCTGGCGGGGCACGCTGCGTTCAATGTCAATGCGCACTACCGCCGGCGCCACGGCCCGGGCCGCTTCGGCCACGAAGCTGTGGGGCACCGGACGGTCGGGCACCGTCTCTGCAGCGCCCAGGGGCAGCGGTTGCATCAGCAGCAGCAGCACCGGCAGCAGGTTGGCGAGGATCCGCCCCACGACGGTGCTGAGCTGGTGAGCTGAGACTCGAGCTGGGACTCGGGGCGAGGCGATGCGGTTCACCAGGGTCTCGGAAGAGCTCCGCTTGAGGCTAGGCACGATCGGGTTCGGGGATCGTCCAGCGCAGCAGTTGCTGCCGGAGCGGTGCTGCGGTCGTCAGCTCCAGCCAGAGACCGCCGGGATCGGCGGCGCGGCCAAGAGGGCAGGGCTGCACCGGTCCGAAGCCGCATAGGGTGGAGGGGCAGCCCAGCAGGGGCACATCGCTCCGACCTGGCAGCGCTCCCAGCCAGTACTGGTGCACGTGGCCGAACAGCACACCCCGCAACCCAGGGGCCTCGGCCAGCAGGGCCAGCAAGGGCACCGCGTCGCTCAGCCCGATCGCGTCCATGGTCGGATCGCCGATTGGCACGGGCGGATGGTGCAGGGCGACTAGCAGCGGCAGCGGTTGCTGCTGATCTCTCCAGGTCTGGAGCAGCCGGCTCAGCCAGACGAGCTGCCCCTCCCCCAGCCAACCCTCCGTGCGTCCGGGGCGGTGGCTGCTGAGCAGCACCAGTCGGCAGCCGCCGACCTCCAGCACGGCCGGTGCTATCACGGCCCGCCGACCCAGCGCTGCCCGCAGCAGTTGGGGATGGTCGTGATTGCCGCAGAGCAACGCCACCGGCGTCGGCCAGCCATCCAGCAGGTCGCGCAGACGCACATAGCCGCACCAGCTCTCGTCCTGACAGAGGTCACCGCTGATCAGCAGCAGATCCGGCACACGACCGGTGGCCAGCACCTGGTTCAGCACCGCCGCCAGCTGCTGCAGCGGCCGGCGTCCCCGGTAGCGGCCCGTTCCATTCGCCAGCAGGTGGGGATCGCTGAGCTGAAGCAGTCGCATCCGCTTAAGTTGCTAGTTCAGCGCCGCACGCACGATGGCAGCAATTCCCCCAGGCAGCCGCCAGCGCTGCAGCCTCTGTCAGGTGGAGATCGAGGGCATGGGGGGCGGAGGCGACCTGGTGCATTTCAGCCGTGGTGGTCCTGGAACCCGGGCCAAGCTCTGGGCGCGGGTGTGTCAGTTCCTCAAGAACGACGAGCAGCGGGCCCAGTGCCTTAATCAAGACCACGCCCTGCGCGGCACGGTGCAACCCGGCGATTATTTCGCCGAGGCCCCGTCGCTCGATCTGAGCGGCGCTATGGGGGCGGCCGGCGGTTTGGGGGCCTCTGGCGGCGCGGAGCAGGCGCCCTCGGATTGAGTTGGGCTGTTCACTGCTGGTGCAGGTTCCTGTGAATCCGTAGGTTGAGGAGTGTGATCGATCCTGTTCTCCTTGGACCATCCGCTCAGCCTGGAACTCGACCGGCTTGCCCGGCAGGCCCTGGCTGAGGGCTCTTACAGCGTGCGGGGTTCCCAGCTGCTCACCCATCGCATCCCGATAACCCTTCAGGTGTTCGTGCAGCGGAACGACGGAGCCGACATCAGCCTTGATGAGTGCGCTTCCCTCAGCGCTCCGCTCGGCGAAGCGTTCGAGGCCTCCGGCGTGTTCGGTGAGGCCGCCTATGTTCTGGAGGTGAGCAGCCCCGGTGTGAGCGAGGTGCTGCGCGACGATCGGGACTTCCGCAGCTTTCGCGGATTTCCGGTAGCCGTGCTTCATCGCGATGCCGGCGGAGGAGAACGGCGCTGCGACGGGCTGTTGCTCGAGCGCGACACCGCCACCGTGCAGCTCAACATCCGCGGCCGCATCCGGCGGATCCCCCGCGAGAACGTGATCGAGGTGCGGCTGGTCTGCTCCGACACCGACAACTGAATCACGAAAAACCGAATCACTTCACAACCGAAAACCCATGGCCCTCGTCCTGCTACCCGGTCTGACCAATCTGATCGAGGACATCAGCGAAGAGAAAAAACTGCCCGCCGCCGTGGTGGAAGCCGCCCTGCGCGAAGCGCTGTTGAAGGGCTACGAGCGCTATCGACGCACCCTCTATCTCGGCATCAGCGAGGACCCATTCGAGGAAGATTATTTCTCGAACTTCGATGTGCAGCTCGACCTCGATGACGAGGGCTATCGGGTATTGGCCTCAAAGATCATCGTGGAGGAGGTGGAGAGCGACGATCATCAGATCGCCATCGACGAGGTGCGCCAGGTTGCCGAAGATGCCCAGATCGGCGACACGGTGGTACTTGATGTGACCCCAGAGAAGGACGATTTCGGTCGGATGGCCGCCGCTACAACCAAGCAGGTTCTGGCCCAGAAGCTGCGGGATCAACAACGGCGGATGATCCAGGAGGAATTTGCCGATCTGGAGGACCCTGTGCTCACGGCCCGGGTGATCCGATTCGAGCGCCAGAGCGTGATCATGGCTGTGAGCAGTGGCCTGGGCCGGCCGGAGGTGGAGGCCGAGTTGCCGCGTCGCGATCAGTTGCCCAACGACAACTATCGGGCCAATGCCACCTTCAAGGTATTTCTCAAGGAGGTGAGCGAGGTGCCTCGCCGGGGGCCTCAGCTATTTGTGAGCCGCTCCAATGCCGGTTTGGTGGTCTACCTGTTTGAGAATGAGGTGCCCGAGATCCAGGAGGGATCGGTGCGGATCGTGGCCGTGTCCCGCGAGGCCAATCCCCCCAGCCGTTCGGTGGGCCCGCGCACCAAGGTCGCCGTCGATTCGGTGGAGCGCGAAGTCGATCCGGTCGGCGCCTGTATCGGCGCTCGTGGCTCGCGGATTCAGCAGGTGGTGAACGAACTTCGCGGTGAGAAAATCGATGTGATCCGCTGGTCGCAGGACCCCGGTCAGTACATCGCCAATTCGCTCAGTCCGGCCCGGGTCGAGGCGGTGCGACTGGTGGATCGCGACGGCCAGCATGCGCACGTGCTCGTGCCGCCCGACCAGCTCAGCCTGGCGATCGGTCGGGAAGGGCAGAACGTGCGCCTGGCAGCCCGGCTCACCGGCTGGAAGATCGATATCAAAAATGCCAGCGAATACGACCAGGTCACCGAAGACGCGGTGGTGTCTGAGCTGATCGCTCGGCGCCAGGAGGAAGAGCAGCTTCAGGCCGAGGCCGAAGCCCGGTTGGCGGCTGAGCAGGCGGCGAGGGCCGAGGAGGATGCTCGCTTGCGGGAGCTCTATCCCCTGCCGGAAGACGAAGAGCAGCAGTACGAAGATTTCGAGGCCGACGACAACGTGGAGCCTGACGCTGAGGCACTTGATGACGGTCAGCCTGAACCTTCGGGCGGTGGCGATGACGCCGAGTCGGTCGACGACGAGGAGTGATCGGTATGGCAGGCAGCCGGCCCGTGCTGCGGCGCTGTGTGGCCTGCCGCACCTTGAGCGATCGCAGTCGGCTCTGGCGGATCATCCGCCTGGCAGCCGGCGGCATCGCCCTCGATCAGGGCATGGGGCGCTCCGCCTACCTCTGTCCTTGCCGCAATTGTCTGGAAGAGGCCCGTCGCCGGCGGCGACTGGGCCGGGCTCTGCGCTGCGCCGTTGACGACGCCATTCTCAATGAGCTGGAAGCACGCCTCAATGGCGACGGGCGGCGACCATCCCCCCCCTGAGGCAAGATGGCTTTTGGCCGCAGTGCGCGTGCGGCCTGGTGTGCCCCGGGTTCCTAAGCGGCCTGGAGGCCCCGACCATCGGAGACCTGAATGACCAGCAGCGGCAAAGTCAGAATCTATGAGCTGTCCCGGGACATGGGCCTGGAGAACAAGGACGTGCTCGACGCTGCTGAGAAGCTGGGGGTGGCCGCGAAGAGCCACAGCAGCTCCATCAGTGACGACGAGGCGGTTCAGATCCGCCGGTTGCTCACCAGGTCCGGCAATGGCTCGGCGGCGACCCCAACCCCCGTTGCCCCGGCTCCGGCCAAGGCGATCCTCACCGTGAAGAAGGCCGCCTCCCCACCTTCGGCACCCGCCAAACCCGCTGCCGCCCAACCGCCAGCCGCGAAGTCCCCAGCTGTCAAGCCGGCCATTGTGCAGCTTTCTGCTGTGCAGCCATTAGCCGCGAAGCCCTCAGCCGCGAAGCTGCCCGTTGTGAAGTCGCCTGTCGTGAAGCCGCAACTGGCCGCCCCATCCGCCCAGAAGCCGCCGACGCCCCCCACGCCATCACCAGCTCCGGCTAGGCCTCAAGCGGCCCGGCCTGAGATTGTCAAGCCTCAGCCGATCCAGCCAGAGGCCGGGAGCGCTTCTGTTCCGAGCAAGCCTGCGGCTCCCCAGCGATCAGCAGCCCCGGTCGCCGACGACGCCCGGCCCCTGGCAGCGGCCAAGCCGGCTCGTCCGGTAGCGCCTCCCGCCAAGCCTGCCGTTCCGGCACCTGCGGCAGCTCGGACCCAGTCCCAACCGACCTCACCCCGTCCCACATCTCCCCGTCCCAGCGCCCCACCCAGCCGCAGTGCCCCGCCCGCGCGCCCACCGGTGGTGATCGCCTCCAAGCCAACCCGGCCCGCTGCTCCGGCCCCGAACCGCAAACCGGATCAGCCTTCACGTGCCCCTGCTCCTGTCGGCAGGCCGCAGCTTGTGGGTAAACCGATCAGCGGCGCGGGCACCAGCAGTCGGCCGGCCCCTCCGGCTGGCCGGCCGCCCCTCAGTCAGCGTCCTGCTCCGCAGCGCCAGGGCGGTACTCCTGTCCCGGCGCGTCCTGGTCAGCCCGGTCGACCCGGTCCCACGCCGCTGGAGTTGGTTGGTAAGCCGATTCGTCGTGACAGCAACGCCGGCCCTGCTGCTGGTGCGGGTGCTACCACGGGTCCTGGTGGCCCTGCTGGTGCCGGTGCCGGCAGGCCTGCTGCACCCGGTCGTCCGGGGATGCCTGCGGGCATGCGCAAGCCGGTCGCACCAGGCCAGCTGATGCAGCTGCAGAAGCCTTCCGGGCGCACCCCCGCCCCGCCGCCACGCCGGCCAGGTGAGCGCAGCGAGGCGGCCACCGCCGCTCCCAGCACCACCCCGGATCTGGTCCGCCCCACGCCGGCAGCGCCAACGGCGCCGCGACGCCCCGGTGCACGGCCCGGCGGTGCAGTCGGCCCGGCTGGTCGCCCGCGTCGTCCCGACTGGGATGACAGCGCCAAGCTGGAGGCTCTGCGCAGCCGCACGCCGCAGCGCCAGCGCCCCAAGGTGCACATCATCGGCGAGAACGATGATGCCCTCACCGCCGAAACCGGTGGTTACGCCGGCGAGCAGGAGGCGATCGTGCTCCAGGCCAGCCTGGCGCGCCCGGCCAAGCCGCGTACCGCTGCCATCACGACGGCAAAGCCCACCGTCGCGGTGCGCAAGCGCAAGAAGGAAACCACCCGTCAGCGTCAGCGCCGCCGGGCGATGGAGCTGCGGGCTGCCCGCGAGGCCAAGCAGCAGCGCCCCGAAATGCTGATCGTGCCGGAGGGCAACCTCACGGTGCAGGAGCTGGCGGAAAAGCTTGGGGTCGAGAGCTCAGAGATCATCAAGAGCCTCTTTTTCAAGGGGATCATCGCCACGGTCACCCAAAGCCTCGATCTGGCCACGATCGAAACCGTGTCAGAAGAGTTCGGTGTGCCCGTGCTCGAGGACGACGTGGAGGAAGCCGCCGCCAAGACGGTTGAGATGATCGAGGAGAGTGACCTCAAGCACCTGATCCGGCGCCCGCCCGTCGTCACGGTGATGGGCCACGTCGACCACGGCAAGACCAGCCTGCTCGATGCCATCCGCAAGACCCGGGTCGCGGCTGGTGAGGCTGGTGGCATCACCCAGCACATCGGCGCTTATCAGGTGGAGGTGGAGCATGGTGCTGAGTCGCGCAAGATCACCTTCCTCGACACGCCGGGTCACGAAGCCTTCACCGCCATGCGGGCCCGTGGCACCAAGGTGACCGACATCGCTGTGCTGGTGGTGGCCGCCGACGATGGCGTGCGGCCGCAGACCCTGGAGGCGATCAGCCATGCCCGTGCCGCCAAGGTGCCGATCGTGGTGGCGATCAACAAGATCGACAAGGAGGGTGCATCACCTGACCGGGTCAAGCAGGAGCTCTCGGCCCAGGAGCTGGTCGCTGAGGACTGGGGCGGCAGCACTGTGATGGTGCCCGTGAGCGCCATCAAGGGCGAGAACATCGACAAGCTGCTCGAAATGATTCTGCTGGTCTCCGAAGTGGAGGATCTGCAGGCCAATCCCGATCGGATGGCGCGAGGCACCGTGATCGAGGCTCACCTCGACAAGGCCAAGGGGCCGGTGGCCACACTTCTGATTCAGAACGGCACCCTGCGCACCGGTGATGTGTTGGCAGCCGGACCCGTTCTCGGCAAGGTGCGAGCCATGGTGGACGACACCGGCAAGCGCGTGAAGCTGGCAGGCCCCGCCTTTGCGGTGGAGGCGCTGGGCTTCAGTGAGGTGCCCACCGCGGGCGACGAATTCGAGGTCTATCCCGACGAGAAGACGGCTCGCTCCGTGGTGGGCGACCGTGCCAGTGAGGCGCGGGCCACACGCCTCGCCCAGCAGATGGCCTCCCGACGGGTGTCGCTGGCCTCGATGTCCGGTCAGGCCAGTGAAGGGGAGCTCAAGGAGCTCAACTTGATTCTCAAGGCGGATGTTCAGGGCTCGGTGGAAGCGATCCTCGGTTCCCTGGAGCAGTTGCCCCAGGGCGAGGTTCAGGTGCGGGTGCTGCTATCCGCACCGGGCGAGATCACCGAGACCGATGTCGACCTGGCTGCGGCATCCGGCGCCGTGATCGTGGGCTTCAACACCTCGATGGCACCGGGCGCCAAGCGGGCTGCGGATGCCACGGGTGTCGACGTGCGTGACTATGACGTGATCTACAAACTGCTTGAGGACATCCAGCTGGCCATGGAAGGCCTGCTGGAGCCCGAGCTGGTGGAGGAGCCTCTGGGCGAAGCCGAGGTTCGGGCCGTGTTCACGATCGGCAAGAGCGCCGTGGCGGGTTGCTACGTCACCACCGGCAAGCTGCAGCGCAACAGCAAGCTGCGCGTCTGGCGGGGCAAGGAGAAGGTTTACGAGGGCGATCTCGATTCTCTGCGCCGCAACAAGGACGATGTGAAGGAGGTTGCCACCGGCTTCGAATGCGGTGTGGCCTGTGATCGCTTCAGTGCCTGGCAGGAGGGCGATCGCATTGAGGCGTTCAAGCTGGTCACCCAGCGACGCACCCTCAGCATCTGACCGTCCCGTCCACTCCGCCACCGCCGGCCGTGAATCCCCGCAGCGAGCCTTTGCTCTGGCTTCAGCTGATCGCCCTCGGGGCGCTGCCGCTGGAGCTGCTGCTGTTGCTCCTCCTGCTGGCTGGGGCCGACCCCGGCCCCTTTGCCGCTCTCGAGCGGTTGCTGGCCTGGGCTCTGGGGGTTCTCGCCCCTGCGGCTCTGTTCTGGCGTCGACCGCCGGACTGCTGTTCTCTGCTGCTCGTTCAGGTACCGGTCGCCGCTCGCACGTCGCTGCAGCGTCGGCTCACCGCCCTGCCCCAGCCCTGGTTGTTGCGGTCGGCCCTGCCGCTCGCCATGGGGCTGTTGCTGGTGCTGCTCTGGCGGGTGGATGCCCTCTCGGCCCTGGCGACCCCCCTGTCCCCCATGCAGGAGGCTCCTCGCCTCGTGAGCCTCCTGCTTGCTGCCGGGGTGCTGGCGCTGATGCTCTGGCAAGCGCTGCAGTTGCTGCAGGCGATTTGGTTGCTGAGTCGCCCTGCGGCCGCTTTCGAGGGTGGGCAGCCTTCACCACGGGCCCCGCTTGTTCAGCCGCTTTCGCTCGGTCTGCCCCTGCTGCTGCTTCAGCCCCTTGCCATGGAGGGACCGGCGGCGGCAGCGGCTGTGGCGGCAGACTCTTCTCAGACGCTCGACCAGCCTGGTTCAGCCCTCATCGCGGATCGCTCCTCCCCTGTGGCGATCGAACCAGAGCAGGCCGCCGAAGACGACAACAGCACCGATCTGGATCAACAGATCGGCGGGGGCGACTGACTCGCCTGATGACAGCCGCAGGGCCATCACCGCAAGCCCTACGCCGCCGGATGCCGTCAAAGCCAGCCAGAGGCCGCGGCGAAGCCCGCGCCAGGGGGTTTTCGCTTCCTCCAGCAGACGCAGCCTCAGCTGGGGATCCAGGTTGCGGTCTCGCCCGGACTGAGGATCGCTTGGCATGGACAGGCCGCGAATGCCGAATGCTAATTTCGCGGCTGGGCCGGTGTAGCTCAGCGGTAGAGCAACTGATTCGTAATCAGTAGGTCGCAGGTTCAAATCCAGTCACCGGCTTGCTTTTCCCATTTCTCATCCCATCCCTCGCCCAGGCTGCACCCCGTGGCCAGCAAGGCCTGGCGCTGATGTTCGGTTTCGATGCCTTCGGCCACCACACGCAGGCCGAGGTCCTGGAACACCTGCACACATCCACACACCATGGTGCTGCGGGGTGGATCGCCGCCGAGTCGGCCAATGATCGACCAATCGAGTTTGACCACATCGATCGGGAAGGCGTTGAGGCAGGCCAGGGAGGAGTAGCCGGTACCGAAATCGTCGCGGGCGATGCTCACGCCCGCTAGCCGCAGCGTTGTCAGGTTGTGATGGGCAAGGGCCTGAGGCGTCGATCAGTTCGGCCGGGTCACCAGCAGGGCGTCCTGCACGGCACGAACATGCCGCAGAGCATCTGTGTGAGGGGATGCTCCAGCGGGCTCTGTAGTCTGGATTGCTGCAGCCCGATGCCGAGCCCTGGTCGGTCTTGAACAGGCGCGTAGCGTGGAGCATTCCCCTGGGGCTCGGCAGCTGCAAGTCGAGCGGAGCCTGCTGGAGCCGCCTGCTGTGCTTGCCAACCAAACCGTTCAGGGCGGGCCAGCAGAAAGCCAGGGACTGGCCGGACCAGCCGCTGCTCTCCGGCTCCGAGCCGGTCTGATGCCGACCGATCAACCCAGCTCACCGTGCCGGCGTCATCGACAAGCAGCAAGCCATCACCACCCCAGGGCTGACCAGAGGTTCCTGGCGGTTCGCTCGTCAGGCACCTCAGCAGCCAGCCACTTCAGGCGGGTGTGATCCAGGTGGGGATCACTCGTCCTCTTCAGTTGCTCCGGCTGGAATGAGCTTGATCTGTTTGCGGCCGAGCTTGATCTCGAACTCGTCGCCGGGCTGGAGACCGAGCTGGGCGGTGTAGGCGCTGCCGACAAGCAGGTTGCCGTTGAATTGCACTTTGGCGATGTAGCTCAGCTTCCTGCCGCCTTTGCCGGCACCTTTGCTGTTATCGCCGAGGTTGAGCCCTTTGGCTTCCAGCAGCGCCTCGTAGAACGCCGTGAAGTTGAGCCGCTCGCTGCCGTCCTTCTTGGTGCTGACGTAGCCACACTCACGCACCAATTCGGATTTGGAGGCATCTCCCAGCTCCTTGACCTTGGCGAGCAATTCCGAACCGGTGAGCATGGATTGGGGTTTCAACTCTCAGCACGCTACCAACCCATCTTTGCCTGTCCAGAGGGCGGCAAGCCGTTGCGAAGGTCCTCATCGCCTGGGTGGCGCCATGGCCTGGGTTGCGCGATCGGTATAGTTTCGCCCGTTTCAAGGCGGCGGATGGTCGCTGCCTTGGCTGCGAGTACATGGGCAAAGCCCAATAGGCTTTGTTCACAAATACGTTCCGCGCCTCAAGGCCGTGTCGTTGCGATCCGAACCCGCCCGCTCCAAGCCACTGCGGCGAACCACGGGCATGGCCGGAGCGGTGCTGATCGGCCTGGGGTCGATCCTTGGCACGGGGGTGTTCGTCAGCCTGGCGCTGGCGGCGGGTCCCGCCGGTGATGCCCTGCCCTTGGCGATCCTTCTGGCCGCCTTGCTGGCCGGTGCCAATGGGCTCTCGGCCGCCCAGTTGGCGGCCGAGATGCCGGTGAGTGGCGGCACCTATGAATATGGCTTCCAGTTGCTTTCGCCTCTGGCAGGATTTACGGCCGGTTGGCTGTTTCTTTGCGCTAAGACGGCTTCGGCGGCAGCGGCGGCGCTTGGCCTGGCCGCTTATCTCGGATCTGTGCTGGGGGTTGAAGCCGATGGTCTGCGCTGGTGGCCGCCGCTGGCGGTGGCGCTGATCACCGCAGCGGCACTGGCTGGCCTGCGCCGCAGCCAGTGGTTGAACGCCTTGCTGGTGGGCGGCGCACTGCTGAGCCTGCTGTTGTTCGTGGTCGGTGCCACCAGCCTGCCGCCTCTGCCGAGCGCGCCGGATCCGGTCAGGCCTGGGTTCGGCGGCGTGGCCCAGGCCACGGCCCTGGTGTTCGTCGCCTTCACCGGCTATGGCCGTGTCGCCACGATGGGGGAAGAGGTGCTGCGCCCCGAACGCACCATCCCCCGCGCCGTGCTGGCCACGCTCGTGGTGGTTCTGCTGGTTTACCTCGCGGTGGCGGCGTCGGCGTTGCGGTTGGTCGGCCCGAGCGCTCTGGCGGCGAGCCTGCAGCAGCCTGGATCGGCGTCAGCCGCAGCGCTGGCGCCGCCTCTGGCTCGCCTGCTGCTCGAGGCGGGCTGGGCCTGGGGGGGCTGGATTGTGGCCCTCGGTGCCGTTGTTGCCCTGGTGGGGGTGCTGCTTAATCTGGTGCTGGGTCTGTCGCGGGTCTGGCTGGCGATGGGGCGTCGCGGTGACATGCCGCCGCAGCTGGCTGTGCTCAACAACACCGCCACCAGTCCCCAGACAGCAGTGTTGTTGAGCGGTGTGCTGATCGCCCTGCTCAGCTGCAGTGGGCGGCTTGAGCTCACCTGGGGCTTCAGCGCTTTCAGCGTGCTGATCTACTACGCGATCACCAATGTGTGTGTGTTGCGGCTTCGGTCCTCCCAGCGGCAGTTCCCGGCGGTTCTGGCCTGGCTCGGTCTGCTCAGCTGCCTGGCCCTGGCGTTTCAGGTGCCGGCAGCGGCGTGGCGCAGCGGCGTGCTGGTGCTGGCGCTCGGCTTGCTGTGGCGCTGGCTCTATCGCCGCTTCAGCGCCGTTGCCGGTTCCGCTACAACAGCCGGGCACTGAATGAGCTTGTGGCTGTGGCACGCCCTTATCAGCCATCTCTGCTGAGGCTTCTGCACGGCGTGATGATGGGGTTCGTGCCGCTGCTCTGGGTCAGCGGTTTTGTCGTCTATTCCCTTCATGATGGTCGCTGGGGTCGTCTGCCCTGGCAGCCAGCCGGTGAGTGGATCGATCTGCACGGCAGCCTTGGGGTTCTGCTCTGGCCCATCGCCTTGCTGTTCGGCCTGTATGCCATCACGCTCGGTCGGTTTCGCCTGCGTCGACCGGCGAACACTGCAGCCCTGATCGCTCTGGCGCTGGCGGTGATCACCGGCAAGCTGATGAGCGAGGACTGGCTGCGCACGGGCCAGCTGCACCATCTCGCCTACAGCCTCCATCTGCTCGCCTGGCTGCTGATTGCGCTGTCGCTGTGCTGGCATGTGTGCGCCAACCTGGCTCGTGGCGGCATGCCGCTGATCTGTTCAATGGCTTCGGTGCGCATGAGGGCGAACGATCGCCCCACCAGCTGGGTCAGTCAGATCAGCGCCTATCTGGGCAAAAGGGATTGATCATTCCTTGTACAATCACTTATCCAAGACGAAGGAGTCGGGTCCAATGAGAGCCGTTCATTGCTTTGATAATGGCATAAAGGTGTACGACGAGCAGCTGGTTGAGGCTCAGCGTATTCGCTACGCCAAGTGCAATGTTCATGAAGAAGACGAGGAAGGGCTTTTCTTGGAGATGATTACGGGGCTGGATTATGGCGCCTGCTTTGTAAGTCTTGGGACTGCCATTGGCTATTATGTTTTGCTTGCTAAGCAGGTTCGACCGGATCTTGTCATACACTGTTTTGAGCCATTAGAGCGT
The DNA here is from genome assembly GCA_040399265.1 of Prochlorococcaceae cyanobacterium. GTDB lineage: Bacteria > Cyanobacteriota > Cyanobacteriia > PCC-6307 > Cyanobiaceae > NIES-981. The sequence continues at coordinate 16,759 of JBBASO010000053.1, forward strand.
CATCGAAATTTTTTAATGGCGAACATCAAGCTCAATGGATTTTCTGAAGCTGATTTCTGTATTCATGGTCTGGCTGTCGCGCCAGGTGGCAGTGATTACTTATTGGTAGACCGATCGTTTGGCAGCTTTCTGGTCAGGCCTGAAGACGCGGGCGCCAGGCCAGTTTCTGAAATCAAGTCGGTTGCTTTGTCAAAGCTTGGACAAGTTATAAAAAGTGACCAAGTGGATTTGATTCAGATGGATGTTCAGGGTATTGAGGCGGCGATTTTGGAAGAATTCTTTTCTGTTTCCGCGGGTGGCTTGGTTGTCAATGGTTTTTTGATCGGCACACATGGAGCGGCCATTCATGAAAGGTGTAGATTTTCTCTTGCCAGTGCAGGATACCGGCTTTTGCATGATGAATTTCAAACCGTTAATCAGCCCGATGGAATTCTTGCTGCCACAAGGAAGTCTGGCTGATGGCCTATCTAGGGTGCCGGAAAGATATGCTTCTGCAACAGGCTAGGTCGGGTCGGCTGGGGTGGTCTCTGAACTTGATGCTCGCACTTTTTTGTTGTGTCCGATTGTTGTCTTGAGTCTCCGTTGAAGATGCATTAATTTGGAAAGCTCCCTTCAGGCTTTCTGTCTCAGGGGGCTGCTCCAGTGCTTTGGTCTCCGTAAAATTTTGTGCGCTCGCTGCTCTTTGCGGCGGTACTAGATGGGTGGGTGGTGCTGGCCTGATCACCATTCAGAACTGCAATACAGTTCGATGAATCATCTTCGCTGGCCAGCATCGAAGCTTTCTGCTCCGGATCCGGCGCAGCCAGTCGATTCGCTCAAGCAACAGATGAAGCAGCATGTCCCCCAGGGAGAGATTCAGCTGGAGGCCCTGGAGTTCGGGTGATTTTGGACCCACTCGGATCTTTGTTGATCCTGTAAAAACGGAGAGGGTG